>JACQUK010000001.1 GCA_016210325.1 Chloroflexota bacterium
CCTACTACCACACCTACCCCTTCTGCTGGCGGTGCAGCTCGCCACTGCTCTACTACGCCAAGCCATCCTGGTACTTGCGCACGGCGGCGGTCAAGGAGCTGCTGGTGCAGCGCAATGGGGAGATTAACTGGTACCCGGAGCACATCAAGGAAGGCCGCTTCGGCGAGTGGCTGCGCAACAACGTGGACTGGGCCATCTCCCGCGAGCGCTACTGGGGCACTCCCCTGCCCTTCTGGCAGTGCGCGGGCTGTGGACGCTATCAATGCATCGGCAGCGTCCAGGAGCTACGGGAGCTTGCCGTGCCACCCACCCGGTCCCTTGTCTACTCCAGTGGGCTGGACCTGCACCGCCCCTACGTGGACAACGTTATCCTGCGCTGCGAGAAGTGCCGCGGGGAGATGCACCGCATCCCCGAGGTGCTGGACGTCTGGTTCGACTCCGGGGCCATGCCCCTGGCCCAGCACCACTACCCTTTCGAGAACGATGCCATACTCACCGATGGACGCTACCCTGGCGACTACATCTGCGAGGCGGTGGACCAGACGCGGGGGTGGTTCTACAGCCTGCACGCCATCGCGGCGCTGCTGGAGCACGCCACCGACGGGCGCATCAAGGCCCCGTCCTATCGCAACGTCATCTGCCTGGGGCTGGTGCTGGACGAAAAGGGCGAGAAGATGAGCAAGTCCAGGGGCAACGTGGTGGACCCCTGGAGCGTCATCAACGCCCACGGCGCCGACGCTGTCCGCTGGTACCTGTTCACTGCCACCCAGCCGGGGGAGTCGCGCCGCTTCTCAACGGCCCTGGTGGGCGACGTGGTGCGCCGCTTCTTCCTGACCCTGTGGAATACCTATGCCTTCTTCGTGACCTACGCCAACCTGGACCGCTTCGACCCGAGGGCGGAGACGCCCGCAAAGCCAGCCAACGACCTGGACCGCTGGGTGCTGTCGGAGCTCAACAGCCTGGTGGCAGAGGTCACCGAAAGCCTGGAGCGCTACGACCCCACAGGGGCAGGGCGACGCATCGAGGAGTTCGTCGAGCTCCTCTCCACCTGGTACGTGCGGCGCTCACGCCGCCGCTTCTGGAAGAGCGGGGACGACCAGGACAAGCGAGCGGCGCTGCAAACCCTGTATACCTGCCTGGCGACGTTGGCGAAGCTGCTGGCGCCGCTCACGCCGTTCCTGGCCGAGGAGCTGTACGGGAACCTGGTGCGCTCCGTAGACAGCAAGGCTCCGGAAAGCGTGCACCTGGCCCCCTGGCCGGAGGCCGACCGCTCCCTCATTGACCCGGAGCTGGGCCAGGCCGTCCGGCTTGCCATGCGCGTGGTGAGCCTGGGGCGCGCCGCCCGCAACAAGGCCCGCATCAAGGTGCGCCAGCCGCTCCAGGCCGTGCTGGTGAAGGCGCGTACACCAGAAGAAGAAAAAGCGCTGCTCCTTCGGGTGAAAGACCAGGTAGCAGACGAGCTCAACGTGAAAGAGCTGCGACTGCTGCGCGATGTGTCTGAGGTGGTGTCCTTCCGCATCTCCCCCAACATGGCAGCCCTGGGCCAGAAGTATGGGCGCCGTGCCCGTGAGGCGGCCGAAGCCCTGGGTAAGCTGGACCCTGCCGAGGTCGCCCAGAAGGTGCAGGCCGGAGCACCCGTCCAGGCGGGGAAGTTCACCCTGCTGACGGAAGAAGTGAACCTGGCTACACAGGAGGCAGCCGGTATGTCGGTGGCGATGGAGGAGGGGTACACCGTGGCCGTCACCACCGAGATGACCGCTGAGCTGCGGGAGGAGGGGCTGGCCCGGGAGCTGGTGCACCGCCTCCAGAACATGCGCCGCGCCGCGGGCCTAGACATCTCGGACCGCATCCACACGTTCTATCAGGGGCCCGAGGCGCTGCGTAGTGCATTCCTCCGCCACGCCGACTACATTGCCGGCGAGACCCTCTCTCTCAAGCTAGTCGAGGGCCCTCCTCCAGATGACGCCTACATGGAGCAGCAGAAGCTAGACGGGATGGAGGTCACTCTGGGGATAAGGAAGGCGTCGCAGACCCCAGGGGTGCCAGGCCCCTAGCAACGTGTTTGGCTATGCGGGAATCATCCGCTCATGGTTCGATCCCGACTTGTCCCGATGAACCGGGACAAGTCGGGACTCACCCTTCCACTGGCTCAGGGTGAACGGCTCGACGCTTGTCCATGGTCCGCCCAGTGCAACTGGGACTTCTGGAAGCCTCGCCCTCAGGGTCGGAAATCGTTGAACGCCAGAGGCACGCCGGGTGTAGAATCGTGGTACACGCTGCGAGTAGGCGCCGCTTGGGGCAACGGTCCACTGGATAGTTGAGGCAGGGAGGTGGGTAATGGCCAGGCCAGTCCTCCGCACGGGCCTGTGCGACCTGCTGCACATCGAGTACCCCATCCTGCTGGCCGGCATGGCCACCCGAGGGGGATGGGCCACGCCACCCAAGCTGGTGGCTGCCGTCTCCAACGCGGGCGGCCTGGGAGTCCTGGGTGCAACCGGCATGACGCCGTCCCAGATGCGCCAGTGCATCCGTGAAATCCGTCAGCTCACCGACAAGCCCTTTGGCGTGGACCTGCTGCTTCCGGCACGCCTGGAGGAGGCCGGCGAGACCCGCAGCCAGGCGCGTGAGCGGGTGCGACGCGAGTACCCCCAGCACTGGGCCTTCGCCCGCAGCCTGATGGAGCGGTTCGGTCTGCCTGAGGCTGAGACAGCGGAGCATGAGGAGGTCATGTCCCCAGCCTACCTTCGGCAGCAGGTCGAGGTAGTGCTGCAAGAGCGCGTTCCCGTGTTTGCCGCGGCCCTGGGCGACCCGGCCTGGCTGGTCCCCCAGGCCCATGCCCAAGGGATGCTCGTTATCGGGATGGCGGGCAGCGTCCGCAACGCGCAGCGCCAGGTGGGGGCAGGCGTGGACATTGTGGTGGCCCAGGGCCACGAGGCGGGAGGCCATACCGGGCGCATTCCCACCTTCCCCCTTGTCCCGCAGGTGGTGGACGCAGTAAGACCAAAGCCGGTGGTGGCGGCAGGTGGCATCGCCGACGGGCGCGGCGTGGCGGCGGCACTGGCCCTGGGCGCTGTCGGCGCGTGGGTGGGCACCGCCTTCCTGGTGGCCCAGGAATCGGAGATTCACCAGCACTACAAGGAGGGAATTCTGAAGGCCGCTTCAGAGGACTTCGTGGTGAGCCGCACCTACACCGGCAAGACGGCCCGGACCTTGAAGAACGCCGTCATCGAAGCATGGACGAAATCAGGGCTGGAGCCGCTGCCCATGCCCCTCCAGGGGGTGCTGATGGAGGACCTGGCATCAGCGGCCCTCCGGGCGGGACGCCACGACCTGGTCTTTCAGCCCGCTGGACAGATTGGAGGCATGCTCAAAGAGACCAAGCCGGCTGCCCGAATCATGGAGGAGCTGGTCACTGGCGCGGTAGAGACCCTGGAGGCGCTGCGGCGGCATACCTCAGCACCTTTGCACTAGGCTCCGTTGACATTGTCCGCTCACCCTTCGACAAGCTCAGGGTGAGCGGGTTTGAATTCCGTTCATGCTGAGAGCCTGTCGAAGCATCATGATTCGATCCCGACACGTCGGGACTCACCACGAGCGGAAGAAGTGGCAGAATGTTAACAGAATCTAGTGCCCTGACTCTGACGAACGTTGAATAGACGGCCTCCTTGGCTCCCGGCCGCAGCTCAGGATACCTGCTGGAACTCCAGCCGCAGCACGTGCCGAGTGGCCTCCGTGACCCGCGCCCAATGTGCGATGCGCCAGCCCACCACCCAGGCGATTCCCTCCGGGGAGACCACCAGCGGCACTCGGTCCCGCCATGCCCGTGGGATACGGGCATCTACCATGAAGTCCTGGAGCTTCTTGGTGCCCTCTAGGCCCAGCGGCCCGAAGCGGTCACCGGGACGCCGGGGCCGCACAGCCAGTGGGCCGCGAATGGCATCGGTATCCAGGAAGGCAGCCCACGGCCCCGCTTCGCCCAGCGACGCCGGCGCCTCTCGTACCTCGCAGCGCACCAGCCAACCACCTACCCTGGTCTCGCCTGGGACCACCAACGAGTGCTCACCCTCCAGCGGCGGCAGCGGGCAAGATGTCGCCACGTCCCCTTTCGAAAGATGCGCCGCCTGGTAGGTGACTTCCAGCCTCACTCCACCCGGCAAAGACAGGCGCTTCCCGCTGGGCGCCATCATCAGAGCCTCCATAGCCTCCAGGTGCGACAGGGCCAGCCCCTCGGCATCGCCTTTCACGAGTGTGTAGGCACGACGGAGCAGGTAGCGTTGCAACACAGGATGCAGCCGTGCCATCGCCCCGCGGTCTAGCATCACCCCGGCTGGCGTCTGTGTTGCCACCTGTGCCCAGAGGGCGGCGGCCTGCGACTCCACGAAGTCTATCTCCAGGGCCGCCGCACTGCTCAACCGTAGCAGGGCCTTCCGCACCCTGGGATTCAGGCGGCGGAGCTCAGGCAGCACCTTTTGCCGCAGCCGGTTGCGGCTGAACCGAACATCCAGGTTGGAGACGTCTTGACGCGGTGCTAGCCCCAGGGCAGCACAGTAGGTCTCCGTCTCTTCCCGTGTCACGCTGAGGAGGGGCCTCAACAAGGCCAGATTGGCGCCTACAAGCAGAGGAGGCTGGGAGACCGGAGACATGCCGCGGAGGCCGGCGAGCCCGCTGCCGCGCACCAGGTGCAGGAGCACTGTCTCGGCCTGGTCGTCGGCAGTATGGCCCAGGACAACGGCCGCTGCCCCGGTTGCCCGTGCGACCCTGGTCAGGAATGCGTAGCGCACCTCGCGTGCCGCCTCCTCCAATGAGGTCCCCCGATACCTCCGCAGCTCCCCAACGTCCTGGCGCTCCACTGAGCAAGGGAGCCCCAGGGCAGCGGCCTGCTGCTGTACGAATACAGCGTCTGCCGCCGATTGCGGGCGCAAGCCGTGGTCCAGGTGGGCCACATGCAGAGACAGGCGCAGCTCATCGCGGAGAGAGGCGAGGGCGTACAGGAGACACAGTGAGTCTGGCCCGCCCGACACGGCGGCCACCAGGGCTACCCCCTGCAACCCTGCATCGGCCAGCGTACGGCGGACCGCAGTCTTAACTCGCTGCTCCACCTCTATGGACTTGGCGGACACGCTTCTCCTGTGCCCCCTGGAACGGTTTCTTTGTTGTCCGCCGGTATTGTCCAATGGAAGACAACACGAAGCAAGGAGGAGGACGCCGCCACCCGCCGTACCTGCGCTGTCGTTGACAACGAGAAAGGGGGCAAGTATCTTACTGGCCTGAGGAGGCAAGAGGCAACACCTGTGCGCAACGTATGGCGCCCCCGGCCTGGGGACACGGTGGTCCGGCGGCCCCGGCCTGTCCAGCTGAGGCCCATCATCCTACCATTACCACTACCGAGGCCCCCCTCTCGAGAGCTGGCGTCTCCCAGCACCATTATCTACGGCTTCCTGCTGCTGGCCCTCATCGGCTCTGGCCTGCTGCTCTTGCCCTGGGCCACTACCGAAGGCAAGTCGCCCCCCTTTATGACCGCCTTCTTCACTGCGGTATCGGCGGTGACGGTGACGGGCCTGGTGATAGAAGAGACGGGTCGCTACTGGAACCTCCTGGGACAGGCCATCATCATGACGCTCATCTTCCTGGGTGGTCTGGGTTGGATGACCCTGGCCAGCTTCATGCTGGCGGTCCTGGGCCAGCGCATCAGTCTGTCCCATCAGCTCATCATGCGGGAGCCATTGGGCGTCACCCAGGTGGGGGCCATTGTCCGGTTCATGCGATTCATGGTCTTCGTCTTCCTGGCGGTCCAGGCAACGGGCGCACTGCTGCTGACCTGGCGTTTCCTTGAGCGCTTCCCACACTTGGGCTGGGCAGGTGCAGCCTGGCAGGGGCTTTTCCAGGCCATCTCAGCCTTCAACAACGCCGGTTTCAGCATTCTGCCGGGGGCGCCCAGCCTGGAGCCCCTGGCCCACGACTTGCCCACTTTGGGCCTCATGGCGCTGCTGATCATGCTCGGCGGCCTCAGCTACGTTGTGTTGGCCGACACGGTCCGGTGCCGACTCAACCTCGGCCGATTGGCCTTGGATACCAAGGTTGTGCTGGTGTGGAGCCTCCTCCTATGGGGCGTAGGTACTCTGGTAATTTTCGGGTTCGAGTACGGCAACAGCGAGACCCTGTTGTCCCTGCCGGTTGTCGACAAGATAGCAGACGCCTTCTTCCTGTCAGTCAGCGCCAGGACCGCTGGCTTCACGGCGGTGGACTTCAGCGGCATGACCCAGGCTATCTTCTTCTTTGTTACCGCCCTCATGTTCATCGGCGCGGCCTCCGCCTCCGCCGGAGGCGGCATCCGGGTCAACACCCTTGGCGTTGTGGCCGCCACGATGGTGGCATCCTTCCGGGGGAGGTCTCAGGTGACGCTGTTCGGGCGAGAAGTGCCCGAAGACCAGGTGCACCGGGCCCTGGCCATAAGTGTCCTGGGCCTGGCCCTGGTGTTCCTCAGCGCCTTTGCTTTGACCTTCGTCGAAAGCTTCTTCTCCCAGATCCCCTTCCTCAACCTGCTGTTTGAGGTGGTCTCCGCCTTCGGGACGGTGGGACTCTCCACCGGCATCACTCCCGACCTTTCGCTCATAGGCAAGCTGGTCATCATCACCGTCATGTTGATTGGGCGGGTCGGCCCCTTGGTCCTTGCCCTGGCAATCGCAGAGCGCCAGGAGACCCCCTTGTACCGCTTCGCCCAAGAGCGAGTCCGCATAGGGTAGGTGTACCGTGCCACGAAAGCAAGTAGTGGTCATCGGTCTGGGCCGGTTCGGCTCCGAAGTGGCCAAGACCCTGTACCAGGAGGGCCACGACGTTCTGGCCATTGACAACGACGAGCGGCGAGTCCAGGAGATGGCCGGCCATGCGACGTACCCGGTGAAGGCAGATGCCACCAACGAGGCCGCCCTGAGAGAGCTGGGCGTCCCCAACTTCGATGTGGCCGTGGTGGCCATCGGGAATGACATTGAGGCCAGCATCATGAGCACCGTGCTCCTCAAGACCCTGGGGACGGCCCACATTGTAGCCAGGGCCCGTGACCCCCTGCACGGCCGCACTCTGGAGCGGGTGGGCGCCAATGTGGTGGTGTACCCCGAACAGGAGACCGCCGAGCGGGTGGCCCGGAGCCTCTTTCAGCCGCATGTGCTGGACTATATCGAGCTGGCCCCCTCTTTTGGCGTCAGCAAGGTCCGGCTACCCGAGGCCTTCAACCATATGACGCTGAAGCAGGCGGGGCTGGCCGGCCCCCGTGACAAGTACGGCCTGGCGGTGCTGGCCGTCCGACGGGGCAAGGAGATCATCCTGTTGCCCTCTGAAGAGGAGCGGCTTCAGTCAGGTGACCTGTTGCTGGTGGCTGGGCGCGACGAGCTGTTGGAGAAGTTCTCCGCAAGCTGAGGCCTGCCGGCCCCCTGGCTGCCTTGGGCGTTTTGCCGCACCCACAACAAGGGCTGGCCACGGCACCTGTGGCACCTTCCATCGCCCCCCAACGAAATGTCCAAGCGGAGCATCGGTCCCAAGGAAAGCGATTCAATCTGTAGGTCGTCCCGACCTTCCCGATGAATCGGGACGTGTCGGGATGCCCTACAGAGGTCAATCGCTGTTCTCGGGTCGGGGCGTTTCGTTGCACAGGCATGGAGCCGAGGGTATAATAACGCTCAGGTTGGCCCCGGGCATCTGCCGTTCGTGGGGAACGGAGGGAGGACTGTCATGGAAAAGGGCACGTGGAGCGTCAAGGTAGGGCTGGCCCAGATGCTCAAGGGTGGAGTCATCATGGATGTCGTCACCCCTGAGCATGCCAAGATCGCCGAGGAGGCCGGCGCCTGCGCGGTGATGGCCCTGGAGCGGGTACCCGCCGATATCCGCGCCGCCGGCGGCGTGGCGCGGATGGCCGACCCGGAACGCATCAAGGCCATCATGGAGGCGGTCACCATCCCCGTCATGGCCAAGTGCCGCATAGGCCACTTTGTGGAGGCCATGGTCCTGGAGTCCCTGGGCGTTGACTACATTGACGAGTCTGAGGTCCTGACCCCTGCCGACGAGACCAACCACCTCTGGAAGCACGATTTCAAGGTCCCCTTTGTCTGTGGCTGTCGCGACCTGCCCGAAGCGCTCAGGCGCATCTCTGAAGGGGCGGCTATGATCCGCACCAAGGGGGAGGCCGGCACCGGCAACGTGGTGGAGGCCGTCCGCCACATGCGTACCGTCAACGCCCAGGTCCGCAAAGCCCAGAACATGCCGGACGAGGAGCTTGTCCCTGAATCCAAACAGATGGGGTGCCCGCTGGAGCTGCTGCAAGAGGTGAAGCGGCTAGGCCGTCTACCCGTAGTCAACTTCGCTGCCGGAGGCATTGCCACCCCTGCCGATGCCGCTATGATGATGTGGCTGGGGTGTGATGGCGTCTTCGTAGGCTCCGGTATCTTCAAGTCCAGCGACCCTGCGCGGCGGGGCAAAGCCATTGTCCAGGCGGTGACCCACTACAAGAACCCGGCGATCATCGCGGAGGTCTCCCGGGGCCTCGGGGAGCCTATGGCCGGCATCGACGTCCGTACCCTGAAGCCGGAGCAACTCCTGGCTGTGCGCGGCTGGTAGGTGGGGGCAGTCACGGTTGGCTAGCTAGGAACGGCTCGCTCCAAGAACTGCGCTCCTTCTGCGCTGGGGGGCGCCCGAAGCAAGTGAGCTATGGTATCCGAAAAGCCTACTCCGATCATTTGGGCCCGTTCCTCAGGGGGAGAAGTCCGGCGCGGCCGACACACACGGATCGGGGTCATGGCGTTGCAAGGCGATTTCCTAGAACACCTCCAGACCCTTCAGCTCTTGGGCGCTGAGGCAGCGGAGGTGCGGCTTCGCCAGGACCTGAACGGCCTCCAGGGGCTTATCATTCCGGGCGGAGAGAGCACCACCATGGCCCGCCTCATGGACGAATGGGACCTGCGGGAGGCGGTGCGCGACTTCGTTGGCTGCAGGGGGGCGGTATGGGGCACCTGCGCTGGCATGATCGTCCTGGCCAAGAAGCTCCGGGAAGACCGGCCGGTGCCCCTGGGACTCGTTGACATCAACGTGGCCCGCAATGCCTATGGCCGCCAAGTGGACAGCTTTGAAGCGGACCTACGTGTGGGGGCCCTGGGCGGCCAGCCCTTCCACGCCGTGTTCATCCGTGCGCCGATGATTCTTCAGGTGGGTGAGGGTGTGGAGGTCCTGGCCCGCTTAGACGATGGCACCCCTGTGGCAGCGCAGCAGGGGAAAGTCCTGGTCACGGCTTTTCATCCAGAGCTCACCGGAGACACCAGGTTTCACGAATACTTCTTGCATCTGGCGGAGAGGGGTGACTGAGCGCTGGGAGCTATGATCCGGACCCTGAAGGCAGCAGACCTTGCTCGGTGGGCCTTGGTGGGCAGGGGAAAGGGTACTGAGGGCGCTGTGACGCTGAGGACGTTGCGGAGAGGCCCGACAGCGAGTTCACCGCGACCCGTGTTGTCGGTCTTTGGCTGGCCTTGGAGTCAGCGCCTCTGCACCTGGGTCTGGGAGGAGCAAGGCCGCCCCTTGGCCCTGGCAGTGGGACGTGCGCGGGAGGGCCAATGTGCCTGGGAGGTGGCCCACCTCTGGACCTGTGGTGCTCCCTCCAGTGCCCTCGTTGAACTCCTCGAGCGGGTGAGCGCGTCCGCAGGGCACGCCGGCGGGCGGCGCGTGTTCTTGCGCTTGCGCGATACCAGCCCCATCATTGAGAAAGCCCGCCAGGCGGGGTTCCAGCTTGTCGCTCAGGAGACCCTGTACCGGAGCTCCAGCCAACTCGTAGCACCTGCATGCGGGACCTCTCCGCCGGGCCTTCGGCCCCGCCACCCCGGCGACGGACCTGCCCTGTTCCGCCTCTACCTCGCCAGCGCTCCCCGGCGTGTTGTCTGTGCCTATGGGCTGACCTTTGAGGAATGGAGACACGCTCTGGAAAACACCGGCGAGCGGCCCCACGAGTGGGTCTTGGAAACCGCTGGAGTGCTTCAGGTGTGGCTGCGCCTCTGGCACCACCCTACTGGCAGCCTGCTATGTGCCCTGGCCCTGCCCACCGTCCCGGGACTGGCCCAGGGCATCGGAATGGCACTGCAGACGAGGTCCCGTGACCGGCCCGTCTTGGCCCTGGTGCCCGACTACCAGCCGCAGCTCGGCGCTGCCCTGGAGGAGACGGGCTTTTCTGCGGAGGCGACCTACTCCACGCTGGTGAAACCGCTAGCTGTTTCTGCAAGAGAGGTAGCTTTTGCTCCGGCAGCAACATAGCGCTACTCCCGGGCCCGAAGAGAGGCCCCGGAGCCCCATCCAAAAGGTCATCGTTGACGACCTGGACGCCCTCCTGACAGTCGTGCCAGGCTACGTACACTCCGCCCTTCAGCGGCAAGACCACCTTCAGGACCTCCTCGAGGTGGTCTTGGACCTGGGGCGTTCACCGCTGGCCAGGTTCCCCGGCCGCGACCTGCCGTTGGACTCCGCGGAGGTGACTGAAGCGGACCTCCAGTACGTGGTCTCCCGCATTGGGGCATTCGGCCAGGACAACCGGGCGGGCATTGAGCGCACGCTGCACCGTATCTCATGCATCCGCAACCGGGGCGGCGAGGTGGTGGGGCTGACGTGCCGGGTAGGCCGCGCCGTTTTCGGGACTATCAAGATCATCGAGGACATGGTCTTCAGTGGCTCCAGCATCCTTCTGCTAGGCCGCCCCGGGGTAGGCAAGACCACCATGTTGCGTGAGGTAGCCCGCGTCCTGGCGGACGCCGGCAAGCGTGTCATGGTGGTGGACACCTCCAATGAGATCGCTGGCGACGGCGACATCCCCCACCCAGCCATCGGACGGGCCCGCCGCATGCAGGTGCGTACCCCCGACCTCCAGCATTCCGTGATGATCGAGGCGGTGGAGAACCACATGCCGGAGGTCATCATCATTGATGAGATGGGCACCGAGCTGGAGGCCACCGCCGCCCGGACCATTGCCGAGCGGGGGGTCCAGCTCGTCGCCACCGCCCACGGCAACACCCTGGACAACCTGATCATGAACCCCACCCTCAGCGACCTCATCGGCGGCGTCCAGTCGGTCACGCTGGGGGACGAGGAGGCCCGCCGCCGAGGCACCCAGAAGACCATGCTGGAGCGCAAGGCCCCACCTACCTTCAACATCCTGGTGGAGATCCAGACCTGGGACCGGGTGGCCTCGCACACCGACGTGGCAGCCACCGTGGACGCCCTGCTTCGTGGCTACTCCGTCACCCCCGAGGTCAGGTGGTTGGAGGGCGACGGGCAGGTCCACCGCGCCCGTGGGGAGGCCATCGCCCTCACCGCCTTCCCCAGCCTGCGGGGCCCCCTCTCCCTGCACCGGGCCGCTGCCAGCCCAAGCGAGGGTTTCAGGCGCCGCCGAGGTCCCCCCTCCTCACCTCCACCCACCGCCCAGGCGGAGGTCGAGCCTGCCTCGGTACCTCTGGAGATGAAGGTGACCCGCGTGTTCCCCTTCGGCATCAGCCGGGACAAACTCCTGCACAGCGTCCGCTACCTGGGCGCAGGGGTGGAGGTGGTCGAGACCACGGGGGACGCCGACCTGGTCCTGACCACCAAGGCCCACTATCGAAGGAAGCCAGACGCCCTCAAGGCAGCGGAGGAGCACAGCAAGCCCATTTATGTGCTTCGCAAGAACAGCCCAGCCCAGATCCAGCTCTTCCTTCAGGGGCTCTCCAAGGCCAACGGAGGGGGGGCTCCAGACCCCGTATCGGCAGCCCTGGCGGAGGCTGAGGATGCAGTGGAAGAGGTCATGCGGGGTGACCCCTCGGTGGAGCTGAGCCCCCAGAGCTCCTACGTGCGCCGCCTCCAGCATCAGCTTGCCGAGCGCTACAATCTGAGCTCCGCCAGCACCGGCCGGGAGCCCAAGCGCCGCGTCATCATCTTCCGCACGTAGAGAGTCCCATCCGCAGCAGGAGAGGTCACCATGCCACCCCCGCTCTTCGTCTCCTTTGAGGGTGGTGAGGGCAGCGGCAAAACGACCCAGGCGGGACTTCTGCACCAGCGGCTCAAGGAGCGCCAGGTGAACGTCATCCTGGTGCATGAGCCTGGCTCTACCCCGCTAGGGAAGGCTTTGCGAAACTTCCTGCTGAGCCAGAAGCTGGTTCCCCAGGCGGAGCTCCTGCTATTCCTGGCAGCGCGAGCGCAACTCGTCCAACAGGTGCTGCGGCCAGCACTGAGACAAGGCGTCAGTGTTGTAGCAGACCGCTACGCTGACTCCTCTGTTGCCTACCAGGGATATGGCCGTCGCCTCCCACTTGAGATGGTTCGCCAACTTAACCGATTCGCCACTGGTGGACTCGTCCCTGACATGACTGTACTACTGGATATGCCGCCAGAAGAGGGGCTTCGTCGCATGGGCCAGGAGCAGACCCTGGAACAGCTTCCGATGGAGATCAAGGATGTAGGCTTGCCTGAAGGTCGGGTTGATGCAAAAGGCCAGCGCAAGTTTGAGCGACTGCCTCTCGCGTTCCACCAGCGGGTGCGCAATGGCTTCCTGGCTCTGGCGAAGGCGGAACCGGGCCGTTTCCTGGTGCTGGATGCCACCCTCCCGCGGGATGAACTGGCCCGCCGCATCTGGGAGCGGGTAGCGCCGCTGCTGGAAGAGGCCGGGCAGGCATCCTCCCCTTGAGCGCCAGGTGTCCGTTACCTGATGGGCGCGCTCGTCGGCGTCGGCGGAGGCAACATCTGGGGCGGCACCGCAGACCTGGGCCAGAGGCGGTACCATACCCTGAAGTGGAGCAGGGCGCCCGGGTTGTCGGTGAAGGAAGCCAGGGCAATCCGCCTGGGCACGAAGAGCTGGCCCGGCGGCGTCCAGCGTGCGAACTCCTGCCAGTAGGCCAGGGAGACCCCCTCGGAGGCAGCGGGGTTGGCGAGGGCCCCTGCGACAGAGAGGATAAAAACCACGTCCGGGTCATCGCTGGAGTGGAAGGCGTCGTCAGTGGGATAATCACCCTCCCGCAGGAGCAGCCCACACTTGGTTGACCCCGCCGCCGCCCACCGCAGGTAGGGTGGTTCCAGCCAGCAGTCAACACCCAGCAGCTCCACTACCTGGCTTTCATCCTGCGCCAGATAAACCGCTCTCCATTCCACCCGTCCGTTTTCCGTCACGGGGTGGGGGATGTTGACCCAGCGAAGCTCAGGAACCGGCGCTGGGGTCTGCACAGGCGTAGGGGTAGGCGGCACAGGCGGGGTCAAGCCAGCAGGCTCCCGGGATTCTGGTGGCGCCTCGGACTGGCGCTCTCCGCACGCCACCAGGGAGGTGAGAACCAGGAGAAACGCCAGCCCCCACAGGGCAAGGAGACAAGCCCGCTTGCCAGGCACCGCAGGATCTCTACTCAATCTCGCCCATACCTCAACTCCTGAGACTGCGCCAGAACAAGGTTTGGGTGTTCCGCCAGGCCCCTACAGAGCTCCCCGTGCAGGCCAGGCCCCTCTGCGTGGAGCAAGAGGGACCGCTCTGGGGTGCAGAGGCTCCCCTATCGCCCAAGCCGCTTGCGTTCCACCTCGGAGGATGGCCAGAGACGGTACCAGATGCGAGCGTGCAGGGTGGGCCCCGCATCGTCGGTGTAGAAGCCTATGGCAACCCTGGGGGGTACAAAGAGACGCGCAGGGGGGGTCCAGCGCCAGAGCTGCTGGGCATACCCCAGCCCGCTACCAACGCCGGACAGTGGATTGGCAACCACCTCCACAATGGCCAGGAGCATCACAACATCCGGGTCGTCATTTCTCTGGAAGGCCTCGCCGGTGGGGAAATCGTGGTCCCGCAAGAGGAGTCCACATCTGGTTGCCCCCACCTCTCTACCGTACGTAATAGGCGGCACAAGAAAGCACTCCACTGCAACCAGCTCCAACGCCTGGCCTTCAGCCACAGACAGCTCCACCGTCTTCCACTCTACAACGCCGGAGATCTCGCTGGGATAGGGGAGGTTCAGCCAGCGGAGCCCAGAGGGTGACGCAGGCGCAGGGGTAGGGGATGGGGCAGGGATTTGAGGGGCTGGTGCCGCCACCACCGGCATCATCCTGACGCCCTCAGCGTCCCTGGTGCAAGCCCCCAGCAACAGAGGGAAGCTCACCAGGAAAACCACAACTGCAAGCTGCCGCAACAGTTTGCTGGCTCCCTTGCCTGAACTTATCCCGGAATTCCGTCGCGACACCCCGCCTGGAGGCGGGGGCATCACACAGCAGCCTTCGGGCTACGGCCCTGTCGGGGTTGTTGGGACAGCTTCCTGGAGTATCCAGAGAGGATTTTAGCACAAGAGAACTGGGATTTCCATACTGGCTGAATAAAGAATTCAAGCCCATCCAATACAAGAATTCCCCCTTTTCCCCCGGCTTACCTCAGAGATGAGCTTGCCTCCCGGTGGGGCACTCGCTGCCGGAAGCAGGGGTCAGCCACCCAGCCCTAGCAAGCGCGCCGGGTTGTACTGCACCAGCATCGCCACGTCCTCCTCGCTGAGGCCCACCTGGAGCAGGGTGGCGATCCCCTGGCGCAGGCCCTCTGCCGGCATGGGATGATAAGCCTGGCCCAGGTCGGTGCTCAGGATGCAGGAGTCTGCGCCTACTGCCTGGATCTGCTCCGCCAGCGCCTTCGGCTCCAGCCGCAGGGTGAGAGGCATCATGGCATGGACGCAGTGTTCAATGAGGGCCCCCCTGGCTGCCAGGGCCTTCTGGTCCTCCACCGTCATCCCGGTCCAGTGGGCCATGGTGGATGCGTGCGTCACCACGATGCGGGTGATGCCCCGGGCACGGGCCGCCTCCACCAGGGCAAAGCTCTCCTTCGTCGTCAGGTGGCCCGTGGCAAGGACCAGGTCATACTGCCGCACCAATCGGAGCACCTCTTCCACGACGGGCAGCAACCGCCCCCGCCCGTCGAGAATGGTGATGCCATCCCCTGTCTTTTGATGCCGCGGGTCCCCTGCGGCGGAGAAGGTGGGCATCCACACCACCTTGGTGCCCATGCGGGCTGCCGCCTCAACCGCCTTGGGGTTCAGCCCCCCCACCTCCTCGTCCAGGCACACGGCGCCATAGACCTGGATCCCCGGGACTGCCTGCATCACGGTGTAGGCCACGGGCAGCGTGGGATACTCATGGCTCTTCAGCACCAGGGCACGCATCCCCAGCTCTTTGGCGTGGCGCACGGTGGTAATAGCGTCAGCCCGGCGCTCCACCCGGGGGTCCGGGGCGAAGTGCACGTGGATATCAATCGCGCCCTGGATGAGCCGGTCAATGGCGCTCACGGCGTCCTCTCCTTGTTGCCCTGGCTGTCGTTGTGCCAAGTCTAGGGACAGGGCAACGGCCCTGTCAAGGCCGAAGGGAAACAGGCCCAGGTCTTTCGGTTGTCACCCTGAGCAAAGCGAAGGGTCTGGGGTGGGGGAAAGAAGCCCGGCCCCTCCAGATTCTTCGTCGCTCCGCTCCTCAGAATGACAAGCGCGACACTGCCAGCAGAACTGAAAGACCCTGGGAAACAGGCTCCGGGGGTTGGGGGAATGCCGCCCGGAGAAGCCGTAAAACGGGGTGCAGGCGCCAGGAAACAGCCCATCGCCAGTCCGGGCTGAGAGGAGAGCCATGAAAAGAGGCAGGGCCAGGGCATTCGCCTATGACGGTGTAGTGCTGAGGACCTCATCAAGGGTGGTGAGGCTGGCTTCCACCTTCCGCATCCCGTTGCGCCGCAGGGGCGCCATCCCCTGGGCCAGGGCCAGGGGGCGCAGGCTTTCGGCGCCCGCCCCCTCCGCCACAGCGCTCCGCAGCCTTTCCCCCACCTCAACAACTTCAAAAACGCCAACACGCCCCAGGTAGCCCGTTCCATTGCACTGGGAACAACCCATGCCCACTGCAACGTGCTCCAGGCTCCTGCCAGTGACCTCGGCGTAGCGCTGCTGCTCCTCCGGCCTGGGGTCAACCTCGATAGAGCAGTGAGGACACAGTCGGCGCACCGTGCACTGCGCGGCGACCCCCCGGAGCAGCGTAGCAGCCAGGAAGGGAGAGAATCCCAAGCCCTTCAGCCGGCCCAGAGCGTCCGCCGCATCAACGGCCTGGATAGTGGCAAGAACCGGAGCGCCGGAGCGGGCGGCATCAATGGCGCGCCGCACCGCAGCCTCGTCCCGAAGCTCATCCACGGAATGAAACCGTCCCGCCAGGGAGGCGCGGGCCTCAACGGGCCTGCCCTCTCCACCCGACGCCTCTGAGGGCTGCTGGGCGGAGGCAGGCAATGCCAGGACTCGCTGGACAGGAGCGGCCTTCCATACCGCCGGACCGGCGGCGCGCGGCTCACTCAGTAGCGTTCGGAGCGTCGTGCTTTTCCCGGAGCCCCCGGGCCCGGCCAGGAGCACGAGCCCAGGAGGCCCCCGGAGCACCTGCTGGAGGCGAAGCAGGTCTTCGGCCTCGAAGCCCAGGCTCAGGAGCCGTTGCTGCTGCGGCTGGTCCTGTAGGCCAGGGCGGAGCACCACCACCTCCCCCCGCATCGTGGGGACGACGACAACCCGCACCTCCCACACTTCCCCGTGGAGCGGCAGCGCCAGGGAGCCCTCGCGAACCCCCTTGAGCAGGGCGACCTTCTCCGTCAAAGAGCCCTTGAGGAACCCAAGCAGCTCAGCGTAGCTGCCGAGAGGGAGGAGCGGAAACTGGTAGAGGACGCCATCTGGACCCAGGAAGCGGACGCGCAGGCTCTCCTCCTGGGGCTCCAGGTGGACGCTGGTGGCGTGGTGGCGGAATGCCGCCTGGAGCAGGCGCTCCAACTGCTTCTCGGTGCCGCTGAGGCTGGCCCCCTCCATCACCTCATCAGGGGCCTCTCCCTTCCGGAGAAAAGGGAAGTGCTTCCCAACCCGCCACCCGTGAGATGGGGCTGGGTCCTCACCGGTATCCCTGGGAGCGGCAGCCTCTCTGTCTTCCATGGGACCCCCTTCGCAGGCCGGCCCTGGGCGCCACCCTGGGGCCTGCCACCATCACAGTGGAACGAAAGGCGGTGTTCCCACCAAACCCCGGGCTCCCTGCTCAGGGTGAACCGAACCGCCCGGAGAGATAGCTCCTCTTCAGCCCCAGTGACCATTTACTCTTTACGTATCCTATACCGTATCATAACCTCCTGCGCACCAAGAGTATAGGGTACTTTTGGCCCAGGCCCTGAGGAATGGATGCGTCAGGAGAGCTGGCGGAAGCGCATCCTGAGCGCCCGGTGCGTCTCAGGGGCAATCCTGGCCCAGTGGGCAATGCGCCAGCCCACCACCCAGGCAATGCCCCTGGGGGTCACCAGAAGGGGGATGCGAGGACGCCAGAGGCGAGGGATGCGGGCATCCACCATGAAGTCCTGAAGCTTCTTCTGCCGCTCTGTCGCACCGACCGCGTCCTGCATCCCCAGAGGCTGAAAACGGTCGCCAGGGCGCCTGGGGCGGATATGCAGGTCGCCGCCCAGCGCATCCAGGTCCAGAAAGGCGACCCAGGGGTCTCCCGGCATCACCGCAGGCGGCGGCGTCACCACCGCGGCCTCCACCAGCCACCCCCCCAGGCGGGTCTCACCGGGGCAGGCCAGGACCCCCTCCTGAAGAGGGGGGAGAGGGCAAGCATCACCCTCACCCCGGGTGAGCCAGAGGCGCGAGTAGTCTACCGCTAGACGGACGCCCGCCGGCAGGTGCAGGCTCCGTCCTGATGGGCCCGGCGCCAGAAGCCTCGCCATCTCCACCAGGTGGCACTGGGCCAGGTCCTCGGTGCTGCCAGCCAGCTCAGCGAAGGCCCGACGCAGGAGGTGATGCTGAAGGGCGGGGTGCAGGCCCCCCAGGGCCTGGCGATCCAGGGACACCCCAGCCGCCGTTACCTGGGCGACACCCGGCCACGCCCGCTCCACCTCTCCCTCCAGGAAGGTCATGTCCAGGGCCACCGCCCGGGATAGTCGAAGCAACCCGTCACGGATCGAGGGGTTGATCTGCCGGAGCATGGGCAAGACCTCAAGGCGAAGGCGATTCCTGGTGAACTGGGGCTGGAGATTCGTTGCGTCCTGGCGACGGGAAAGCCCAAGGAGATGGCAGAAAGCCTCCGTCTCCTGACGGGTCACCCCCAGGAGCGGGCGGACCAGGGTCACCGTAGCCCCCTGGGCAGTGCGATAGGCGGAGAGAGGCTGCATCCCCCGCAGTCCCGGCAGGCCGCTGCCCCGGATCAGGTGGAGGAGGACCGTCTCCGCCTGGTCATCGGCGGTGTGGCCAAGGGCTACTCCGGCTACTCCGGCTGCTCCTGCTTCCTGGGCAACCCGCCCTAGAAAGGCGTAGCGCACCTTCCGGGCAGCCTCCTCTGGAGAGGCGCCCCGCCTTGCCGCCGGCGTGATGGAAGCTCGCTCTACGGTGCACGGCAGGCCAAGGCGGCGGGCCTCCTCGGCCACAAACGATGCATCCGCTTCAGACCCCTCCCGCAGGCCGTGGTCCAGGTGGGCCACATGGAGCGACAGGCCCAGAGGGCTTTCCAGGGACTTCAGCACATGGAGCAGGCAGAGGGAGTCGGCGCCGCCGGAAACGCCCACCACCAGGCTCGCCCCCCCCAGGCCAGCGCCCTCCAGGACAGAGCGCACCCGGCGCGCCAGGCGTTCCACTAGCTGTCCGACGGGAGGCTGCGAAGGTGACATCGCTCGTTGAACGCCTCCAGGAGGGCGGGGCCCTCCCGCGGAAGGCGCAGGACTGCGAAGGCGCCAAGGTCCATGCGGAAGGAGCGAAAGGATGGCAACGGCATTCCCAGGGCACGGCTCAGAAGGGTGTGGATGGTGAAGTTGTGGCTCACGGCGGCGACGGTATCCCCCTGATGAGCCTGCCGGATACCCTCGACCGCCTCCCAGGCCCGACTCTGGACCCGGGCAAGCGACTCGCCACCAGGCATCGGCGTGGCGCCAGCGTCCCGGCCCCAGTTCGCCATGAACTCCGGGAATCGCTGCCGCATCTCCGCCCCCGTCAGGCCGTCCATCTCACCCACGTCGGCCTCCATGAGTCCGTCGAGGACGACCACCTCCAGCCCGTGGGGCTGAGCGATGGTCCGCGCGGTCTCCAGGGCCCGCGGCAGCGGGCTGGTGAAGACAGCGTCCAGGGCAACGCCTTCCAGGGCCCGGGCAGCCGCCTGGGCCTGAAGCCAGCCACGAGGGTTGAGGCCCTCGCGGCTCTGCCCCTGCACCCGGCCCTGGCGATTGAGCTCGGTCTCGCCGTGGCGCACCAGGATGAGGCGCACGGCTAGGCTCCGCCCGGCCGGGCCGAGGCCAGCCGGCTCACCCGCAGCCGCTCGATCTTGACGCCCTTGACCTGAGATACCTCCAGCATCCAGTCGTTGTGGTGGACGCGTTCTCCTCCCTGTGGGATGCGCCCCAGGACAGCGAGGACAAAGCCCGCCACCGTCTCATAGTCGCCAGGGGGAAGGGCAAGGCCCAGCTTCGCATTCACGTCATCCAGGCGAAGCCCGCCGTCCACGTCAAAGGTGTTGGCATCCAACGCTACCAGCTCCTCCTCCTCTGTTGCTCCCTCCTCCACCGAGGGCCCCACGATCTCCTCGATGAGGCCCTGCAGAGTGACCATTCCTGCAACCCCCCCAAACTCGTCCACGGCAACTGCCATCGGAACGCTGGCCCCCCGCATCTCCAGGAACAGCTCGGCAATGGACTTGGTCTCCGGCACAAAGAAGGCGGGCCGCGCCAGGGCCGTTACCTCCTCCTCCCGGCCTGACCTGTGCTCTGCAATGGCCCGCAGGACATCCTTTACCGCCAGAAACCCCACCACCTCATCAACATGCTCATGGTACACCGGGAAGTAGGAGTGAGGGGAGCGGGCGTAGAGCTCCAGGAACGCACCCAGGGAGGTCCCCTTTTCAACCCAGACTACCTCCGTTCGGGGCGTCATCACCTCCCGCACCTGGCGGTCGCCAAAGTGGAACACGTTCTGGAGCATCTCCGCCTCAGAGTGGGCGAAGGTGCCCTCAGCCCTGCCGATATCAATGAGCATACGAAGCTCGCCTTCTGTAATGGAGGGTGTCAGAAGGCGCTGCTGCCCGCCCAGGAGCTTGATAATGAGACGGGGGAGCAGGGTGAAGGCGTAGACAAGGGAGCTCTCCAGGGTCATGATGACTTCGATCGGGCGGGCTATGACCAGCGCCCAACGCTCCGCTGCCCTGGCCGCCAGGGTCTTCGGGGTGATCTCCCCAAAGATGACGATGAGCGCCGTCATCGCAAGGGTAGCAATGAGGATGGACCTGCCCTGCCCGCCCAGCAGGGAGATGGCCATGGCTGTACCCACGGACGACGCAAAGATGATGGCGGCGTTTTCCGTCAGCAAGATGGTGGCGAAGAACTTGTCGTGGCGATGCACCACCCGGCTCACCGCCTGGGCAGCCCGATGGCCGCCCTCCGCCAGGTGGCGGATGCGGAACTTGTTCACCGAGATGAGGCTGGCCTCGGCGCTGCTGAAGAAGGCTACCACCAGGACGCTGATGACCAGGAGTCCCGCCTGGATGTAGGGGTTCGAGATCCCCACCCCCACCGTTGGCTCCATGCTCCCCCCTCGGACATGCAAGGTTGGCTCTCTGCTTCCAGCCTTTGCTACCCAGCTCCCATCTTACCATTGCCCTCCCACAGGGTCAAAAACAGGGGTCTACCTCACCGGGAGGCGCTTTCAGCGCCCTGTGCCACCTCCTCAAGCCTCTTGGGATCTCTCACACGCACCTGTTTGTGTCCAACTTCTACCAGTCCCTGATTCTGCATTTCGTTCAGCGTCTCTGTAACCGTCTGGCGCAGCGCGCCGATGATGTTTCCCACTTCCTCGTGGGTATAGCCGGTGATCATTGCTGTAGCAGGGTCTATGTTCGCCAACAAGAAACTTGCCAACCGCACTTTGACAGGGCTGTAAGCCGCCTGTTCAAGACGGTCTTCCAGCATTCTAAGACGCCGACCGATAGCTTCCAGGAGTCGTAACATTACATCCGGGTTCTCATTCAACAGCCGAAGGACGTTCTCACGAGTAGCCACGCATACCAAGCTGCTTTCGGTGGCCTCAGCAAAGCACCCCTGCATGCTTTGCCCCAAGAGCCCCATCTCCCCGAAGATAGCGCCTGGCGTAATTCGCCTTGTAACTAGGCGCTTGCCGCTAGGTGTTAGGCGATAGAGGTGCACCTGCCCTTTCTTGAGAACAAAAAGCCGTTCAGCCGGGTCCTCTGGGGTAAAGAACACGGTCCCAGGGGTGCATTCCTGAACCATCATGCCCCTAAAGAGCGCCTCAATGGCCTTGTGGTCCAGGCTCTTGAACAGGTCAACCCTCTGCAGGTATTCCTCTCCAGGCACCTGGGACCCTGCTTCTCTCAGTTGAGGCCTTTTCTCCCCCCCACGGAATGGGTTCTTCATGGGATGCCTCCAGCAGGCGCAATTTGTCGGATTGCCGACAGCGTTCTGCTTCCCTCGCCCTGTAACCTGGATGAGGAAAGAAGGAGCCAGCTATGCAATACCCTACATTGAAGCGAGTCCTGCACAGCTTTCATTCAGATGAAGGGCAGAATCTGCAACATGCTCTAAAAGAATACACCCTTTTTCGGGACGTGCGCCACCGCCAGCTTGCCGGGTTGGTCCCGGCGTTCAGAGTGAAAGGGTTCCAGGACGAGGAGATTGTTTGCCATTGCCCGGATGCGACCCATGATGCCTTCGTGCTGCTGAAGGGGGTGGTGGCCGTCACAAGAAAGAAGGATGACGCTGTGCATGTGCTGCAGCTAGAGAGAAGTGGGGCGGTGTTCAATATTGGGCCGCTGGTGGGTCGGGACAGGGAAGAGGCAGGGGTCAGAGCGCTGGGGAACGTTGAGGTCCTGGCCATAGACAATGCCTTGCTGCTACGCAAGCTGGAGCGAGATACCAGGCTGGGATATGGCATCACCCGGAGTCTCTGCCGCCTGGCTTTGGAGCAATGCGAGCGGCTGATGGAGCGGTACTGCAACTGAAGCCGCCTTGGATGGGCACCGAGAGGTTACGCCCTGTGGGTGGAGGACTGTCGGCAGGGCAACACCTTCTCGCACCACACACGGAGACACGAGAAGGCAGCAAGATGTTAGTGACACAGCCGGCCAAAGGGAGGGAAGGGGAATGGACTTTGAAATTGGGAAGGCGGCTCTGGCAGGGGTTGTAGGTACTCTGGTAATGACAGCGGTCATGTACATGGGCTCCATGATGGGGATGAAGATGGATATGCCCATGACTCTGGGAACGATGTTTCTGCCGAGAGGAACGGCTGCGTGGGCGCTGGGTCTGATGATGCACCTGATGATGGGCATCGTGTTCTACATCATGTACGC
>JACQUK010000049.1 GCA_016210325.1 Chloroflexota bacterium
CGCCCAGGCCGCGAGTGGGGTCGCTCAACGCCCGTTCCAGCAAGGCGCGGATCTGCTCGGGCGCCAGCGGCTGGAGGGTGTACGTCCGCGCCCGAGAGAGCAGCGGGCCGATCACTTCGAAGGAGGGGTTTTCGGTGGTGGCCCCGATGAGGCACAGCAGACCACTCTCCACGAACGGCAGGACGGCGTCCTGCTGCGCCTTGTTGAAGCGGTGGATCTCATCAATGAAGAGAATCGTGCGTTTCCCGTAGAGGGCAGCTCGCTCCTTGGCCTCATCCGCCACGCGGCGGAGGTCGGCCACCCCGGCGCCGACGGCGGAGACCTGCTCGAAGTGGGCCTTGGTGACGGAGGCGATGAGGCGGGCAACGGTGGTCTTGCCGCTGCCCGGTGGGCCCCACAGGACCATGGAGGGGACCTGGTCCGCTTCGATGGCCAGGCGCAGCACGCGCCCGGGGCCCACCAGGTGCTCCTGGCCCACCAGCTCGTCGAAGGTCGTCGGGCGCATCCGGGCGGCCAGGGGCCCTCGCTGTTTCTGGGCCTCCTGCCGCGCCTTTTCAAAGAGGTCGGTAGCCCTGCCTTTTCCCTTCACCCAACACCCCCCAAGCTCCCCCTTTAGTGTAACGGACACTGCTGTCGAGCGGAATCCAGGCTAGAGTCAGATTTCACAATTCAACCCCTACGGGAGTATAATGGGGCGATGTCTTTTGGGCAATGGGCCAAACCTCGAAAGACGGCTGGATAGGCTGTGCCGCGTATTCTAATCGTCGAAGACGAAGCCAACATCGCCGACTTTCTCCAGCGTGGACTGGTCTACAAAGGCTACGAGGTAGACGTGGCCCATGATGGAGAGTCGGCGTTGGCTATGGCACGCGATCGGCCCCCGGACCTGGTGGTCCTGGACCTGATGTTGCCTGGCCTGGACGGCATTGAGGTATGTCGGCGGCTGCGGGCCGCCAGCGATGTGGGTATTGTGGTGCTCACCGCCAGGGATGCGGTCAGCGACCGTATCCAGGGTCTGGAGGCAGGCGCCGACGACTATGTCCTGAAGCCCTTTGTGTTCGATGAGCTGCTGGCCCGCCTCCGCGCCGTGCAGCGGCGCCGCTCGCCCGGCTCCAAGGACGTCATCCGCATAGGTGACATGGAGGTGGACACCGCTGCCCGAGAGGTGCGGCGTCGGGGGGGCAGGATTTCCCTGACGCCGAAGGAGTACGAGCTCCTGGAGGTGCTGGCCCGCAACGCGCGCCGGGTGCTGAGCCGCGAGGCTATCTTCGAGAAGGTGTGGGGCTATGACCACGCCGGCGAGGCAGACCCGGTCAAGGTCTATGTGAGCTACCTGCGGCGGAAGCTGGGAGAGCCAGAGGTGATCCACACCGTCCGAGGGTTTGGGTATGTGCTGCGAGAGTAGTCTGGTATGAGTCTGCGCCTGCGCTTGACCCTGTGGTACGCGGTGGTCCTGGCGGCTGTCTTGCTAATGGTGTTTTTTAGCCTTCAACGGTTCTTGAATAGCTGGCTTTTGGCCGAGGTAGACAGCCGGCTGGAGAGCTACGCCCAGGAGATCTCCTCGGCCATTTCCACCAGCAGGGCAGAGGGTGGCGCCACGTACCAACGGGTCGTGCGGAGCATCGCGAGGGAGGGCTTTGGCGCCGTGCCCCTCTTCGCCAGGGTGGTCAGTCCGGACGGGGAAATGGTCGCTTTCACCCTGGACATGCCCACTGAGTTTGCCCCTCCAGACCGGGAGGCGCTGGCGCGCGTGGTGTCCCAGGGGCCCTTCTTCGACACGGGGAGGGCCCGTGATGGAGGGGAGCTTCGCCTCTACAGTGTGCCCCTTGAAGAGGGTGGCCGCGTGAACATGGTGGTCCAGGTGGGCGAAAGCCTGCGGGCCGTGGCCTCGGCCATCA
Source organism: Chloroflexota bacterium (assembly GCA_016210325.1). GTDB lineage: Bacteria > Chloroflexota > Dehalococcoidia > Lucifugimonadales > HRBIN23 > JACQUK01. The sequence goes on from JACQUK010000049.1 coordinate 1,899, forward strand.
CCAAGCTACGGCAGATCCTCATCGTGGCGTCAGTGGTGGCCCTGGTGGCAGCCGCCATGACCGGCTACCTGCTGGCGTGGCAAGGGCTGCGCCCATTGGACGAGGTGGTAGCCCTGGCCGAGGCCGTTCGGGGGAATCAACTGGGCCGCCGCTTGGCAAAAAAGCGCCGCCCGGCGGAGGTCCAGCGGCTGGCCGACGCCTTCCATTCGATGCTGGAGCGTCTGGACCAGGCCTTCCAGCAGCAGCGGCGGTTTGCCTACGATGTCTCCCACGAGGTGCGGACCCCCCTTACAGCCCTGCGGGGCCAGATTGACGTAATGTTGTTGGACCCCGACCTGCCCTCCGGTGTGCGCGCCTCGTTGCAGCGGATGGCGCAGGAGTGCAGTCGCCTCATCCGTTTGACCAGCAACCTGTTGTTGCTCGCGAGCCAGGAGGGGGGCCGCCCCCTGAACCTCGCACGGGTAGACTTGGACGACCTGCTCATTGAGGTGTACCAGGAAGCCAAGGTCCTGGCCCAGGACCACGTTATCCGCATTGATGAGCAGGACCAGGTGGCAGTGCGAGGGGACCGCGACCTGCTGAAGCAGATGATGCTGAACCTGGTGGACAACGCCATCAAGTACACTCCGGAGGGGGGCACGGTCATCCTCTTCCTGGGACGGCAGGGGACGTGGGCCCGGTTTGCGGTGCAGGACACGGGAGTGGGGATCGCCCCGGAGGACCTGCCTTCCATTTTCAAACCCTTCTATCGCGCGCGCCAACCCCAAAGGGGTAGGGGTGGGGCAGGGCTTGGCTTGGCCATCGTGGACTGGGTGGTGCACTCCCATCACGGGCAGGTCAGGGTGGAGAGCACGGTGGGCAAAGGCAGCACCTTTGAGGTGTTGCTGCCCCTCAGCGAGTCTTCATTGCAGCAGCCCTCCACGGAGTCGGACGCAGCGGATAGCCCTGCCTTGCCCACTCCCTGAGGTTTTGCCCATTTCTTAACCACACCTTAACCCTCCTTCAACCTCCGAGGCGTATGCTAGTGCTCGAAAAGGTGTAAAGCAGTACTCCTTTTCCCCGCTATCCCCCTTTCTCCGCCCCCTCCTCTGGCCCGGGAGGGGGCGACCTCTTTCTAGGGCATGGCGAGACCGCTGCTTCCTCGTGATACCATCCCCAGCGCTTACCGCGGCGTGGCCCTGACGCCTCCCGTGGGGCGAGCGTTCAGTAGCCCTGGAGCCGCCAGAAGATGTCTGTGCTGATGGGCAGGGGCCTTCCTTTCCAGGCCCGACCAGTGTATGATACTGGCACTGGTGCGGGACCTTCTGAGGCCGGCCTGGTGAGTATGCAGGCCCCGCCGCAAAGCGGGTGACCTTCGACTGGGAGGGAGCGATGACAAGCCTCCCGACGATTTTTGTGTTTGTTGTGGCGGTTGCAGCCGCCTTCTTCTTTGGTGCCCTGGCCAGACGCCTGCGCCAGCCTCCGGTATTGGGCTACCTCCTGGCAGGCCTCTTCGTCGGGCCTTACGTTAGCGGCCTCATCACCGACACGGTCTCCATCAGCACCCTGGCCCAGCTCGGTGTCGCGTTCCTCATGTTCGGCGCAGGGACAGAGCTCCCCTTCTCCCGCCTTCGCAAGATGCCGGGCTTCACCCTCTACGGCCCCGTGGTCCAGCTCGTAGGGATGGTGCCCTTGGTAGTGGTCATGGTGCTCGTCACCCCCTGGTCCCTGGCCCAGGCCAGCTACCTTGGGTTCATTGTGGCCCTCTCTAGCACCACCGTGGTGATGAAGATGCTCTCGGAGCGGAAGGAGCTGGATACCCAGCACGGCAGGCTGGCTGTCGCATTCTCCATCGTCCAGGACCCCCTCATGATCCCCGCCATCGTGCTGGTGACCACGCTGAGCGGAGTGGCAGGGGCCGGGTCCCCCTCGGTGGTAGGCGTCCTGGGAGCGTTGGGCAAGGCCATCGCCTTTGTGGTGGTGGCCTACTTCGTGGGGACAAAAGTGATGCCGCCCTTCCTCAAGCGGATCGCTTCGTACGGCCGGGAGCTGTTCCTGCTCTGCGTGGTGATGCTGGCGTTGGGGATGGCCTACCTCACCAGCCTGTTGGGCCTCTCCCTGGCCCTGGGCGCCTTCATCGCAGGCCTGGTAGTGGCCAATTCGGAGGTGAGCCGACGGGCGCTGCGAGAGGTGTCTCCCATCAGCGACATCTTCGTGACTTTCTTCTTCGTCTCGGTAGGGATGCTGCTGGACATCCCCTTTGTCCTGACCCATGCCCATAGCGTGGTCGGCATGGTGGTGGCCATCCTGGTGGTGAAAGTGGCGGTGCTGGTCGGCGTGGGCTTCCTCTTCCGCTACCCGGGCAAGACTGCCCTCCTGACGGCGGTGACCCTGGGGCAGATCGGCGAGGAGGCTTTTGTGCTGGCCCAAGTTGGGCTGAGCCAGGGGTTGCTGGACCGGAACACCTACTCCTTGGTGCTGGCGGGCGCGGTCATCTCCATCATCGTCAGCCCACTCCTGTTGCTCCTGTCCCCCGCCATTCTCAGGCTGCTTGAGCGCACCCCTCTGCTGGGGCGAATCTTCGCTGAGAACCCTCGGGCTTACTTGCAGGGTGGACGTGGCCTCGCGGGGCACGCCATCATCTGCGGCTACGGCCAGGTTGGGGCAGAGCTGGGCCAGGCGCTGGAACGAAGGGGGCTGCCCTACGTAGTCGTTGACCTGGACGACGATGCCATTCAGCAACTGCGGTCGCGGGAGGTCCCGTGTATTCTGGGCGATGCCAGTAGCACCCAGGTGTTGGCCCAGGCGGGCTTGCCCCGTGCCAGCTCACTGGCCATAACCATTCCTGACCCGGTCATGGCCGAAAGGATTGTGCGGCAGGCACGAAAGGTCAGGCAGGGGTTGAACATTGTGGTGCGGGCCGTGGATGAGGGGGAGGATACGGTCCGCGACCTGCTGGAAGCCGGCGCCACCGAAGTGGTCCATCCCAGCTTTGAGGCCAGCCTGGGGTTCATCCGCTGCGTCCTGCGGGACCACGGCGTCCCACCCAGAGAGGTGGAGCGGGTAGTGGCTACCAAGCGCATGGCCTTCTACGGCTAGCCCAGGTCTCTGGCAGGAGGCTCTGTCCCCGCAGCCCCAGGATGTCAAGAGTGCCCCAGGGGCGCTAGGTTGTTGCCAGCAGGAGGTGGGCCACCTGCTCCGGCTGAGTGGCCAGGACTTCGTGGCTGGAGTCAATCTCCACAACTTCGGCGCCCGCCAACCGGTCCGCCATCTGTCGCTGGGCCTCCGGGGGCACGAAGCGGTCGCGGCCCAGCACCACATAGGTCACCGGGCAGGGGAGCTGGTAGTCTGAGGGGCTGGTGGGATGGCGGAAGGGTGCCGATGGGAAGGGCCGGAGGTGTCCCAGCACCAAGGTGCTGGCCATGTGGTAGGGCATGTCGTTGCACATCAGCTTCAGCACCAGCTCCCGGTGAAAGCGCAGGTAGCCCTTTGGCGCTCCGGGCAGCAGCCCCATGACGGCGAAGGCCAGCCGGGCGCTGGTGGGCAGCGCCTGCCAGGGAGACCCGCCGGGCCGGGGCACCACTCCGGCCAGGAGCACCAGGCGCCGGGGGCGACTCTTGAGCTGCCGGGCAGCCTCCAACGCGATCATGGCTGAAAGGCCGTGGGCGGCCACCACTGGGCCTTGTAAGCCGGCGGCCTGGGCTTCTGCCACTACTGCTGAGACGCAGTCAGCGAGGGTGATAGGCGCCTTCGCTCCGGTGCAATAACGTGTCCCGTGGCCGGGGAGGTCTGCCGCCAGGGTGTTGCTGGCCGCATACAGCTCGTGCTGTATCGGTTCCCGTTGCCGTCGCGTGTCATCCAACAGCCCCCAGACCCGGTCCCAGCTCCACGCCCCGTGCCCTGCGTCGTGGACCAGGAGGAAATCGGCCATGTTCCCTCCGTTTCCAGGAAACGATTATTCCCTTTTGGGAGACCACGCCCAACCGCCACAGGCCCCAAGCATGAAGTATAGCGCGACAGCGGTCAGTCATGGGGGATGACGAGGTCCTTGTCCCCGGAGGCAAAGGTCTCAGCGCCTGTCTCTGGCCCTAGAGCTGCCCCAGCGCCGCCCGCAGGGCCTGGACTAGCGAAGGCTCCTCATGGGGAAGCACCGTGCGTGGGTCCACCACCACCCGCTCGTCCACGATGCGCGTGATGATGGGTGGGTTGCCCTGACGCAGGCGACGGGCCAGCCCCTGGGCCGCGCCGGGCAGCCCCTGGGCGTTGATTGCCACCAGCCAAGTGGGTAATGTCTCCCCCGGCAGGCTCCCCCCGCCAACGGTGGAGTGGCCCTGGATAGCCTCGGTCTGTTGGCCCACGAGGGCCGCCCAGCTTTGGGCCTTGGCTTCCAGCTCACGGGGGCTTTTCGAGACCATCTGCCAGACTGGGACCTTCCTGGTGGCCTCACCCTTCAAGTAGTGGAGCAGGGTAGCGGACAGCGCCGCCAGGTCAAGCTTGTCAATGCGCAGGGCCCTCGCCAGGGGGTGCTTCGAAAGCTGTGCCACCAGTGCCTGTTTCCCCACTACGATGCCGGCCTGTGGCCCTCCCAGCAGCTTGTCTCCGGAGAAGAAGACCAGGTCCGCCCCCGCGCGGATGCTCTCCTGGGGCGTGGGCTCGTGGGCCAGCCCGAAGTGTTCAGTCTCCAGCAGGCACCCGCTGCCCAGGTCGTAAAGCACCGGGATGCTGTGCTCACGGCCCAAGGCAGCCAACTCCTGGAGGGTCGGCTCGTGGACAAACCCCACGATGCGAAAGTTGGAAGTGTGCACCTTCAGGATGGCACCCGCGTTGGGGGTGATGGCCCGCTGGTAGTCCTGGACGTAGGTGCGGTTGGTGGTGCCCACGTCTACCAGGGCTGCACCGGACTGGTGCAGCACGTCGGGGATGCGGAAGCCGCCACCGATCTCTACTGCTTCGCCCCGGGAGACAATGACCTCTTTGCTGCGGGCCAGGGCTGCCAGACCCAGCGCTACAGCGGCAGCGTTGTTGTTCACCACTAGGGCCGCCTCGGCACCGGTCAACTGGGCCAGGAGGTGCCCGACGTGCTGCTGGCGCGAGCCGCGTTCTCCCTCCTCCACGTCCAGCTCGAGGTTGGAGTAGCCCCGCGCCGCTTCAGCTACGGCGCTGAGGGCCTCCTCGCTCAGTGGGGCGCGGCCCAGGTTCGTGTGGAGAATGACCCCCGTGGCGTTGATAACGGGGCGCGGACCCGGCTGCCAGAGAGATGCCACCTCGTGGGCAACGCCTTCCGCCAGGGCTTCCAGGCTAGGGGCGCTTTCTCCCTGGGCAACGCCCTCCCGCGCCCGTTCCAGGTGACGGCGGACGGCGGCCAGCACCGCCTCGCGTTGGTACGTCTCAGCAATGCGCTGGACCAGGGGGTGGGCCAGAAGGCGGTCAACACTGGGCAGTGCGCGGAACTCCGTGGTCATGCTCCGCTCTCGTCCGCGATAGCGGTGTCAGCCGAAGACAGCGAGGACGCTCGTCCAGCCGACCTGATGCGGGCCCGTGTAGGGCTTATGCTCCCGACGTCGGCCTTCTCTCTGACTGGGTCTGCTGGGCCTGACGCTCACGCGCCTCCAGGTGGCGGCGCAGGGCCTCAATCTCTTTCCGCAGCTCCTGCTGGCGACGCGACATAAAGAAGCTGTAGGCGAAGAAGGCTCCCCACGAGACCAGCAGCACGGCGAACAGGAACCCCAGCTTGGTGCCCGGCGGGATGGTGCCGGCCGGGGCCTGTTGGGGCAATGGTCCAATAACCCCCCATGCCCGGGGTGAGGCCCAGGTGAAGCCCGCCCCAGCCAGCACGGTAGCAGCCAAGGCAATGGTGCCGCCCCAACTTATCAGTCTTCTGAAGGAGGTGCCCAGCCGCTTCCCAGCGATGCCCCCTGGCGCCACGCCCTGCCACCTAGCCATGCAGTTGCCACATCCTTTCCACGGTCGCTGTCGCCTTGCGGAGGGTGTACCGCTCCAGCAGCAGGTACGAGAAGAGCACGGTGGACGTGACCAGAGAGACCATCAGCACCACCATCATCGAGGGTTCCACGCTGCCGCCGGCCGGGCCCACCACCTTCCCGGGGTGGAGCCACTCCCGCCACAGGATGGAAGAGAAGTAGACAATGGGCACGTCAATGAACCCGATGATGCCCAGCACCGCGGCGTAGCGTGCGCCCTGGCCTCCCGCCGGGCCGTAGATCCGGAGCAGCAGGTAAGCCAGGTAGATGAACCAGAGGATAAGGGAGGTGGTGAGCTGGGGTGTCCACTGCCACCACACACCCCAGACCGGCTTGCCCCAGATGGACCCAGTCACCAGGATCAGGGTGGCGAAGAGCACTCCGATCTCGGCGGCGGAGTAGGCCAGATGGTCCCACCCATCCGTGCCTTTCACCAGGTAGGCGATGCTGGCCACGAAGACGATGCCGAAGGCCAGGAAGCCCACCCATGCGATGGGGACGTGGAAGTAGAAGATGCGCTGGACATCGCCCATAATGGCGTCAGGCGGGGCCCACAGAAGCCCCAGGTACAGGGTGACCGCCACCATCACGGCCGTTACGCCCAGCAGGGCGGTGCGGACCATGCCCATCCCCAGGACAGCAGCCCCACGTGTTTCCTTGGCCGCTTCCAGCGTTGCCATGCCCGTCTTGCCCCCCTACTCCTCCAGGACGAATCCGAAGGTGGTGGCAGCTACAGCCAGGAACACCACGTCGAAGACGGAGGTGAGCGCAATCCAGCGGCTGTACTCGCTCCAGCCCTCGCCCCGGACGACTGAGCCAGTGGCCTGGACAGCAGCTATGATAACAGGAACGGCAATGGGAAAGAAGAGGACGGGCAGCATAATCTCCCGGGCGCGTGTGTTCACTGCCATGGCAGAGAAGATGACCCCCACCGCGGCGAACCCCAGCGTGGCCAGGACCAGCAGCACCCAGAAGCCTGGTACCAGCAGGGGGAAGTTGAACAGCGCTGCGAAGACCGGGAGCATGACGGCCTCGGCCAGCAGCATGAACAGAAAGCTGCCCAGCAGCTTGCCCGTGTACAGTACGTCCCGGCCCACCGGGGTGAGCATCAGCCCCTCCATCCCGCCCTTCTCCTTCTCCAGCGCGAAGGTGCGGGTCAACCCCAAGATGCCGGCGAAGGTGAAGGAGACCCACAGCGCGCCGGGCGCTACCGCTGCCACCAGGGCTGGTCGTGGGTCCACGGCGAAGGTGAACACCACCACCACGAGAAGGGCGAAGAGCAGCATTGGCGCCACCACCTCGCGGCTGCGGGCCTCCAGCATCAGGTCCTTCCACAGGACTGCCAGCATGGGCCTCCAGAAGGCACTCATGGGCCTACCCTGGTGAAGCGTTGATAGAGTTCCTGGAATGCCTGGACGTCCAACGAAGCCCGCTCCTCGGTGTAGGCGATGCGCCCCTCGCGGAGCACGGCCACCCTGCTGGCGATGGCGAGGCCACGCTCCACGCTGTGGGTGGTGAACACCAGGCTCCCGCCCCGCTCCAGGTGCCGCCGGAGCAGGGACTCCAGCAGGGCGGCCGCCTCGGGGTCCAACCCCGTCTCCGGCTCGTCCAGCAGGAGCAGGGACGGGTCGTGGAGCAGGGCTCGGGCGATGCCCACCCGCTTCTGGAGGCCGTGGGACAGAGTGCGGACGCGACGGTCCAGGTGTAAAGCCAACCCCAGGGCCTCGCCCAGGCCAGCGATTCGCTCGTCGGGCTTTGTTACTCCGAACATGCGGGCGTAGAAGCGCAGGTTCTCCCTGGCCGTCAGGTCATCGTAGAGGAAGGTGTTGTGCCCCACCACGCCGATGAGACGGCGAGCCAGGGCGGCGTGGCGCCGCTGGTCCAGGCCGGCGATGCGGACTTGGCCCTCGGTGGGGCGGGCCAGGGTTGCCAGCACTTTGATCAGGGTGGTCTTGCCGGACCCGTTGGGGCCAAACATCGCCAGGGCCTGGCCCCAGGGGAGCACCAGGTCAATCCCTTTCAGGGCCAGGTGCGCGCCATAGCTCTTGACTAGCCCCCGGACCTCCAGGGCCGGGCTGGCGGACGTGTTATCCTGATGGAGCGTGGCGCTCTTCGTGTCCATGCCGGTTCATCATAGGGAGTCTGTGCTATCCCTGCAACGCGGATCGCTGGCCGCTGGCTGCTGCCTGCATGTCGAAGCATCCGCGGTGCAGAGTGAGGAAGCGGCGAGTCCAGGATAGTCTTCGGAACCGCCACAGGGCCTTCGCAGGCTGGGTTGTTCCAGGGAGTTGGTCGGGTGCTGGCATCCCCCCAGGGCCTGCTCAGGGCCTTTTCATTGTCACTCATTCGCCCCCCATCCTGACCCCCGGAAGCGGGGGAAGGGACCCTCCTCTCCCCCACGAGGGGGAGAGTCAGAGAGGGGGTGAACACGAAAAGACCTGCGGCCCTGCTCAGGCCTGCGGCGGAGCGCTCTGGTACTTGGAAGGGCACTTGACGATGATAGTGTCGGTGCGAAAGACGCCGCTGGGGGTGTAAGCCCCTTGCAGCACGATTTCCGACTCGGGGTTGAAGAACAGGTCCGGCACCACGCCGTTGTACTCCGCTGGAAGCTGGCGCTGGCCATCGGTGAGGCTGAAGTGGGCCAGGGGCGCAGTACCTTCGCGCTGGAAAGAGTCGGGCACCAGCATCCCGGTGACCCTCACTTGCTTGTCGTAAAGCTGAGCGCCCCGGGCCTGGAGCTCAGGGACAGTGTAGTAGAACACGGTGGAGCGCTGGAACGCTGTCCAGGCGAAGTAGCCCAACGCTGCTACGACCAGCACCGCCGCGATCAGCAGCTTGGCGCGACCGCTCAGGAATGGCGAGACAGCCGCCTGTGCCTTGGCCCGCGCCTCCAGCTCTCCTGCCATCCCACCATCCCCACGACTAGCTTTGAGCCTTGTTGGCCGTCCTCTACTATACCCCACAAAAAGGTGTCGCAACAAGGGACTTTAGTCGTCCCCTAAGGGGCCGTTCGGTTGTTGTTCTTGGTACCATCAGGGGAGTTTGAGGGGCGAAGCCCCTCAAGGTTCTCAATCCTCCTTCTTCCTGTGTGGGGGAAGGGGGACAAAGGGGGATGAGGGACGAGAGTGGACTGATCTTGACAGGCCGGCGGCTGCCGGGCCACCATAGGCCCAGCGACGAGAAGGAGGGGCCATGGACGCCGAGGTGAGAAGGTACATTGAGGCCCACTTCAACGAGGCGGTCAAGGACCTGGAGCGCATTTGCAACCAGCCCAGCGTCAGCGCCCAGGGTCTGGGCATCGCCGAGTGCGCTGACCTGGTGAAGCGGATGCTGGAGGAGACCGGCATTTCGGCCCACCTTCTGGCGGCGCCGGGCGGCCCGCCTGCCGTCTTTGGCGAGATCAGGGGTGCCTCGGCACGCACCCTGCTGGTGTACGACCACTTTGACGTGCAGCCTCCTGAGCCCCTGGAGCTCTGGCAGACGCCCCCCTTCAACCTCTCGGTCCGTGATGGCTGCGCCTACGCCCGCGGGGTGTCGGATGACAAAGGCAACCTGGTGGCACGCCTCCACGCCATCAGGGCATGGCTCAAGGTGAAGGGGCGCCTGCCCTGCTCTCTCCAGTACATCGTGGAGGGAGAGGAGGAGATCGGCAGCCCCCACATGGGGGCCTTCATGGGCCAGCACCGCTCTCTCTTCAAGGCCGACTTCTGCATCTGGGAAGGGGGAGGGGTGAACTCGCAGGGGAGGCCGCAGATTATCCTTGGGTGCAAGGGAATCGTGTACCTGGAGCTGGAGGCGAAGGGGACGGGCCACGATGCCCACTCCTCCTATGGCGCGGTGGTGCCCAACGCGGCCTGGCGGCTGGCTTGGGCCTTGCGCACCATCAAGGGCCCTGACGAGCGGGTCCGCATCAGAGGGTTCTACGACCGGGTGCGGCGTCCCACCAGGGTGGAGCTGGCCGCCCTCAGGAGGCTACCGGACGAGACGGAGGCTGACCTGCGCGGCTGGGGGCTGAAGGGCTTCCTCAAGGACGTCAGGGGCTACACCTACCGCAAGCGGCACCTGCTGGAGCCTTCCTGCTCCATTTGCGGCATCGAGGGCGGGTACACCGGCAAGGGGACCAAGACAGTCATCCCCGCAGCCGCACGGGCCAAGATTGACTTCCGTCTGGTGCCGGACCAGCGGCCCGAGGAGGTGGTGGAAGGCTTGAAAGCGCACCTTGCGGAGCATGGATTCGGTGACATCCAGGTCAGGGACCCCGGCGGACACAGCCCGCCGGCCAGGACGCCCATCACGTCGCCGTGGGTGAAGGTGGTGGGCGAGACGGCCAAGGAGGTCTACAGCGGGCCGCCGGAGGTGTCCCCCACGGCGGCCGGCAGCGGCCCCATGGCCTACTTCAGGCAGCTTGGCCTTGACGTGATCATGGGCGTGGGCGCCGGCTACCCGGAGAGCCGCATCCACTCGCCCAACGAGAACATCCGCCTGGACGACTTCCGGCGCGCCGTCCTGCACACGGCGGCGCTCCTGGAGCGTGTGGGGCGAGGTTGACCTAGGGGCTATCTGTGACAGGAGGGCCTTGAGACGCCACCTGACGGAGGAAGTCCCCCGGAGTCATCACCCTGAGGGGAAGCCCCGCCGTTTCCACGACAGGGGTCAGCAAGTGGCGACGGTCCAGGGTCAGCAGGTAGCCTGCGCCGCACCCCAGGACAGCCGCCAGGAGAGTCCCGACAGGTCGGGATACCAGTCCATGATGACCACCAGATACATGAAGCCTCGGGCCATTGCTACATATCCTTGACGGCGCTAGCGCCGTTGGCTACACTTCCCATAGCACGGGCGGGTAGCTCAGAGGCCCAGAGCGCTGCGTTGACATCGCAGAGGTCGTAGGTTCGAATCCTATCCCGCCCACCACTGTGCGCTGAGGGATACCGCCTTGGGGACCGCAACACGGTAGGCCACGTACTTCGGCGGTCCGCTTCCGGACGGGCCTCTCGCCCTCTGTCGGCGGGAGGCCGTCGTGTTGTTTGTGCGGGCTCTTCATTCCCCGTCATTTTTCGCTGAGGAAGGTCGGCATGGTCACAATGCGCAAGAAGCTCTCCCAGGAGGAACGCCAGGCCCTGGAGCGGCTGCGCCACTCCGCTGCCCATGTGATGGCCGACGCGGTGCTCACCCTTTTCCCCGAGGCCAAGCTGACCATTGGCCCACCCACTGAGGAGGGCTTCTACTACGACTTCGATGTACCACGCCCGTTTGCCCCTGAGGACCTGGCCCGTATCGAGGAGGTGATGCGCCAGCGGGTTACTGCTGACCTCCTCTTTGTGCGGCGCGAGGTCTCGCGGGAGGAGGCGCTGCGCCTGTTCGCGGGCAACCCGTACAAGGTAGAGCTTATTCGGGAGGTCCCGGAGGGCGAGGCAATCTCCACCTACACCCACGGCTCTTTCACCGACCTCTGCCGCGGGCCCCACGTTGAGTCCACGGGGCGCATCAAGGCCTTCAAGCTGCTCAGCGCAGCCGGCGCCTACTGGCGCGGCGACGAGCGCAACCCCATGCTCCAGCGCATCTACGGCACCGCCTTCGAGGCCCAGGACGACTTGGACCAGTACCTCCAGCGGCTGGAGGAGGCCCAGCGCCGCGACCACCGCAAGCTGGGGCGCGAGCTAGACCTCTTCTCCATCCACGACGAGGTGGGGCCAGGCCTGGTCATCTGGCACCCCAAAGGCGCCACCATCCGCTCGCTCATGGAAGAGGTCTGGCGCGCCGAGCACCGCCGTCGCGGCTACCAGCTTGTGTACACGCCGCACGTGGGCCGCGCCCGCCTGTGGGCCACCAGCGGCCACCTGGACTTCTACAGCGAGAACATGTTCCCCGCCATGGAGCTAGAGGGTGCCCAGTACTACGCGAAGCCCATGAACTGCCCCTTCCACATCATGTACTACCAGTCGGCCATGCGCAGCTACCGCGAGCTGCCCCTGCGCGTCGGCGAGCTGGGGACGGTGTACCGCTACGAGCGCGGCGGTGTACTCCACGGACTGATGCGGGTGCGCGGCTTTACCCAGGACGACGCCCACATCTTCTGCCGCCCGGACCAGGTGGAGGAGGAGGTGCTGGGCGTCCTGGACCTCACCGTCCACCTGCTGGGCCTCTTCGGCTTCCGCGAGTTCGAGGTGCGGCTCTCCACCCGTCCCGCCAAGCACGTAGGTGAACCTGGGCAGTGGAAGATGGCGGAGGACTCCCTGCGACATGCCCTGGAGGGCCGCGGCTTGCAGTACGAGGTGGACGAGGGCGGCGGCGCCTTCTACGGCCCCAAGATTGACCTGGACATCCGGGACGCCGTAGGCCGCGCCTGGCAGTGCACTACCGTCCAGTTTGACTTCAACGAGCCGCAGCGCTTCGCCCTTACCTACCAGGGCCCCGATGGGCGCCTGCACCAGCCCTACATGGTGCACCGGGCCATTCTGGGCGCCCTGGAGCGGTTCCTGGGCGTCCTCATCGAGCACTACGCCGGCGCTTTCCCGGTGTGGCTGGCTCCGGTCCAAGCGGTGGTCATCCCCATTGCCGACCGCCACAACGAGTACGCGAATTCGGTGGAGCAGACGCTGAAGGACAGGGGCCTGCGCGCCGAGGTGGACGACCGCTCGGAGCGGATGCAGGCCAAGATCCGCGCTGCCCAGCTTCAGAAGGTGCCGTACATGCTGGTGGTGGGCGACCGGGAGGCCGCTAATGGCGCCGTGGCAGTCCGCCTGCGCAGCGGCGAGGACTTGGGCGCGCTGCCGCTGGCCCAGGTGGTGCAGCGCATCGTTGACGAGGTGCAGGCCAGGGGGTGAGGCCCTTGGCAGTGGAGGAGCACGTGCGACATCAGGGGCAATGGTAGGTGGCGCGGCCGCCGCAACTCGATACTTGGTGTGGCAGCGTGGGTCCACGGGACATGCAGAGGGTGCGGGTACGTCGTGAGGAGGCGCCGTGAGCACTCCCTCCGGCCCGAGTGATCAGCGGAGCGTTGGGCACAAGGCCAACAACCATCTGGGTGAGATCGTCGTCTGTGGCGACCTGGCCCAGTTGTCTACAGTCATGCAGGAGGCGGGCCTCGCCCTGGACTTCTCGGCACTGCTCGCCCTCAGCGCCAACTTCCTGGAGGCTGTGGAGGGGCGCATCGTCCTCAGCCTCGAGCACTTCGACGTTCCGGACCCCAACAACCTGCTCTTCCTGAGCGGCGACAAGGCCATCCTGTACTCCAAGGCGCCTCCAACTCCGGAAGCGCTCCAGGGGCTAGGCAAGCTCTTCTCGAAGCCCTACGGGAAGAGCACCGCCCTGGCCTTCCTGGTCCTGAAGGGGACCGTGGCCAACTACAAGGCCAAGCTGGAGTCGCTGATCGCCGGGACGCGGGACCTGGAACAGCAATTCGACGTTCAGAAGCACCGGAATCTCGTCCTTGAGTTTGAGCGCCTGTTCGACCGACTGGAAGACCTCCACGAAATCCTCATCAAGCTGGAGGAGACCACCCTCAAAGAGGTGGAGACCCGCTACATCTCCTTCGACTACAAGGTGCTGCTGGCTGAAGCCAGCAACCTGCTGGACCGCTGTCGGAACCGCTTCAACATGCTGAAAGACCTGGCCCGGGACCATGAGATGCAGGTCACCTCGGAGCTTAACCGCCGGATTGAGCGCCTGAACGAGGTCGTGAAGAGGCTGACGGCGGTGACGGTTATCCTGATGGTCCCCACTCTCATCGCCAGCCACTTTGGGATGAACTTCGCCTACATGCCGGAGCTCCGGGTACCGTGGGCGTACCCCGCGGTGGTCATCGCTCAGGTAGTCCTCGTGGTGGCGGGCGTGGTCGTGTTCCGCAGGATCGGGTGGCTGTAGGGGGGGTGGTGGGCACCGCTTCTGTGTGGCCTCCGGCCAAGGTGGTGAGGTGGATGGAAGGGGAGGTGCGTGGGAGGGAGTGATGACATTTTGCGCCGCGCTACTTGGGAGGTGATGGATGGAGCCCGTGTCATTGTCACCCACGTCACGCGGGTCTGCCCGTGGTAACGACGTGATCCTGAGAACGACGAAAACAACGCGTCTGCTATTCCGACCGCTTGTCATTGACAATCCCCACGACAAACGCGCTTCCGTGAAGGGCTGGTTGGTACACCAGCGGAAAGGCATCAATGACGAATGGGCCGATTACAGGGAACTTCGCCTTTCTGACCTGAAAGCCGGGGAATCGGTCACGTTGGAGTTGGTGTCGGAGGCACTCCTCAAACTAGTCGAGCATACTCAGACATTGTACCAGCGAGTCGCCGAGAAAGGCATACCGGGAGCGCCTGTTCAGTTTGTTGAGCTTGAATCTCAGTTGGGCCACTTGATTCGAACCTCGGAGCCCGACTTGAGAAACTTCCTTGATGCGCACCCGGAGGAGGGTGCAGAGGCCCTCTCCAGAATGCTTCGATGGCTTTCAAGCAACAGCGGAGCACTCGCTCAAGTGGGAAAACTTGAATGGGCGGACGCAAACAGCCTCGGGGTACTGAATGTACTGGCAGGGATTGGAACCCTGAAGCACGCACTGAATACCTGGGAAAGCCGCCGAGATGACGATTCTGAAGCGTACTGGCAGGGCTTTTTCACCAGGAACACCTTTGCATTGCATCAAGTATTCTCCTATCCGGTAGTAATCGTACAGGACAAGGCATATGTAGGAGGGAAATCAATAGCGAATACGGGTGGCGGCATCGTAGACTTCCTTGTTCAGAACGAGGTTACCAAAAACGCCATAGTGGTAGAGATCAAGACGCCCCAGACCCTCCTGCTGAGTTCGGTATACAGGGATGGCGTCTTTCCACCCTCCCGTGATCTGGCTGGAGCGATTGTCCAAGTAGCCGGCTACCGGACGACGCTCATCGAACACTTCCGTGACTTAGATTTCGCGGAAGACAAGAGGGTCGAGATATTCTCCCCCAGGTGTGTGGTAGTAGTTGGCAACTCGGAAGAGTTGGACACCCAGGCAAAGAAGCGGTCCTTCGAGTTACTGCGGAATGGCCTGCGAGATGTCGACGTTCTTACCTACGACGAGCTTTTTGCCAAGGTCAAGACTCTGCTGCGCTTGCTGGAAGAGGGCCCCTAAAGAACTGATGCCCTGGGAGTGGATGAGTTGCCTTTCTAGCGGCCAGGACCTGGGTGCCATGCCGCTGGCCCGGGTGACGGACCGCATCGTGGAGGATGTGCAGGCCAGGCGCTGATGGCCTCGGCGCCTGGCCTGTGAGACCTATGCCGCCTTGGGCAACGCGCCGATCTGCTGCATCAGGCCCATGGCGTCGAAGCTCACCCGCAACTCCACCACCCTGTCGCCAGCGACACGCCACTCGTCGATGAAGGGTACATGAATGGGCTTGCCGCTGGGCGGGACACCCTGGAAGGTTGCCTTGTGGGTGCCGTACGCCGTGCCGCGACATGCGACCCTGTCCCCCTCGGCGATGAGGGTCTCCAGGTCGTGGCGCATGTCAGGGAACGCCGAGTAGATCTGCCCAGCGAACTGTCGGAACTCCTCGACGCTCAGCGGGCCCGAGGCCCCGGTCACGTAGGCCGTCGCGTTGGGGACGAAAAACTCGGTCGGGACACCCTTCTGACGGTCCATCGCCTCGAAGAAACGACGGACGATTGCTTTGTTCTGCTCTGACATGGCATGCCCTCCCCGTTCTTGTTGGCGCGAAATGGGCCGCGCATGGTCGCATTATGCTGCCGTGCAGCGGGGAAGTCAACCTGGCGATGATAGCGGCACAACGCCCGCTCGCCGCAGAACCATCAGAACCTGGACCAGGCCGGCCCAGCGGGGAGCGCCCCGAGCGCCTGTGGGGGGAGAGGTAGCCCTCTCCCCCCACAGGTTGCAGCACCCTGCTGCTGTGGGGATTCTGGGCGAGACTACGCCGCCTTGGGGATGGCGCCAAGCTGCTGCAGCAGGCCCATCTCGTCGAAGTTCTCCCATTCTTCGACAATCTGGTCGCCAGATACGCGGGCGATGCCGATAGTCCTGATGGTGATGGTCTTGTTGGTCGGGGGAATGCCCATGAACGCACCCCTGTGCGTTCCCGTGACCGTCATGCGGTACGTAACTCTGTCCCCCTCGACCGTCAGGTCGTCCGGGGTCACCTTGGCGTCAGGGAAGGCGGCCATCATGGCGGACACGAACTCGACGAAGTCCCGCCTCGTGGCCCTGGCGAGCTCGCCTGTTCCGTGATAGACCAGGTTCGGCGAGTACACACTCTCGAAGCCCTTGATATCCTTCTTGTTGAATGTGTCGGCCAGCTTGCGAAGGACCGCCTTGGCCTTGTCGCCCGTCGTCGGTTGCCGGCTGGTTGTCATCGGAGGCCCTCCTTCTGCATACAGCGCCCCTGTGGAGGAAGCGCACGGAATCTTCGAGTGGACCGCTTGTTGAAATACCCCAAGGCAGACACCTTATCAGTTGTACATCTGGCCTCGGCGGTGCTCCCTGCCCAGAACAAACGTGTCTCCTGCTGGTCCCTTCCAGGGCGCGGCGCAACGGCGCCTTGTTCTGGTGCCTGGCTGCGATGCTTCCAGTTGCAGGAGTGAGGTGAGACCCTTCGCTGCGCTCAGGGTGACAACCTGTGTATGGCATCCTGAGCCCCGACTCGTCGGGGCGAACGATCTCGTGCCGCTGAGGTCCACAAGCGAACGCTAATGGGACATGGCTGCCCTCCCCCCGCACAGCATGTCCCGGCGAGCGCCGGGTCTAGGTGCATTGTGCGCGGTGCGCCATCGGGTGTCAACTAGAACAGGGTTCCATGTGTTCGTGATACGTAGCACAACCTCGGTAGAGCGCAGGATTGCGTGCGGCATCACGCGTAACGCACCCTGGTGCCCCCGGGTGCCGAGAAGCACCCTGACATGCGTTCGTACTATAATGGCGCCACCTTCTCCAGGAGGCCGCCCATGTCCTACCAGGCCGTCACCACCTACCGCGCCCCCGTCGTCGCCACGCAGCACCTGGTCGCCTCCGCCCACTACATCGCCTCTGCCATCGGCTATCGCATTCTGGAGCAGGGCGGCAACGCCGTGGACGCCGGCGTCGCCACCGGCATCGCCATCAACACCGCCATGCCCCACTTCACCAACTTCTCCGGCGTGGCGCCCATCATCATGTACCTGGCCGACCGCGACGAGGTCATCACCATCAGCGGCCTGGGGCGCTGGCCCCGGGGACACACGCTGGAGGAGCACCTGCGCCGCTGGGGGCCATCGGTCCCGGCGGGCATGGCTTGTGTGGTGACGCCTGCGGCGGCCGACGCCTGGCTCACCGCCCTGGAGCGCTACGGCACCATGCGGCTGGAGGACGTGCTGGCGCCTTCGGCCGAGTTGGCCGAGTACGGGGCGCCGGTGGCCGCCAGCTTCGTGTACACCTGCGCCAACAAGGCCGAGCTGTGGCAGCAGTGGCCCCTGAACCGCGAAGTGCTGATGCCCCACGGCCACCTGCCCCGCCTGGGCGAGCGGTTCGTGCAGAAGGACCTGGCCCGCTTGTTCCGCAGCCTCATCGAGGCTGAGCGCGGCGCCCAGTGGAAGGGCCGCGGAGGGGCCATCCGCGCTGCCCGGGACTTCTTCTACCAGGGCGAGCCGGCGGAGACCTTCGTGCGCTACGTTCAGGAGAACGGCGGCATCATCTCGATGGAGGACCTCAAAAACTTCCACGTCCGGGCCGAGCGGCCCGTAAAGGCCACCTACAAGGACTTCACGCTGTACACCTGCGGCTGGTGGAGCCAGGGCCCCTGCCTATCCCAGATCCTGAAGCTGCTGGAGGGCTTCGACCTGAAGGGCATGGGACATAACTCGGCCGACTACCTCCACGCCGTGCTGGAGGCCATCAAGCTGGGCTTCTCCGACCGCCACCACTACGTGGGCGACCCGGAGTTCGTGGACGTGCCCGCTGAAGAGCTGCTGTCCGACGAGTACGCCAAGCTACGGGCGGGTCTCGTTGACATGCAGCGGGCCTGGCCAGAGATGCCTCCTCCCGGCGACCCCCGGCACATGGAGGCCCGCCGCGAGCCCTGGCTGATGCCAGCCTCTGCCAGCACCGGCAAGCCCCATGAGGGCGATACCGCCTACCTGGCCGTGGCCGACCGCTGGGGCAACGTCTTCGGCGCCACCACGTCCGATACCGCCAGCGGCGCGCCGCTGATACCGGGGCTGGGCGTGGTGGCCACGCCGCGCGGCCGCCAGAGCTGGGCCCAGGCCGACCATCCCTCCTGTTTGGCGCCGTGGAAGCGGCCGCGCCTGACCCCCAACCCCGCCCTGGCCTTCAAGGACGGCAGGTTCTTCCTGGCCTTCGGCACGCCGGGCGCCGACGTGCAGGTGCAGGCGGAGGTGCAGATGTTCCTGAACATCGCTGAGTTCGGCATGAACGTGCAGGAGGCGGTGGAGGCGCCCCGGGTCGCCAGCTACAGCCACCCGGACAGCTTCGACCCGCACCCCTACTTCCCGGGCCTGGTCCGGGCCGAGACGCGCATCAGCAAGGACGCCCTGGCGGGGCTGGCGCGGCGCGGCCACACGGTGGAAGAGTGGGGCGACCTGGCCCTGCCCGCCGGCTGCCTGTGCGGCATCCAGGCCGACTACGCCGAGGGCCTGCTGTGGGGCGGCGCCGACCCGCGCCGGGAGTCGGCGGTGGTGGGGAGGTAGGGGCCTGTCGTACGTTTGGACAGCATTCGCGTAACGCTTACCTCCCGGCAGCTTAGAGACGCTGGCATGCAGCGGCGTGGGATGAGACGAACAAGGCACCCGACACCACAACCCACTTTGCAAACTGACCCCGGCGATGCCGAGGCACCTAGCTAGGACAAGGCCCTCCCAGCCTGTTGTTGAACGGGCGCTCGGCACGCGAGTCTAACGGAAACAGTTGAAGCATGTGGCAGGAGGTTCCTCTAGATGCCACGCAAAAAGAGCGTGTACAAGAGCGCGGACGACTTTATAAGGGAGTCTGACAAGATAACGAGCTTCTTGAGTAGCTGCAAGACGTTGCCAGCTACGTACCGTTCATGGGTGTACGAGTATGGTATCCTCCGCTTGTCGCGTGAGCTTGAATCCATGATAGTCGATGCCTTGGTCGGCGCTATCAACAACGACACCCACACGATATCTGCCCAGGCAGGGATTACCTTCCCTAAGCACCTGACCGATGAAGTATGCGAGTACCTCATAATTGGCCGCGGGTACTTCGACTTCAAGGGCCATCAAACTCTTCAGCCATATGTCCCTGACAGTCATTACCTCATGCAGGTAGTGAGAAAGCCCCAGTATCAGCAGAGCCTCGAACAACTGGCAGCGCTTCGCAACCTAGCAGCTCATAGTAGCAGGATTGCGAAGACCAGAGCGAAAAAGGTGGTGAAGCAAGTAAGGATGCCAGACGCTGGCGTGTGGCTGAAGAGGCAAGGCCGACTGGAGTCTCTGATAGCATCCCTGAAAGACCTAGCTACGGAGATAAGGAATCAAGCTCCCTATTGACTGGCGTGCTGGCCAGCCAAACGTTATGCGTGTCCAACGATGACAGCAATATGACTTGCTCACTTGGCGCTATTGAACTTCTCAACTAACTTTGCCTGCCCAGTTCGGTAGGTTGTTTCCCCTACTGTGCCACCACCGGCAGCAGGATGTGGCTGGGCCGCGAGGCATCGTGCCATAGCGTGTTCTCGGCCACCTGCCAGCGGCGGTTGCACCATCTCCTCCCCCTTGAGGGGGAGGACTACGGTGGGGGTGCTGCCCCCACCACGGCCCTTCGAGGGCCTCAATCATAGGGCAGGTTTGAAACCTGCCCTACTACCCCCATCCTGACCTTCCCCCGTCCGCGGGGGAAGGAACAAACCCTGTCAACTCGGGGTGCCTATGGACCAACTCTGTTTCAGCGGCCCGGGGACGGGCACCGGGCGGCGCCTCACGGGGTCCACGGCCATGTTGAACAGCTCCAGTGTTGTAGCGCCCAGCAGGGGCATGGCCCCCTCTTCGCCAAAGACGACCACCGTGGTGCGCTCTCGGCCGTCCAGGCGTACCCGCGCCTCACCTATCTCGTACTCCACCGCGCGCTCATCGGCAAGGGAGAAGACCACCCGCTCTATCGGCTCCACCCCCAGAGCGGCCAGCACGTCCCTGGGCACCACCGTGTGGGTGGCCCCGGTGTCCACCAGGGCCTCAACGGTGATGGACCGCTGCCCTACGGTATCTCCCACCTGTAGCTGGACCTTGAACGTGCCCATCGGGCCTCCGTCCCCATTCTATCACAGCAAGGATGTCCTAAACCTGAGGCGGAGCTATCGCTACCGCTTGTCCGGCACCACCGGCAGCAGGATGTGGCTGGGCCGCGCGGCGTCGTGCCAGAGGGTGTTCTCGGCCACCTGCCAGCGGCGGTTTTGCCCCAACGGCTCGCCCGTGTTGGGGTTCACGTCGAAGCGCGGGAAGTTGCTGGAGGAGACGTCCACCCGGATGCGGTGCCCCTTTGCGAACAGGTTGCTGGTAGGGTACATGGTGACGCTCAGCTCATAGACCTTGCCCGGCTCCATCAGCTCCGGCTTCTCCCGCGAGTTGCGGTAGCGGGCGCGAATGATAGAGTCGGTGATGATGAGGGCGTAGGCCTGGGGGTAGTCGGCGCCCGGCGGGTAGACGTCCACCAGCTTCACCGTGAAGTCGGTGTCCGGCGCCGACGACGACACCCACAGCTTCGCCGTCAGTGGCCCCGTCACCTCCACCGCCTCCTCCAGCGGAGGCGTCTGGAAGACCAGCACGTCGGGCCGCGAGGCCAGCGGCAGGTAAGGCGGCTGGCAGCCGAAGACCCCCGGCCGCTCGCGCTGGTCCTGCCCGCCCACCAGGCAGATGGGGTCGCGGCGCATGGCCGGCGGGACTAGCTTGGGGTCTACACCCACCGGCAGCGGCTTCAGGTAGTCCAGGGACGAGAAGTTGCCGCCGACCGTGGGCACGGGGTGCCGCGGGTCGAAGGGGTAGGTGCTCGAGGCCCTCTCCCGCTTGGGCGGGTGGGCCAACAGCTTGCTGCCGAAATGAAGGTAATAGGGCGTGTAGCGCGTGCGGGCCAGGGGCCACTCCTGCTCATCCCGCCAGCGGCCTCCGTGCTCCAGGCGGCCCTCGCTGTTCTTGCGCCCTGAGCCGCCGCCCATGACGAAGATACGCACCGGCGCCTCGTCCTCCACGCCGTTCTCGATGCCCTTCAGCCAGCGGTCGAACCAGCGCAGGCGGAAAGCCTCGTGGCTGGGCAGGGCCGCCTGCGGCCCCAGATCCACATCGCCGGCGTAGGTCCACTCCAGCGTCCTGTCGCCGTGGGTCCAGGGCCCCATGATGACCCTTACCTGGCTCTTCTTTCGTTTAGACAGCCCCACGTAGTTCTCCAGGGTGGCCCGCGTGTAGGAGTCGTACCAGCCGCCGGAGAAGTACATGGGCACGTCGGCGTGCTGGTCCCAGTGCTCCTGTATGGCGAAGCCCGGCTGTTTCCAGAAGGCGTTGTACTCGGTGTTGGTGAGCAGGTCGAAGGCCCACCGCTCATAGTTGGGGGCCACCTTCAGCTCCGTCTGGCCCCTTTTGATGGGCCAGCGGGCCAGCCAGGCCCTGAAATCGGAGCTGTTCAGGGCCTTCTCCACGGAGGGGCTGTGCTTGAGCCTCCTGTTGGCGTTCAGGGCTGCGTGCCAGAAGGCCCAGGCTATGAACCTTAGCTCCATGGCGCCGCCGTGCCTCACGGTGGAGGTGTAGGCATTGGCGCCCCCCATGTTGAGGAACATGCAGGCCAGGTGTGGTGGGTTCTGGGTGGCCAGGGCGCTCTGGGTCCAGGACATGTAGGAGGTCCCCATTGTCCCCACCTTGCCATTACACCAGGGCTGCCGGGCGGCCCACTCCACCGTGTCGTAACCGTCGTTGGGCTCCTGGGCCAGGAAATAAAGCTCCCCCTCCGAGCTGAAGCAGCCACGACAGTCCTGGGCCACGAAGACGTAGCCCCGCTGGGCAAAGATGAGGCATCGCTGGACCCGCTCAGTTTGGCCCTTGCCGTAGGGAGTGCGCTCCAGGATGACGGGCAAAGGGTCGGGCACAGGGCTCCCGTCCCTGGCCGGCCGATAAACGTCCGTGGCCAGGCGCACGCCGTCCTGCATGGGCACCATAACGTCATGAAGGACCACCGCGTCGTAATCCGGCTTAGACCCGTCCATATCA
>JACQUK010000051.1 GCA_016210325.1 Chloroflexota bacterium
CTCATGGTTCGACAAGCTCACCACGAGCGGAAGAAACGGCAGAATGTCAACAGAACCTAGTCAGTCACCAGGTACACGGTGTCCCCCGGCCTGACGCGGTCAGGGACTTTGACGCCCACTTGCTCTCCGGGGGCTGCCTGCTGGACGGCACGGTTGTTGACCTGCATGGACTCCACCACCAGCGCTATGTCGGTGGTGTGCCCCTTGATGTGGATGCGGTCTCCCACTCGGAGGGGGGCTGTCAGGTCAAGGCCGGCGACGACGGGACGGGCGAAAAAGGCGCTGATGTGGCCAATCGCTTGCTCAGGCATGTCCACCTCCCGTTTGTTCCCGCTCCTGCTGGCGTACTTACCCGCTGCCCCGCGTAGCTGGGCTGCCTCCCACATGTCCAGGACCGAGACCTCGAGGGGGTTGGCCGTGCAACACCGGAAACCGAGGTAGGCAGCTTCCCGGCCTGCCCGGCCGTAGTATGCCGCGGTATGCTAGGAGTGTCAACGTCGGGCGCCGAATGCGCGCCTGGTCTGTCATTGCGAAGGGGAGAGAGGCATTCGTGTGGCGGCGAATAGGACTTGGCACCATGGCGCTGCTCCTTGTGGCGGCCGCATTGGTGGTCGGCACGCCGCAAGGGAGAGTTGGGGCAAAGACACTCCTTTTTCTCCCGCAGGTCCTGCCCCAGGTCAAGGTCAAGCCTCTCGGCTGGTTTAGCCCGACGCCGCAGGTCTCCGAGGTGAGGTTCCCGACAGCCGACGGTAATGGGGTTGCCGACCTGTACCGGCCGGGTGGGGAAGGGAAGCATGGCGCAGTGCTGCTCTTCCTGGGGGTGAATCCCGCCGGGCGCGATGACCCCCGCGTGGTGGACCTGGCCACAGGTCTGGCCAGGTCTGGAATCGTGGTGTTAGTCCCCTGGTCCGACACCATGACCCAGAGCCGGATAGACCCTCGGGAGGTGGGGCGACTGGTCTCGGCCTTCCAGTACCTGCGCTCCCTGCCCTACGTTGATGGACGGCGTGCTGGCATGGGTGGCTTCTGCGTGGGCGCTTCGTTGGCCCTGGTGGCGGCGGCGGACCCCCGGATCAGCGACGACGTGGCCTTCGTCAACTCGTTTGGTGGATATTTCGACGCCCGGGACCTGGTCAGCCAGATCGCCAGCCGCCACGCCTTCTACAACGGCCAGGTTGAGCCGTGGCAGCCCGGCGAGCTAGCGCGCCAGGTCTTCACCGCCCAGCTCATCGAGGGCCTGCCGGCGGCTTCAGACCGCGACCTCCTCCAGCGGTCCCTGGACAACGGTGCTCTGACGGATGCGCAACGCGCGAGCTTGACGCCATCAGGCCTGGCCGCCTTGCGCTTGCTGGAAGGTGTTCCGCCGGAGGAGGCGTCGGACTACGTCGCCTCGCTGCCGCCAGATTTGCTGCGCTCCCTGGGCGACATCTCGCCCAGCCAGCACTTGGCCACACTCAAGGCGGAGGTCCTGGTGATGCACGACCGGCAGGACGACGCTGTGCCCGCGGGGGAGTCCCGCCGCCTGGCGGAGGCCTTGGGCCCTCGCGGCAGGGTCTTTCATACCGAGTTCTCGTTCTTTCAACACGTGGACCCCACCCGGCCAGTGCCGCCTTTGACCTTCATGAGAGAGGCTTTCAAGCTCTCCCGTCACATGTACCGTATCCTGCGTGTGGCCACGGCCTGATGGCGGGGGGTCTGGCCGGGGCTGGCCCTCGCAGCGGGCTTCTGCCCTGAAGTTGAACGGTGGGCTAGCCTTCCGTGACTTCTGCCAGGACCGCTGCCGCCACGGCCAGGTCTTCCGGCAACAGGGGTGGTAGCTCGGAAGCTGCCATGTTCTCGACTACCTGCTCCGGTGTCTTGCTGCCCGGGATGACGCAGGAGACCGCCGGGTTGTCCAGGACGAAGCGCAGGGCGACCTGGGCCAGGGTCCGCTTCCCCGGCATTGCCAGGGAGCCGAGCTGCTGCGCCGCTTGGACGAGCTGAGCAATGTAGACGCGGGGCCAGGCGTGGCGGATGTCGCCAGGGACGAAGGCGGCGTCTGCGGTGTATTTGCTGGTCAGGAAGCCGTTGTGCAGGGGTTCCCTGGCGATGGTCCCAATGTCACGTCCCTGGGCCGCCGGCAGCAGGTCCTGGGCCGCTTCCTGCCGCAGCAGGTTGTAGACAAGCTGAAGGGTGTCCGTCCTGCCGGTACGGATAGCGGCCAGCCCTTCGTAAGGGCTCCGAATGGAGAGGCCGTAAAAGCGAATCTTTCCCTCTTGCCTAAGCTGGTCCAGGGCCTGGAAGGCGTGCCCCAGAATGACCAGGTCCGGCGGAGGGTTGTGGAGCTGGTACAGGTCAATGGCCTCGCGGCGCAGGCGCCGAAGGCTTTGCTCGCAGGCGAAGCGGATGTACTTGGGAGAGAAGTCTGTGACCGTCCGGTCGGGGTGCCGATAGAAGTTGCCTCCCACTTTGGTGGCTACCACCACGTCTGGCCGGCTGCCCAGCACCGTGCCCAGCAGCTCTTCGCTATGGCCGCGGCCGTACACGTCGGCGGTGTCGAAGAAGGTGCAGCCTAGCTCCAGGGCCTTGTGCAGAGAGCCGACCGAAGTCTCGTCGTCGGTAGGGCCGTAGCTGTTGCCGTAGGCGTTGCCCCCGATGGCCCAGGCCCCGAAGCCCACCTCAGAGACCTCCAACCCCGTCCGCCCCAGGGTGCGGTACCTCATCGGCCTCCCCCCTTGTTCCGTTCCCACCTATTCTAGTTAGTACGTAGGCCCCAGTCTATGCCGCAGCGAGGCCTTCCCCGTGGTCCGCCGCAACAGGGTATGATAGAGATGGTGGATAGTGACAGGCATCCCTTACCCAAGCGGGCTTGAGGGGTGGTTGGAGCTTTCAGAGACTGCCGCAGCAATGGGGGAGGTGAGGTGAACTACTGGCTCTTGTGTGTGTCCCCTGCGAACTTTGAGGCAACGAAGAGGCTGGGGCTTACGGTGCAGGGGTTCGGAGCACGACACCGGCGCAAGGTCCAGCGCATGCAGCCGGGAGACCGGCTGGTGTACTACCTGAAGGGCAAGCGGGTGTTCGCGGCAGCGGCTACCGTGGCATCCTCAGCCTTTGAGGACGCCACGCCCGTCTGGGAGCCTGAGGGGGCAGAGACCGAGTTCCGGCACCGGGTGCAGCTCCGGCCCGATGTCGTGCTGTCCGACGGGGACGCCCTGGACGCGCGGCAGATTGGCCCGCGTATGGACTACACACGGCGGTGGCCGCCCGAGCGGTGGCACCTTGCCCTTCAGGGCGAGCTCCATCTGCTATCACGGGCTGACTACGAGCTGCTGGTCAACGAAATGCGACGTTCAGGGGAACGTCACCCGGCAGCCGCCAGGCCGGTTCAGGGCGTGGTCCCAGGCGCGGCTGAGGCTGGGGAAGCCTCTACGTTGGACATCGCATCGTAAAGGGAGCTGAGGCGCTCCAGGCACTCCTGGCATAGCTCCCCCGCTTCGCTAGCCGACGTGTACTCCACGAGTTGCCCAGCATTGGTGATGTTGGGCAACTCGGAGGTGACTGTTGGCTGGGCCAGGCAGAAGCGAATAGCGGCCTGCGACAGGGGCATAGGATGGTGCTCGGTCAGGAAGTCCAGTTGGGTTACCTTCTTGACCGCGTCCTCCAGCCACTGACGCTGGCGGTGCGACCGGTGGTCATCAGGCGCGAACTGGGGTGGCGAGCGTCGGAAGGCGTCGGTCAGGACCTCGGATGCGTGGGGCACCCGGGCCAGGAGCCCGACGTTGTGCTGGGCGGCTAGTGGGAAGAAGCGACGGGCGGGCTGTTGTTCCAGGATAGAGTAGATGATCTGGAGGGAGGCGATGTTCCGGGCCCGCATGGCCGCATCGCCCTCCTCGAACCAACCGATGTCAGGCCCCAGGGCCACGCCGTAACAGCGGACCTTGCCCTCTTGTACGAGCCGCTCCAGCATCTCAAAGACTTCGTCCCGGTTGACGGTGTCCAGGCGCGGGTTGTGAAGCTGGTACAGGTCAATGTAGTCAGTGCGTAGGCGTCGTAGGGACTGCTCGCACGCGTAGCGAATGAACTCTGGATCGAACCGCTGCGGTCGCTCGCGGTGACCCTGCCTGCTGGGGTGGTGGTAGAAGTCGTACCCCCCCTTAGTGGCAATGATGATGTTGTGGCGGTGCTGCCCCAGAGCTCGGGCCAGGACCTCCTCACCCAGGCCGTCACCGTAGGTGTCGGCGGTATCAAAGAGGGTTACCCCCCGCTCAATGGCCTGCTGGAGGAGGCTTTCCCCCTCTGCTGGCTCCATCTTGCCCCACCAGCCGGTGGCTACGGTCCACACACCAAAGCCCACCTCAGAGACCAGCAGGTCGGACCTGCCCAGCTTCCGGTATCTCACGTGCCCTCCTCGCCGGCGGCCTTGTTGCCCTTTCAGTCTACACCAGCGCCACCTTCAACACCTTGCCGGCGGCCCCTCTGCCGGGATGAACGCATGGTGTGCACGATTTGAGACCTGCATCGTACTATTATAGTCTCGTCCTCCCGTACGGCAACGCAGCAGGCACCGGGGTTCCTTGCCGATGGCGCGCTCGGAAAGTACACTGACGGCGTTGCGGCGAGGTGTATCTACACAGGCCTGGTGGGCCGCGTGTCTTGGCCGTGCTCAGAAGGAGGTATTCCTATGGCCCTGGAGGTTGGAAAGCAGGCGCCCGACTTCGAGCTGCCAGCTACGGGAAACGCCCAAGTCTCCCTGGCTGACTACCTTGCCAGGGGACCAGTGGTGCTGGTGTTCTACTGCAAGGATGACACCTCCGGCTGAACTCGCCAGCTCTCGGCCCTGCGGGATGACAGGGCCAGGTTCGAAGCGCTGGGCGCCACGGTGCTAGCAGTGAACCCGGGGTCTCTGGCCTCGCACGGGCGCTTCGCGGACAAGTACCAGCTCCCCTTTCCCCTGCTGGCTGACACGGAGAGGAAGGCAGCCACTGCATATGGCGTCCTGAAGCCCAACGGCAAGAGCATCCAGCGCACGGTGGTGGTCCTGGACAAGGAGGGTGTGGTGCGCTACGTGAAGCAGGGCATGCCATCCACCCAGGAGCTGCTGGAGGTGCTGGAAAAGCTCTGACCTGCGACGAGGGTCATGGCCTTCTGGCCTGTAGCGGTCCAACCTCGCTTCGCCCGTCCGTAGGGCGACCCCGGCCCGCCGACATTGTGAGCAGCCATCGAGCTGGCGTCCTGTGCTGCGCCAGCGCCCCCGTTTCGTCTCCCTTTTGGTCGGCCCTATGGGGCCCGCTGCTGCTGCAATGGTCCCAGGAACCCCCGTCGCGAACTCTGTAGCTTGACAAGCATTGTGGCAGTATGTAGAGTGACCTTGTCTCATTTGCAGACTGTGACTACGCAGTCGCAGTGGTCATCACTTTTTGAAGGAGGGTCCAGTGGTCACAGCCGCGGCCACTCGACAGGTCACCCTGGATGACAAGTACCTGCTGGAGGAGGGGAGAACCTACCTCAGCGGGGTCCAGGCGCTGGTCCGTCTGCCCCTGGACCAGGCGCGCCGGGACCGCAGGGCAGGGCTCAAAACAGGGACTTTCATCTCTGGCTACGAGGGCTCGCCCCTGGGTGGCTATGACCTGGCGTTGGCCCGCATTAAGAAGCTGCTGAAAGAATACAACATCGTCCATGTGCCTGGGGTCAACGAGGACCTGGCAGCCACCGCTGTAGAAGGTGCCCAGTACTTCAACCTCTTTCCCAACCCCAAGGTTGATGGGATTCTGAGCATTTGGTATGGCAAGAGCCCTGGCGTGGACCGCTCCGGCGACGCCCTGAAGCACGCGAACTACTACGGCACCGGCCTCAACTCGGCGGCGCTTCTCCTGGGGGGTGATGACCCCAGTTGCAAGAGTTCCACCCTCCCTTCTGGCAGCGAGTACGCCTACTACAGCTTTGGCATGCCGATTCTGTACCCCTCTAGCGTGCAGGAGTTCCTGGAGTACGGCATGCACGCTGTGGCCATCTCGCGCATGTCAGGGTGTTGGGTGGCCCTGAAGCTATTGACCAACCTGTGCGACGGAGGCCAGACGATGGAGGTGGGCCCGGACCGCCCCAGGATTGTCCTTCCGCCGCTGGAGGTCAACGGCAAGCCCTTCAAGAAGCTGGCGCTGGGCAGAAGGGGCGCGACAGACCGCTTTGAGGTGGAGCGTCACCTGTTCCAGGAGCGTCTGCCCCTGGTGGAGGCGTACGCCCGCGTCAATGGGCTGTCCCGTGTGGTGGCGCAGACGCCCCATGACCGCCTGGGCATCATCACTGCTGGCAAGACCCATACTGACCTGATGCAGGCCTTTCGGGATGTAGGCCTGGATATCGGTGACCTTAACCGGCTGGGTGTACGCATCCTGTGCCTGGGCATGATGTTCCCCATCGACCGGGAGGCCGTGCGGGACTTCGCCCGGGGGCTCCGCAAGCTCATGGTGGTGGAGGAGAAGCGTCCCTTCCTGGAGACCCTGGTCAAGGACGTCCTGTACGGTGTGGTGGATGCTCCCCAGGTCATTGGCAAGCTGGATGAGCGGGGGCAGCCCTTGACGCCGGTCCAGGGAGAGATGGACCAGGACATGGTGCTGGAAGCGGTGGGGCCACGACTGCTGGAGCTCGGTGAGGCCCCAGCGATCAAGCGGAGGCTGGAGGAGCTCCGGGCCATTCGTTCGCGTTCGTACCCCATCCTGCCAATGCGGGGGCCTGCCCTTTGCTCTGGGTGTCCCCATAACACCTCCACGGTGCTGCCCGAGGGCACCATGATGGCTACTGGCATCGGCTGCCACGCCATGACGAGCCGGATGGCCACCGGCAATCGGGTGGCTGCTCCCTTCATGGTCCAGATGGGTGGCGAGGGCGCCATGTGGATCGGCGCCTCCCAGTTCACCGAGATGCCTCACCTGTTCCAGAACCTGGGCGATGGCACCCTGTTCCACTCCGGCTACCTGGCGGTCCGCTTCGCTGTGTCTGCTGGAGTCAACATAACCTATAAGGTCCTGTACAACGGGCACGTCTCCATGACGGGTGGCCAGCGGCCAGCGGGCCAGATGTCCGTTCCCGACTTGGCCCGGGCCCTGCTAGCGGAGGGCGTGAAGAAGGTGGTCATCCTGGCCGAGAAGCCGGAGGCCTACCGCGGTGTCCGCCTGCCAGTTGGGGTCCCTCTCTACCACCGGGACAGGATTGTCCAGGTACAGGACGAGCTGAAGGCCATCAAGGGCGTGACCGCGCTCATCTACGACCAGGAGTGCGCTGCTGAGAAGCGGCGCAAGCGCAAGCGCGGGCTGCTGGAAGACCCCAATGTCTTCCTGGCCATCAACGAAGAGGTGTGCGAGGGGTGCGGTGACTGCGGGGAGAAGAGCGGCTGTGTCTCGTTGTACCCCATCGAGACGGAGTTCGGCCGCAAGACCATGATCCACCACCCCTCTTGCAACAAGGACTACACCTGCATCAAGGGCGACTGCCCCTCCTTCTTGACCATTGTGGTCAAGTCCGGGACGGGCCTGAAGCCCAAGGCGCCACCGCCGGAGCTGCCGGCCGACGCCGTGGCGGAGCCGGCCAAGAAGGTCTCAGCCGAGAAGGGGTACAGCCTGTACGCCATTGGCATCGGCGGGACTGGCGTGGTCACCATCAACGCCTTGCTGTGCTACGCAGCCCTGATGGAAGGGAAGCATGTGCAGAACCTGGACCAGACTGGCGTGGCCCAGAAGGGTGGTGGGGTCTATGCCCACGTGGTCATGGCTGACCGGCCCTTTGAGGGGGCCAACAAGGTGAGCCTGGGCAGGGCGGACCTCTACCTTGGGCTGGACTCGCTGGGCGCCGCCTCCCGCGGTGGACTGGAGCAGGCGGACCCGGGCCGCACCGTGGCGGTGGTGAATGCCACGGAGACGCCCACCGGCGAAATCGTGCGGGATGTGACGCAGCTCTTCCCGGCGCAGTCCGTCATCCGGGACACGGTGAACCGCTACACGAAGCAGGACCAGAACATCTTCGTGGAGGGAGGGCAGATCGCCGAAGCCCTGTTCGCCGACCACATGGTCACCAACCTCTTCATGCTGGGAGTGGCCTACCAGGCAGGCCTTGTCCCGCTCAAGGCGGAGAGCATCGAGAAGGCCATTGAGCTGAACGCCGCTGCTGTCAAGGCCAACACCCAGGCCTTCCGCTACGGGCGTCTGTACGTCCACGACCCGGAGCGGCTTGCGGTCATGACCCTGCCCCAGCGCCTGGACGCGGCTGGCGAGCGCGACAAGGCGTACGAGCGGCTAGCCCAGCGCTCCAGGAAGCTGGCTGAGGGGTACCGCGAGCTGCTGAACCGCTGTGCCCACCTGGACGAGGAGTCGCGGCGGATGCTCTCTGTCCGCGTGGCCGAGCTTATTGAGTACCAGGACCTGGAGTACGCAAAGACCTACGTGGACCTGGTGCTCCAGGTGGCCAGGCGGGAGCAGGAGGTGACACCGGGCCGCGAGGGGCTGACCCAGGCGGTCATTCGCTACCTGTACAAGCTCATGGCCTACAAGGACGAGTACGAGGTAGCGCGGCTCCACCTGCGGCGGGCCAGGGAGTACGCCGGGAAGTTCGAGGCGCCGGAGAAGCTGTTCTACAACCTGCACCCGCCCATGCTCAAGAAGCTCTCCAAGAACAAGATCAGGGTGGGCACGTGGTTCGACACAGCCTTCCACACCCTGGTGGCCATGCGCAGGCTGCGGGGCACGCGATTCGACCCCTTTGGCTACCAGCCGTCGCGCAGGGAGGAGCGGGAGCTCATGGCCTGGTACTGCGGCGCCATGAGCGAGGTGCTGACGCGGGTGCGGCCCGAGACCTACGAGGTGGCTTTGAAGGTCCTGAAGTCGCCAGAGGACATCCGGGGCTACGAGCAAGTCAAGCACCGCAACGCCGTGAGGGTCCGGCAGCAGGCCGAGCGCTGGCTCGACCAGTTGCGCAAGGCCGCAGAGCCGACGGCGGTGCCTTCCTAGTGTGGTGTCCCCGAAGTTCGCCGAGCCCGACGAATTGGGACTCCTCGCACCGACGATTTCGCATGCGTACTTCAGAGGCAGGGCACTAAAACATCGAACGCATCCCAGGTGACTGGGGGAGGCGAAGAGGGGTGCCCACGTCAGGCACCCCTCTTCCGTTAGCGTAGGGCTTTGCCTCAAAAAAGCCCCTTGCAATGTCACCCTGAGCGTAGCGAAGGGTCTGGCGAAGGGACATGCATGGTGGACTTGGTCAGATTCTTCGTCGCTGTGCTCCTCAGAATGACATTTGGGGCAAGGCCGTTAGCGTAGGGAGGAGCGGGCATCAGGCCGCGGCGTTCTCTACGATCATGGCGATGCCCTGGCCCCCGCCGATGCAGAGGGTGGCCAGACCGAACTTGGCCCGTCGCCGCTTCATCTCGTACAGCAGCGTCACCATGACCCTCGTACCGCTGCATCCTACCGGGTGCCCCAGGGCGATGGCGCCGCCGTTCACGTTGGTCCGCGCCTCGTCCAGGCCGAGCTCCCGGATGACTGACAGCGACTGGGCGGCGAAGGCCTCGTTGAGCTCCACCAAGTCCATGTCCCCCAGGCGCATGCCAGCCTTCTCCAGGGCCTTGCGCACAGCGGGCACCGGCCCGATGCCCATGATGGCCGGCTCTACCCCCGCCGAGGCGTAGGTGCGGATGACCGCCAGGGGTTGCAGGCCCAGCTCCTGCGCCTTGCGCGCCGACATGACTACCGTGGCTGCGGCGCCGTCGTTGATGCCAGAGGCGTTGCCCGCCGTGACCGTCCCATCGGCCTTGAAGGCGGGCCTCAGCTTGCCCAGCGTCTCCGGGCTGCTGTTGGGGCGGATGTGCTCGTCGCGGGCCACGGCCTTGGGCTCGCCTTTGGGCTGCGGCACGCTGACCGGCACCACCTCTTCCTGGAAGCGGCCCGTCTCCCAGGCGGCAGCGGCACGGTGGTGGCTCTGGGCAGAGAAGCGGTCCATGTCCTCTCGCGTGATCTCGTAGCGAGCGGCCAGGTTCTCGGCGGTGATGCCCATGTGGCAGTCGGTCATGGGGCACCACAGGCCGTCGGTAATCATGGAGTCCAGCAGTTGCCCGTGGCCCAGGCGGTAGCCCGTGCGGGCCCTGGTCAGCAGGTAGGGGGCGCGGCTCATACTCTCCATGCCGCCGGCCACCACCACCTCGGCGTCGCCCAGGCGGATGGCCTGGGCCGCCAGGGCGATGGTCTTGAGGCCCGACCCACAGGCCTTGTTGACCCCCGTGGTCGGCACCTCGATGGGCATCCCCGCGGCCAGGGAGGCCTGCCGCGACGGGTTGAGGCCGGCCCCTGCGGCGATGACGTTGCCCAGGAGAACTTCATCCACGTCGTGGGGGTCCACCCTGGCCCGCTTCACCGCCTCCTGCACGGCCACAGCCCCCAACTGGTGCACTGGCACCTCGCTGAGGACGCCCCCCAGGGTGCCAATAGGCGTTCGTACTGCGCTGACGATGACGGCGTCCTCCAGGTCCCTGCCGTTCCGCTTCCGCGTTGCCACGGTCTTCCCTCCTTGCAGTGTGAGGTCCTCCAGGGGAGCGCTGTTACCAGTATAGCTCCCTGGATAGGGTAGCGTGCCTGTGCCGTCCGCTCGTGGTGAGTCCCGACCTGTCGGGATCGAACCACGAACGGACGAAGAAACCCGCTCACCCTGAGCCAGCCGAAGGGTCGTGCTGAGTCCCGACCGATTCTCACCCCCTCTCTCACTCTCCCCCATCGAGATGAGGGAGAGGAAGGGTCCCTTCCCCCGTCTTCGGGGGGTTAGGATGGGGGCGAATGAGCAACTTTGAAAAGACCTTGGGAGCGTACCAGCTACGCCGCCTCTGGCACGTAGACCAGCTTGCCGACGACCTTGTCCTGCTCCATCAGCTCCTGCCCCTGGGGGACCTCTTTGAGGGGCAGCACGCGGTCAATGACGGGCTTGATGTGGCCTGACTCCACGAAGCGCAGGGCCGCCAGCAGCTCCGCCTTGTTGCCCATGTGGGAGCCGTGGAAGTTAAGCTGCTTGTTCCACAGGAAGCGCACGTCGGTGACCGCCTCGAAGCCGGAGGTGGCGCCGCAGGTGACCAGGGAGCCGCCCCACCGGA
Source organism: Chloroflexota bacterium (assembly GCA_016210325.1). Taxonomy (GTDB): domain Bacteria; phylum Chloroflexota; class Dehalococcoidia; order Lucifugimonadales; family HRBIN23; genus JACQUK01. Next base: position 11,102 of record JACQUK010000051.1, read on the forward strand.
GCGAGCGGATGCTGGTGGGGAAGGTGGCCTGGCCCACGTGCTCGAACACAATGTCCACCCCGCGACGGTTGGTGATGTTCCGCACCTGCTCGGCCACGTCCTGCTTGCTGCGGTTGACCACGTAGGCCGCGCCAAGCTCCTGGCAGCGCTTTGCCTTCTCGTCCGAGGAGACCACGGCAATGGCCCTGGCGTTGAACACCTTGCAGATTTGTATTGCCATGGTGCCCAGGCCGCCGGCGCCGCCCCAGACCAGCACGAAGTCGCCCGGCTTGACCTGGGCGCGGCTCACCAGCATGCGCCAGGCGGTCATGAGTACCAGGGGCAGCGAGGCCGCCTGCTCGAAGGTGAGGTTCTTGGGCTTGGGGACGGCGTTGACGGCGGGCACGCGGGCGTACTCGGCGTGGCCGCCGTCGTTGGGGCCGGTCTGAAAGCCCCAGATCTTGAAATCGCGGCAGAAGAACTCCTGGCCCGAGGTGCACGCCTCGCAGGCGCGGCAGCTCATGGAGGGGTGGACCAGCACCTCGTCGCCGGGCTTCACGCCCCGGACCTCACTGCCCACGGCCGCCACCACGCCGGCGGCGTCGGAGCCGGAGACGTGGGGCATGTCGAACTTCACGCCGGGGAGGCCACGGCGTGCCCAGATGTCGTTGTAGTTGGCGGAGGCGGCCTTGACCTTGATGAGGACGTCGTTGGGGCCAGGCTTGGGGTCCGGGACCTCGCGGTACTGGAGCACCTCCGGGCCGCCGTGCTGCTCAAAGACCACTGCTTTCATGGGGCCTCCTGGGATTGTGGTAGCATCCTGGATACTATAGCTGGTGGTGGCAGGGTGTGGCTAGAGGGAGAGGCATTAGCTGGGCTCGCTAGCTGGAGCCAGGCCGGCCACTGCTACTCGATCTGCGTCGCAGCAGCGGCGCTGTGGCTGTGACATGAAATGTGGCACTGGACTGGGCCCTGCGTCGTGTCCACCCCTCTCGGAATCCACTTCAGCACGGTGCGGCGCTTCGACACCTATGGGGCCAGCGTGAAGGCGTTCCTGTACCTCCTGGACGAGCCGTGCCACAGGCCGCCGAGCCGGAGGCCCTCCCCAGCTAGGGGTGGTGCCACATGGCTCAGTGGCTCCGTGATTCTCCCGTGATACTATTGACACGCATAATATTATATGCTACCATGCAGGATAGCGAGGTGAGACGTGTATCACCTAGTAGCAAGTTTGGGAGAGGCTCAAGGCCTCGGGAGGAGAAACGACATGACTTCCACGCGGATGTCGGGCTTTGTGTTGAAAGGACCGGAGAATATCCCACTCAACCTGAAGGACCGAGTGCCATTCACGCTGCCCAACACAGAGGCGATCTTTCGCCTTCCGGAGAGTGACGTTGTCGGACAGGACGGCGACGTGCGTGTGGCCGGAGCTATCGAGTTCCAAACGCAGATCACCCCCGGGCTTTTGACTGATGTTTGCGACCCCAATGAGTTGTACAAGCCAGAACTGCGGGCTACCCACCGATTCAGGTGCGTCTACGATCCTGAGATTCAGCGCGGTATCAAAGACACTGGCGGTGGGCCGAGGGAATTCCTGCGACCGAGCGAAATCGACTCCATGACACAGGACATATACCAGAACACTTTCGAATGCCCCCAGCTCATGTGGAACCTGAGGGCAGGGGAAACCGCGTGGGTTTACCTGCGAGATGTGAGGGAGCTTCGCATATACGAGGGTGTCGCCACCCGACCGGACACGAATCACCGGCATCACGCTATCATCAGGATGCATCGTAAGTACCTTGACTGGATTCGCGATACCGGGTCCGCCGACATGGGTAGCTACAATCCACGGCGGTCGTACGGGCTAGTTATCTACACGGACCCTGTGGACGGCGAAGCACATCGGTTCTACGTGTACAATTTCAAAGGCTGGCGTGTCCCGACCAGCACAGCGCACTTTATCGAGTCGAAGACAGCCATACCTCTGCTCCACTCGCGCTTGGCTCGCGCCCTTATGGAACGCTCTGTGGTTCTGGGTGCAAACAATGTGGAGATTCTTAGCAACCACCTTTCCCGCAACTCCGCAAAGCTGGTGACCTTTGGTACCCTCGTGGATGCCCTAAGGGGGGCATTCCCCAACGTAACCGAGGGCGACTACTACGACGAGGTACTTGGGTACCTCCTGGACTACCTGAGCGAATTGGGCCACGTTCGGCCGAATGAGCTCGCTCTTCTGAGTGTGGCCAGACGGCAACAGGTACGAGATGCAAGTGTAGCCGACCAAGCGGTAATGTGGCATGGCTACATACGTCTTGCGGCACGCCTTCGAGAGTTGAAGCCTGACGAATGGCGACAGGCTCTGTCCGCTTTCGGGCGAGAATACGTGTACGCTGCCAATGGAAAAAAGTATAAAGGCGATCTCTTCAGTCGGAGCAACCCTCTGTGGTCCGACAAGGAGGTCATCGCTCAGGGGAAGACGGGACCACGGGTAGTGAACAACCGGCAGTCTCGCCAAGGCACATTCGAGGCTCTTTGTGAGGTCGCAGGTATCCCGACTGGCGCTCCGCAACCGTAACCGCCTGAAGGCGATTGAGTGCGTTGACTAGGCGCGGCCGGCCAGGGGGCTGGCCGCGCCTGCCCGCACAACACAAGCGTCGGCTCCCCACGACGGTAGAAGCGCTAGCGGCGCTCGATGGCCTCCCTGAACGCCCGCATCACGTTCTCGCAGGCGCAGGCCAGCGCTCGCAGGCCCATCAGCCACAATGCCTTACCCACCGTTCGAAGCAAGCTCGGCCGGATCAACCACCACCAGCCCCGCCACCTGGCGGAAGGCCTGGTCGGTGGTGACCATGCCCTCCAGGTCGTTGGTGAGGACGGCTGCTGTGTGGACGGCGTCGCGCCGGAAGAGTGCTGGGTACCGCTCCAGCAGGCCGACCTTCTTCAGCACCTCATGGCGTAAAGCGCCCTTAAGCGCCTTCCCATGGAACGGTGTCTTTCTCCGAGGCACTGGTATCCCTCTAAATTGAATCCTCTCGCCCGGTTCGGGATTGTAAACCCAGTACGGCTCCACTTTCAGGTTGGCCAGCCAAGTGATCAGTTGTTCCCTAGTTCCGTCCCACTGACCACGTTTCCAGCCCATAGTCCCTGAACCCCCATTTGGTTCTAACCATGTGATAGCACCGCCGTCACGTCTCCAAAGCTCTAGACGCGGTAGCGGCGCCCAACGGCCTCCCGGTAGCTCTACTCCTGAGGGATTATACAACCGGCCCCCTTGTTGGCCGTCCTTTCGTGGGAGGGTTATACTTGGACTAGCTAGCGCGGGTGAGGAGCGGCGGAATGTTGCTGGAATACATCGAGAACGCCATGAGCCGGGCAGTCTACGAGAAGCTGGAGGACGGCACCTACGCCGGCTCCATCCCTGATTGCCCTGGCACTGTGGCCTTCGCCAGGACCCTTTACTTGTGCCAGCAGGAGCTACGCTCTGTGCTGGAGGGCTGGCTCATAGTAAAGATACGGCATGGCGACCCTCTGCCCATCATTGGTGGTCTTGATCTGAACAAGGGCATACCAGCGGGTAAGAAGGCCCCAGTCCGTGGCTAGATGGACGCCGTGTAAACGTCGGACGTTCATTCGCAAACTGAAGAAGCTGGGCTTCGGCCCTCCACAGCCGGGCGGTCGCCATTTCTACATGCGCCTTGGGACGTTTACCCTGGCCATCCCCAACAACGACGAGTTCTCTGTACTCCAACTACGTTTGCTGCTGCGGGAGGTTGAGCCAGCGCTCGGCAGGGCAGTGTCGCTAGATGAATGGTCGAAGTTGTAAGCCTGCATCTCAACTGACGGTGAGCGTGCAGGGGCTATTGCACCAGCATGCCATCCCCCAAGCTGTAGTGGCGGTAGCGGTGGCCTATTGCCCCAGGTAGGCCACCCACCACGTTCTCGTAGCCGCCAAAGGCGCACCCTAGCCTCGGCAGGCCCATCGGCCGTGCTTCACGTACCGTCCGAAGCAGGCTCGGCTGGCTCAACCACCACCAGCCCCGCCACCTGGCGGAAGACCCCGTCGGTGGTGACAATGCCTTCGAGGTCCTGGGTGAGGACGGCCGCGGCGTGGACGGCGTCCCGCGGGGAGAGCGCAGGGTAGCGCTCCAGCAGATGGCGCGCAGCCACCATCTCTTCGCGGCCGATGGCGATGGGGAACGGGAAGAGGCGCAGCAGGTCGTCGAAGGTTGCCAGCCCGCGCGCTCGCTCACCACGGGAGGTGTAGACGTACAGGACCTCTTGCAGGAGCTCCGTGTCAATGGTGTAGTCGGTGCTGCCTTCAGCGACCTCCTGGAGCAGTCGCGCGCAGGGGACCTTGTAGCGGTGGGGCCGGCCCGCGGCGTAGAGGATGATGTTGGTGTCAAGGAGCCTCAACTTGCTTGAGAACCTCCTGCTGAATTGCCGCCTTCACGTCCTCCCACTCGCCGAAGTCCACTTTCTGGCCAATGATGCGCCGCGCCGCCTTTTGCCGCTCCTTCAACGCGGGGCGAAGGTACTGCTGCTGCACCGCCCTCCGCAGCAAGGAACCCACGGTTTCGCCTCGCGACCGCGCCAGTTCCTCCACAAGGCGGTACTCCTCAGGGTTAAAAAGGACCTCTACCCGCTTGGTCAATGCCACAGGCCCCTCCGTATCCGTAGACCTACGGGTATTGTGCGCGGACATGGGCGCCAAGTCAACTGGACCTTCGGTGCGTGCAAGACTGGTGCTTGCCTCCGCTCGTGGTGAGCCCGTCCCACCATGAGCGGCTCACCCTTCGACAAGCTCAGGGTGAGCGGGGGCAGAAACCCACTACCCCGATTCCGTCGAAGCGTGAGCGCGGTTCAGATCGCCTATCGCTGCTTGGCCCTACCGGTACCCGTACACCCGCACCGCGCCATCTACGGCTACCAGCAGCACACGGTCGGCCGGCGCTTCGCGGACCTGGCGGGCCAGGCCGTCCAGCTCCTCCGGCGTGAGGGCTGGCGGCGCAGCGACTGTTAGCAGCCTGAGCACGCGGATGCGGCCCCCCAAGGCCTCCTCCAGCTTGGTCACCAGCTCGTCGGCGCCCTCACCGACGGCCAGCGTTACCGCCTTGCGGCCCGGAGCGGCCTCGGCGCCGGCCTGCTGGTCCTCACGGAGCACCTGCCAGTGGTAGGGGAGCAGGGCGCCTGCCGTCAGCGCGGTGCCCAGGAGCCAGGCCCCATCGCGTAGGAAGCGCAGCGAGAGCTGGCCCGCCAGCAGGTCACGCAGCAGGAAGGAGAGCACGGCGCTGAGGCTGCCCAGCACGGCCAGCACCAGCGCCAGCAGGACACCGTAGATGAAGATGCGCCGTGGCAGGCTGCCCCGCTCGCCCAGCCCGCCCTCGCGGGCGTACCGCTGTGCGCGTGTCCAGTAGCCCAGCCATAGGGGGGTCCCGACCACCAGCAGGGTCAGGGCCAGGGCCAGGAGGGTGCGCCAGGCCTCGGCGGCGGTGAGGGACTGCCCCGCCGGACGCACTGCCAGGCCGATGAGTACCCCCAGGAGGATGGCGACCCCGGTGACCAGGGTGCCAAGGCCCAGGAAGGCCATGATGTAGTTGAACGAGCGCCGCGCCCCCGGCAGGCGGCCCGCCAGCCGCCCTGACTCGGTCCCGACGACCTGCCAGTGGTACAGCAGCAGGGCCAGGGCCACCAGCAGTGCCGGTAGGAATTGAGGCAGGGTGCGGAAGTGCTGAGTCGCCCCAGGCAGGCCCGGTGCCCCAAGAGCCCAGCGCAGCACCGCGTAGAGCATGACCGCGGTCACGGCTAGCACGGTCACCGCGCCGCCCAGGAAGGCGAAGAGGTACAGGTACACCTGCCGCAGCGTGGACTCGATGTCGCCCCAGCCCTGGGCGAGCCAGTGGAAGGCCCACCACGCCCCTCCAACCAGGAGGGTGGCCAGGGCGCTGCGGGTGGGGTCGCTCCACAGGGCGTTGCCCGTCAGGACGGGTGTGCCTGCCATGAGGTCGTAGGTACGCACCAGGAGCAGGCTGAGGGCCCCCACGATGCCGCTGACCATGAACCCCAGGCCGTACCCGCTGACGATGTAGACGTACCAGCGTCGCACGGTGCGGGCGCCGCCGGTGGGTTGCCCCTCGCGCTGCTCCAGGGTCCAGTGGTAGCCCCACACGGCCGCCCAGACGACGATATGCGCGGGCCAGATGGCGTCGAAGGTCCCCACGCCGAGGGCCCAACGCAGCAGCGACCGCAGCATGAAGAAGCCGATGGTCGCGGCCAGGAACATGGTCCCGTAGAGGTAGAGTTTGCGCAGGACCGCCCCCGTCTCCTGGGGCAGCCGTCCGGTATGGTGCTGTGCCCTGGCCCAGTGCAGCGCCCATACGGGAGCGCCTACCAGCACCAGCGCCAGGCCCACGCTGGCCTGCTCGGTGAGGCTGCCGACCAGGGGGCGCCCGCGGGCCAGGTCCAGCAGGTAGCGCAGCAGCAGGGCGGCGCCGTTGGCCGCTACCACGAGGGCGACGAAGGCCACGCCGTAGAAGTAGAGCCGCTTCATGGTGCTCATAGCTGCTCCTTCTTGCCCAGATTAGCAGGGTGATGAAGGACTGCTTTGACCATCCCCCAGTCCCCCTTTCCTTCGGCAGGCTCAGCA
>JACQUK010000054.1 GCA_016210325.1 Chloroflexota bacterium
CCCCCCCCCCCCCCCATGCCACAATGACCCAGAACCGCCAGGATGTCCGACCCGATGCGCGACAGCCGCTACGGCAGCGCACCTGAGTGGTAGGAACTCGGCGGGCACAGAGGCTTTCCTCTGACAGGTTACGTATGCAAGGTTGCTCCAGTTTCCTGGCCGGATGGACAGGGACACCTGACCTATGAGGCGGGCATAAGCTGTACCTGGGGCCATGACGTTCAGAGCAGGCTTCCCCGATGCTAGTAGTAGAAGCCTGAGTCATGTCACCAGAAGTGGAGGCAGCCATTGGTGCTGCTCTGGACGTCGCGGCTGCCGGGGTACAGGCGGCGTGTAGCACTGCGCACTGCTACACGGGAGGATGTCCGCGTGCTTCGCCGGAAGATGGCTGGACTACAGGCTATGGTCAAGGTGCTCCAGGAGGTCAACGGGCACCTGCCGGGGCGGCTGGTCCAGAGGTCTGCCTGCTGGGGGGAACTTGCCCCAGCAGGCGCGTGCTGCCCGCTTGCCGGCGTTTTCCTTGCTGACGGTGCAGACGGGCTGAAGGAGGCTGACGATGGTGGAAGCTCCTCCCTACGAATATGGGACTGGCGTTATAATGATTAACGAAGATAGCCTGGGGGCAGGCAAGGACGTGGACCTGAGACGGTTGCTCCTCATCGCTATTCTGGTGCCAACGGCCTTTGTGGTGGGGGTCATCCTGGTCAGCTTTGTGCCTCACCGGGCGGGACTTCTCACCCACACGCAAGAGCACGTGGCCCTGGCTGCGACGATGGTGGCGGGGATCATCCCCTTCTCCTTCTTCATGCTCGGCGTCTTCCGTCGCATTGAGAGGCGCATCCTTCGACAGAACCTGGAGCTTTCCCGCCGCACCAGAGAGATGGAGGCCCTGCTGAAGGTGGGACGGGCGGTGGAGGCGTCGCTGGAGCTGGACCGGGTGTTGCCCGCGGCCCTGGAGGCCGTTCTGGATGCCACCAGCGCCGAGGCCGCCGAGGTCTGGTTGGTGGACAAACAGCAGGGCGCCGTGCTCCTGCGCCATCACGCTGGGGCGGCCCGCGATGCCTTCATGGAGGTCACCCGCTTCGGCATGGGGGAAAGCTACCCCGGAATGGTCGCGCAGACAGGCCAGCCGATTATGGTGCACAGTCTGCCTAACGACCCCATATCCCAGCGCCCCCGGGTGCAGGCGGCCGGGTTCCAGACCCTCTACGCTGTGCCGTTGCGCCGCAGCGGCAGCACCATTGGGGTGCTGGGGGTAGCTGCCCGCTCTGCCCAGGCTTTGACCAGTCAGGACGAGCTACGCCTTCTGGAGCTGATGGCGGAGCACATCGCTACTGCGGTGGAGAATGCCCAGCTCCATGAGGAGGTCCGCACCCTGGCCACCGTGGCGGAGAGGGAGCGCCTGGCCCGGGAGATGCACGACGGGCTGGCCCAGGTGCTGGGCTACGTCAACACGAAGGCCCAGGCAGTGCAGGAGTTGCTCAAGGCGGGCCAGGTGGAGGCAGCGGTCGGCCAGATGGAGCAACTAGAGGCGGCAGCCCGGGATACCTACGACGACGTTCGAGAGACGATCCTGGCCCTTGGCGCCAACGGAAGAAAGCGTCCTCTGTTGCAGAGCCTGCGGGACTACGTGCACCGCTTCGAAGAGCTATCAGGCCTTCCAACAGAGATGGAGGCAGAAGGAGACTTATATCAGTTCAACCCCAGTGTTGAGGTCCAGGTGCTCAGGATCGTTCAGGAGGCCCTGGCCAACGTTCGGAAGCACGCCCAGGCCACGCGCGCCAGCGTCCTCCTCTACTGCGGCGCCAGTGGGTGCCGCCTAGTGGTGGAGGACAATGGGCGTGGGTTCGACCCCGCGCACGTGACCCGCGGGCCGTGGCCACACCTGGGACTTCAGTCCATGCAGGAGCGGGCCGCGGCTATTGGTGCGCGATTCACGTTGGACACGGCCCCCGGCCGGGGCACCCGCGTGATTCTCGACCTTCCAAAGGTGGCCCAATGAGCGAGCGGACCCGGGTCCTGATCGTTGATGACCATGACCTGTTCCGCGATGGCATCGCCAGCCTGCTGCGGGCCCGAGGCTATGAGGTGGTGGGTGAGGCCAGTGATGGCCTGGAGGCTGTGGCCCGGGCGCGGGAGCTTATGCCAGACCTGGTCCTGATGGACATCCGCATGCCCAACATGGGCGGTCTAGAAGCCACCCGCATTATCAAGGCCGAGTTCCCCAATGTGAAGGTGGTTGTCCTCACGGTGTCCGACGACGAAGTAGACCTGTTCGAGGCCATCAAGAGTGGCGCTCAGGGCTACCTCTTGAAGAAGCTCAAGGCTGAGGTCTTCTTTGACATGATTGCCGGTGTTGCGCGCGGCGAGGCCCCCATCTCGCCAAGGATGGCAGCCAGGATACTGGAGGAGTTCTCCAGGCAGGCCAGCGGGGGGAAGGAGTCCAGGGGAGACGTAGGGCTGACAGACCGGGAGATGGAGGTTTTGAAGCTAGTGGCCCGGGGGAAGAGCAACAAAGAGATCTCCGCCGAGCTGGTGGTCGCTGAGAGCACCGTCAAGTACCACCTGCGCAACATCCTGGACAAGCTCCACCTGGAAAACCGCGCCCAGGTCATTGCCTACGCTGCTCGACGTGGCCTGGGAGGCGGCAAGGTGCCCGAAAGCTCGTAACGTTCTTAGCCTCTGCTGTGCCACCTCGTGCAGCCCGGCCGGCGCGGCGCCTCTAGTTAAAGCGGTTCATGGCGCCTTCCAACCCCTCGCTCACGATGGCCTTGATGCTCTCCGCTACCTGCTCCATCACCCCCTGGAACGCCGCCTCCTCTGGAGGGTCAAAGGACGACAGGACGTACTCCACCACGTCTACCCCCGGTGGTGGACGGCCAATGCCCACGCGGATGCGGGAGAACTGCTGGGTGCCCAGCAGCGCAATGGTGGAGGCCACACCCTTGTGCCCACCGCTGCTCCCCTGGCCCCGCAGCCGGATGGTGCCCAGCGGCAGGTCCAGGTCGTCGTGGACCACCAGCAGGTCCCGCTGCGGGTTGACGCCGTAGCGCTCCACCAGGAAGGCCACGGCCCTGCCGCTTTCGTTCATGAAGGTGCGGTTGCGGGCCAGCAGGGCGGGTCGGTCAGCAATGGTGGCAGGGGCTACCAGGGCCAGCGGATAGCGGCGCCGCCACTCGGTGCCCAGCACCCTGGCCAGGTGCAGCACGCAGCGCGCGCCGGCGTTGTGGCGTGTGCCCGCGTACTTGCGCCCCGGGTTGCCAAGCCCCACAATCAGTTTCATGGCCTCGTCTCGCTCGCTATTGGGGTGGCCCCATAGGCGGGCCACCATCGTCAGCAAAGGCCGCCATCCCACATTGCCCTCCCGGTAAAGACACTACGGAAGCCGCAGTTGAACTGGCCCGATGCCGTATGGACCGGGGCATGACCGCGGAGGTGTAGCCAAACGCTATCCTCTCCTTTCGCCGATTAGCTCCAGGAACCCCTGTTCATCCAGGATGGTGGTGCCGAACTTCTTGGCTTGCTGGAGCTTGGCGTCGCTCGCCTCGGTCCCCACCACCAAGTGGGTGGTCTTGCGGGTGACGCTGTCACTGGCGAGCCCGCCCAGGGCCTTGACTCGCTTCTCGGCCCCGGCACGGGACATGGCGGCCAGGGTGCCGGTGAAGCAGAAGAGGGTGCCTGCAAGACGCCCGGCAGCAGCGGCCTGAGCAGACACCGGCTCCTCCATGTTCACCCCCAGGTCTCGGAGCTTCTCAATCAGGGCGCGGTTGCGAGGTTCATTGAAGAAGCCGTGCAGGCTGGCAGCGATCTCAGGCCCAATGCCCTGGAGGCCCTCCATCTCATCGGTCGGCACTGCCATCAGCGTCTCCATGTTCCGGAAGCGGTCTGCCAAGAGTTGGGCGATGACCGGGCCAACATGGTTGATGCCCAGGGCGAAGAGGAGGCGAGAAAGGGGCGCGCTCTTGCTCCGCTGGATGTTGGCCAAGACCTTGGAGGCCAGCTTTTCCCCCATGCGCTCCAGCTTCACCAGGTCTTCTAGCCGCAGGAGGTAGAGGTCAGCCACGTCCTTGGCCATGCCCGCCTCGATGAAGGCGCGGCACCACTGGGCTCCCAGGCCCTCCATCTCCATCACTTGGGCGAAGTGCACCAGCCGCTCGTAGAACTGGGCGGGACACGAGGCGTTGGTGCACAGGGCAAAGGCCTCACCCGGCGGGCGAACTACCTGGCCGCCGCACACCGGACACTGGGCCGGCATGTGGAACTCTCGCTCGGTCCCATCGCGCCGGTCCTTGATGGGGGCCACTACCTGGGGAATGACCTCGCCGGCCCGCTCCACCTCCACCCAGTCGCCGACGCGGATGTCCTTGCTGCGGATGTAGTCCTCGTTGTGCAGGGTAGCTTGCTTGACGGTGACACCGCTCACCTGCACGGGCTGAAGGATGGCGTAGGGGTTCAGCCGGCCGGTACGCCCCACGTTGATGCCGATGTCCAGGAGCCGCGTGATCTCTCGGGTGGCCGGCCACTTGTAGGCGATGGCGTAGCGAGGCTCGCGCCCCACGACGCCCAGCCGGTCCCAGTAGACAAGCTGGTCCACCTTGACCACCATGCCGTCGGTCTCGTAGGGGAGCTCGTGGCGCCGCTCAAGCCAGGAGGTGTAGTAGTCCAGCACCTCTTCGGGGGCGCGGAACGGGCGCGAGTGGGGGTTGGTCTTGAAGCCCAGCTCGCGGAGCCAGGCCAGGAGCTCCCATTGGGTACCTGGAATGCTGTTGCCCTCCACATGGCCCACGCCGTAGACGAAGATGTCCAGCCGCCGCTGGGCCGTGACCGAGGGGTCGAGCTGGCGCACCGCCCCGGCGGCCGCGTTGCGCGGGTTGGCGAAGAGCGGGAGGCCGGCGGCCGCCCGCGTCTGGTTCAGGAGGTTCAGGGCCTCCTTGGCCAAGTAGACCTCACCGCGCACCTCCATGAGGCGGGGGGCTGGCTTGAGAAGGCGAAGCGGAATGGTCTTGATGGTTCGCAGGTTGTTGGTGATCTCCTCCCCTTTATAGCCGTCGCCCCGGGTGGCACCCGTCACCAGCGCCCCGTCCTGGTACAGCAGCGAGACCGCCAGACCATCAATCTTCAGCTCGCAGGTCATGTCGAAGGGTGCCCTTTCCAGGAGCCTCGTTACGCGCTCGTACCATGCCAGGAACTCCTCACGGTCGAAGGCGTTGGCCAGGCTCAGCATGGGGGCAGGGTGCACCACCTCGGCGAAGCCCGCCGCCGGCGGGGCGCCCACGCGCTGGGTGGGCGAGTCGGGCGTCACCAGCTCGGGGTGCGCCGCTTCCAACTGCTGGAGCTCCCGCATCAGGCGGTCGTACTCAGCATCGCTGATGACGGGGGAGTCTAGCACGTAGTAGCGGTAGTTGTGGTAGTTGACCTCCTGCCGTAGCTTCTCGGCGCGCTCTTTCACGCTCTTCTTTGGTGCCAAGGTGACCCTCCTGCGCCGTCCGTCCCGCTGAGGGGCGCTTGCCCGCTGCGCAGACCTTCCCCTTGCCCAGCCCTCGGGATGCGAAGGCCCCGAAGGAGTCTATTGTGCCGCAGGTATGTGCCCGGTTCAATCTCTGCTGCATCCCGTTTTCCTTGAAGTATCGCCGGGCCGAGGGATATACTGCTTAGCTACAGCCCAGCAGTGAGCTGCAAAGGGCTGGGAGACAACGGGGCCGTAGAAGAGAGGCCGCATGGCTGATGTCCGCCCCTTCCGGGGGGTCCGCTACAACCCCACAGCGGTGGACCTGTCGCTGGTCATCGCGCCTCCCTACGACGTCATTAGGCCCGATGAGCAGAGGGCGCTGCACCAGCGCAGCCCCCACAACATCGTCCGGCTAGAGCTAGGGTTTGCCCGTCCCACTGACTCCGAGCGCGACAACATATACACCCGGGCGGCCGCGCTGCTGGCGCAGTGGCTGCAGGAGGGGGTGTTGCTGCGCGACCCGCGCCCGGCCTTCTACCTTCTCGAAGAGAGGTATGCGCAAGATGGCGCCGAGCTTTCCCGCACGACCCTGTTTGCTGCGGTTCGCCTGGAGGAGTACGAGAAGGGCGTCGTGCTACCCCATGAGCACACTCGCCCGGCCCCCAAAGAGGACCGCCTCCGCCTGATGACGGCCTGCTGCGCCAACCTCAGCCCCATCATGGCCCTGTACCGCGACCCCGGCGGCCTGAAGACCCTCCTGTCGGATGTAAGGAAACGTCGCCCTGTTGCCACCTGTACTGGGCTGGAGGGAAGGCGTTTTTCCTTTTGGGTGGTGGACGAGCCGGCCGAGGCGGCGTCTATCGCCCGGCTGCTCTCACCGCTGCCGCTCTACCTGGCCGACGGGCACCATCGCTACGAGACTGCCCTGGTCTACCGTGACCGGATGCGCGCTACCCACGGCGGTGGAGGTGACGCAGCCCACAGCTTCATCCTGATGGGCCTGGTGGAGATTGCGGACCCGGGCAACCAGCTCTTCTCATTTCACCGCACCGTGTCCGGCATTTCAGACTCCTTGTTGCAGGCGCTGCACCGCCGCATCGGCCAGGTCTTTGACATAACGCCTCTGCCTGTCGCCGCCTTCGCGGTGGAGGGACTCCGCCGCCTGCTCCAGGAGGTGGTCACCTGCCCACCACACCGTGCTGTGCTGGGCCTGGTGGACAGCAATACGAAGCAGCTCTCGCTGCTGACGGTGAAGTCCCCGCTGCCGGCCGGACTTCTTCCACCTGCACCAGCGACGGAGCTCTACCAGTGCGAGACGTGGCTGCTCCACGAGGCGCTGCTGCGCCCTGTCCTGGGGGGCGACGCCCGGGCGCCGCAGCACGGCCAGGTGGAGTTCGTGCACGGCCTGGAGGAGGTAGCCCGCGCCCTCAGCGATGGCGGTGCCCAGCTTGCCTTCCTGGTCCGCCCCATGCCGCTCCAGGTTTTCGAGGCGCTAGTGCGGGCAGGGCAGCGGTTGCCACCCAAGACCACCTACTTCCATCCTAAGCTGCCCACCGGGTTCGTGCTGGCCTCCCTGGAGGGGGAGTTGTAGCTGTATGCGGGTACTCTCACGCTGGCCCATGATCATTGCAGCGGGTGTGTTGGCGCTCGCAGCGTGCGCGCAGCCTCAGCGGACGCCGACCCCGGCTGCGACGGCAACTCCCACACCCATGACGGCTGCATCCCCCACAGCGGCTCCTTCTCCCGTGTCAACGGCGACACCCACCCCTCTGTCAAGCCCTGCGGCGATACCCACTCGGACCTCAACGTCGGTGCCCACGGTAACCCCCACGCCACCCCGAACAATGAAGGGGATTACGCTAACCCCCAGAAGCTTTTCGCCGTCCGACTTCACGGGTTTCCTGGCGAAGGCGAAGGAGGCAGGCAGCATCGTTAGCTGGGAAGGCGACTGGGGCGAGCTGGCAAGCTCATCAGGGGGTGGTCCAAAGGTCGTAGCGGAGCTTGCCCCCACCTACGACTATATGCCGGTCATCGTGTTGCAGTTCTTCACCCAGTCCAGCGGCCAACTCTTGCGACCGCTGGACGCAGCAACTGTCACGAGCTATCGGGAAAGTGCCCATGCATTTGCCGAGAAATACAAGCCGCATTACCTTGGCCTGGGAATAGAGGTCAACATCCTGTACGAGAAATCACCCGCTGACTTCGACGGCTTCGTGGGGCTATTCGGCGAAGTCTACGATGCCGTGAAATCTGCCTCGCCCGATACGAAGGTGTTCACGGTGTTCCAGCTTGAGCGGATGAAAGGACTCCACGGAGGCCTTTTCGGCGGCACCAATGACCCCAGCAAGGTCCAGTGGCATCTCCTGGACAGGTTCTCCCGCTCAGACATCATCGCCTTCACAACGTACCCCGACCTCATCTACAAGGACCCGAAGGACATCCCGTCTGACTATTACGCTGAGATTGCACAGCACACCTCTAAGCCCATCGTGTTTGTTGAGGTTGGCTGGCACAGCGCTGCCAGCCCTCGGGGCTGGGAGAGCAGCGAGGCTGAGCAGGGCGAGTTCGTCAAGACGTTCTTTGACCAGACCCGAGACCTGCGCAGCGAAATAGTCATCTGGAGCTTCATGTACGACCAGAGCACCATCGAGCCGTTCAACAGCATGGGCCTGCTTCGGAGCGATGGCGGCGAGAGGCCTGCCTGGCAGGAGTGGGTCCGGGCAGGGTAGGGGGTTAATAACGCCTACGGTACATCTGGTGTAGAGGCTAAGGTCTGGGAAGAGTCAAGGCACCTTGAGGCGGGCAACACCTGGGGATTGCTGGTCCCACGCGCTCTAGCTTGAGCCGGCTCCGAAACCCACTTCGTCCGGTGCGATGCGGAGCCGTGACAGCAACTGCAAGGTCTTACCTGGGACTTCCTCAGAGGCGGCTAGCTGTTGCTTCAGAGTCGTTGCTGCATCGCGTATCCGCCCCATGTTGCCTGAAGAGACTGCCTCCAAAGCCCTGGTGCAGGCCTGCTCAACCGAGAGGAGGTATCGGCCTACATCCTCTTTGATGTGTTCTCGGAGTTCCCGATTAGGGGCGGTGTGAAAGACCTTGTTCAGCGTTTCCCTCATCGTGCTGATTTGGCTCATGGCTTGCTCTATCACCTTTCGAAAGCCCTCAAGCTGCTCGAGAGTAGTGTTGGGCCCAAAATCCGGGATGCTGCTTATTATCTCTGCGACTGGATGTTGAAACTCCACAGTGTTCAAAACACGCAGGGTCTCAAGTAGCAAGGGTCTTGAATACTGCTCGATGCCGTCTGGAGTTTCTACAAAGTGCCATAGGTGCCGTCGAGAAACAGAACCCTCGACTTGAACACTAGCGTACGGTAAATCCGCAGTGGGGATGCGCAGCTCGTAGACTACAGTTTCTCTGGGGAAGAGGACCTCACCGAAAGATTTTTCGTCAGACGTCTCGGCTGGAAACGGCCGCCCAGAGACCCAGGTCCCTTGGTCATACTTCTTACGGCGGGCCTGCTGGTCTGATGGCCGACTTGTCTTGATATCAGACACCCACCTCGGACCGCTATTGTACGGTTCCCGTGCGTCTGAAATGCGCAGACCGACACCAACGAAAACAATCTCGGCGCCATCATTGCTGGGAGGTGCACTGTTCCGCACCTGAACGGTTAGTACAACCGCCTCCTGTTCTTTGCCCCTACCAAACTTCATCACGCTAGGTTGACTGATAGACGTCTCAGAGCACAGCCAGCTTCGGAAGGTATCTAGCAGGGCCTCTATGTCTCTGGGCAACGTGCGGCCTGTTTCTGTCATTTCGGTTCTCCTTTTCGAGAACTAAGGAGGCTGCTCGTGTTCCAGTGGCTACCTTGTCCCTGCCCACCGCAAGAGTATAGCACTGAGCTTTGCCTGAATTACGCAAGTCGGCGTGCCGACTGTGCAAGAACCCTTTGCTAAGCTTGCGACCCCTGTAGAACCTTCAACTCCCGCGGGCTGCCAACCGTAGGCTGTCGAAAGCAAAGCGGCATGCCAAGCCTAGGGAGCCATGAACCGGGTACGCCTGGGGCCGTTGGTAGGGCGAAGTCGCTGTGCAGATCTGTTCGCAGTGTCCCCTTTGTCGTTGCCGGGGGCGTGGGGAGAAAAGGGGCTGGCCCGAGGGCGCTTCGGTCTTGCTGATGCGGCAGCCAGGCCCGGCGCCTGGGTCCCCGCGCACGCTCGGCTAGTGTCGTGTCTCAGAGATTCGCGTACAAATAGCCGTTGTCTTGAAAATAGGCACCCTGATCGCCATTTTCATGGGTTCCAGTGCCTTAGAAAGGCATGAAGGGTTGCGAGGAGTCCCGACGTGTCGGGACGACGAAGTCCCGATGTAATCGGGAGAGGAGGGGTGGACCCCGCCTCCAGATTGCCACGGCCCTCCTTCGGCGGGCCTCGCAAAGACATTGGCTGCTAACTTCGGTGACACCACACTAGCTGCTGGGGGGCGGGGGCTGGGAAGGCTGGGTAATGGCGCGGGCTGCCTGCTGGCTGTAGTCGTCAATCAATGCTTCTAGCCGCTGGACCTCCTGGGCCACTCGCTCGCTGTCCGGCTGCTCTTGGAGCTTAGCCAACTCCTCCTTGACTTCCTGGACGCGCTGGGTCAGGCGCAAGGCGTCCAGCTCGGCCTGGACCCGCTGCTGGATGGCGAGCAGGTGCTGGCGGGCCGTTTGCGCCGCGTTGAGGCGCTCCTGCACCTCGGCCATGGCCGCCAGCACCCCTTCCAGAGGATAGCTGGAGTAGATGGCCTGGCCCGGCGCCCGTGCCAGTTGGGCCTGGAACTGCCGAATGGCCTCGTCCAACTCTTTGAGCTTGCTCTCAACCGTTGACAGGAGCAAGCGCAGGCGGGCTATGGCTTTCGTCAGCTCTTGGCCTGGCATAGCCCCACCACCTCATACCACGCTTCTTGCTCCATTGTACCAAGGCAGCTCTGGAGGACACAGGGCCGGGCTGCCTGCTGCCAGGGTCATTGTCATTGTGGCTGATTCAACCCCATCCTGACCTTCCCCCGGAAACGGGGGGAGGGACCCTCTTCTCCCCCGCAAGGGGGAGAAGAGGGGGTGAGAATAAAAAGACGCTGGCTTTCTTCTGCCCACGTTGGAGGCCCACGGGTAGGGAGGTCACCGAGGGGCAGTGTGGAGGCGCGCAGGGTACACGGTGCGAACACCGGCGCAGCTACCGCAGTCGTACCTGCGGCACGAGAGGGGCCGGCCCAGCCGCTAGAGGCGCACAACCTTGGCGCTGGTGATGTGGGGGATGCTGCGGATCTTCGCTAGCACGGGGTCTGGCACGGGGTCATCCAGTCCCAGCACCATGACGGCGCGGCCCCGGGTCTGGTAGCGCCCCACCTCCATGAAGCTGATGTTGATGTCGTGCCCGCCGGTGATGGTGCCAACAGCGCCAATCATGCCTGGGCGGTCCAGGTGGTCAATCACCAGCAGGTAGGGCACTGATGGCACTAGGTCCAGCCAGTAGCCACGGATCTGTACAATGTGGGTCTCGCCGCGCATGTGGGTGCCGGCCAGGCTGATGGCGCCGTCGTTGGCCTGCGCCTCAATGGAGACCAGGCTGGTGTACTGCTCCGGCGCCGGCCCCTTCTGCTCGACGATGCGCAGCCCCCGCTGATCCGCCATCCAGGCCGCGTTGACCAGGTTCACTCGCTCGGAGCTGACGGGCTGCAACAGCCCCACAAGGGCAGCCGCTTTGAGGATGGCAGTGTCGTGCGTGGCAATCTCTCCGTCGTAGCGCAGGGTGATGCTCTGGAGCTGTCCCTCCACGAGCTGGATGGCCAGCTTGCCCAGGGTGGCTGCCACGGCAAGGTAGGGCGCCAGAATGGACCGGACCTCCGGGGGCACCAGCGGCGCGTTGACCGTGTTGCGGGCCGGTTGGCCCCGCAGCACCGCCAGCACCTGCTCGGCCACCTCGCGTCCCACCTCGGCCTGTGCCTCCACGGTCGAGGCCCCCAGGTGGGGGGTGACAATGACTTTGGCGTGTCCCACCAGGGGGTGGTCCGGCGATGGCGGCTCGGTGGTAAACACGTCCAGCGCCACGCCTGCCACCTTGCCCGCGTCCAACGCCTCGCGCAGCGCGCCTTCGTCTACCAGGGCGCCCCTGGCGGCGTTAATGATCCGCACCCCCGGCTTTGTGCGGGCGAGCTCTTTAGGCCCCAGGAGGTGGCGGGTGTCCTCAGTGAGTGGTGTGTGCAGGGAAAGGAAGTCCGCCTTGCCCAGCACCTCGTCTATGGTGGCCAGGGCTACTCCCAGCCGCTTGGCGTAGTCGGGGGAGACGTACGGGTCGTAGGCCAGCACCTGCATCTGAAGCCCCAGGGCGCGTCTGGCCACCTCAGATCCCACGCGGCCCAGGCCGATGAGGCCAAGCACCTTGTTGCGGACTTCTACGCCGGTAAACTGGCCGCGTTTCCACTCGCCCCGCTTCAGGGAGGAATCTGCCTGGGGGACGTTGCGGGCCATGGCCAGCAGCAGGGCGATGGTGTGCTCCGCGGCGGCGACGATGTTGCCTGTGGGGGCGTTGACCACCGCGACACCGCGGCGGGTGGCCTCCTCCACATCAATGTTGTCCACGCCCACGCCGGCCCGCCCCACCACCTGGAGGCGCTTTCCCGCCCCGAGGACAGCGGCGTTCACCTGGGTCTCGCTGCGGACAATCAGGGCGTCGTACTCGCCGATGCAGGCAGCCAGCGCCTCTGGCGTCTGGCGCAGCTTGACGTCGACGGCCACCTCGGGCTGGGACTTGAGGAGGTCAATCCCCTGCTGGTGGATCGGGTCGGCCACCAGCACCTTAAATGTCGCCATGCCCCTCCCTCCAAGGTATCCGCACTGAGCGCGTAGCCGAAGTCAACAGGAAGCCAACAACGCGCGCGAAGGCCGCCGAGCTGGCGCGGGAAACTCCGGCACACTAGCTGGTCGGCACCGCTGATGTCTTGAAGCCCAGCTTGGTCAGGGACGCCTTCAGGGCGGTCAGGACGTCCTGGATGTCTGCCTCGGAGACGTAGCCCATGTGGCCGATGCGGATAATCTTGCCCTCCAGGGGGCCTTGCCCACCGGCCACCACCACGCCGTGCTCCTGGCGGAGGAGTCCCGTTAGCTTTGCGCCCTCGACGCCGGCCGGCACTCGCACGGCGGTGACGGTGTTGGAGGCGTAGCGCTCGTCCGCTGGCAGGAGCTGGAGCCCCAGGGCCTTGGCCCCCTCCCGCACCTGGCGCCCGATGCGGGCGTGGCGGGCGTAAACGTTGGTCATTCCCTCCTTGAGCATCTTGTCCAGGGAGAGGTCCAGGCCGTACATGATGGAGACGGCTGGTGTCCAGGGGGTCTGGCCCCGCTGGTAGTAGCTCTTGTGCCGGGCGAAGTCGAAGTAAAAGCGCGGTGTGGTGTTCTTCTCGGCGGCCTGCCATGCGGCTGGGCTAACGGAGATGAAGGCGAGCCCTGGCGGTATCATGAAGCCCTTCTGCGAGGCCGTGGCCACTACGTCGCAGCTCCAGGCATCCGTGAGCAGTGGGATGCAGCCCAAGCTGGAGATGGCGTCCACCACCAGCAGCTTGCCGAACTCGCTCTTGACAACCTTGGCAATGGCCTCCAGGTCGTTGGTGACGCCCGTGGATGTCTCGTTGTGGGTGACCGTCACCGCCTTGACGTCCGGGTTGGCCTGGAGGGCCTTGCGGACCGCCGCGGGGTCCGCGGCCTGTCCCAGGGGGGAGCTAAGCTTGATGACCGTGGCACCATAGCGCTCGGCGATCTGGGCGAAGCGGTCGCCGAAGACGCCGACGCTGACGTTGAGCACCTTGTCGCCGGGGGAGAGCACGTTGACGACCGCTGCCTCCATGCCCCCGGTGCCGGAGGTGGTCATGATGAGGACGTCGTTCTTGGTGGCGAAGACCTGCTGGAGCCTGCCGTGGGCACGGGTGATGATCTCCTTGAACTCAGGGCCGCGGTGGTTGATCATCTGGCCGCCCACGGCCTCCAGCACATCCTCCGGACAGGGAGTGGGCCCGGGCACGCGTAGGTTTGGCATCCTGTCCTCCTGGGGAGTGTCCCCCTTGAGTTGGCCGGGACGAGCGCGAGGCCCGTCTTGTGAATTTTGGCACATGCTCTATGGTGCCAGAGGAAGGGCTGGTTGTCAACGGCGCGGTAGAGTGAGGCGGCCTGACTCGGTCCGCTGTCACTCGACTATCTTCACCAGCCGTCGCTTTCCCACGCGGAGCACGTCCCCTGGCCGGAGTTCTTCAGCGGGACCATCGCCTTTCAGCGTCCTCTGGTTGTAGTCAACAGCACCGGCGCTGAGCAACCGCTTGGCCTCGCTAAGGCTGGTGGCCAGCCCTGCGTCAAACAGCACGTGACTCAAGCGGAGCCGGCGGCGCCCTTCCCTTGTTATGCCCCACTTGGCCAGGGAGGTCCGCAGGCTGAATGTTGGCACTTCTTGGGGCAGCTCGCCGCGCTGGAAGAGCTGCTCGAAGTGCCGCTCCGCCTCCCCGGCGGCGTCTTGGCCGTGGAACTGGGCCACAATCTCGCGGGCCAGGCGCTTCTTCAGCAGCATGGGGTTTACCGCCTGGCCTTGGCCCTCCAGGGCCTGGCGCATCTCCTCAAGCTCGCCGTCGGGCACATCGGTCAGCAGCTCAAAGTAGGTGGTGATCAGGTCGTCTCGCACGGACATGACCTTGCCATACTGCTCCTGGGGCGGCTCCTCCACGCCGATGTAGTTATTCAGGCTCTTGCTCATCTTCTTGGAGCCGTCGGTGCCCACCAGCAGGGGGACCAGGAAGCACTGCTGGGGCCGCTGGCCCACCATGGCCTGGAGCTCGCGCCCCACCAATAGGTTGAACTTCTGGTCGGTGCCGCCGAACTCCACGTCGGCCTGCACCATCACCGAGTCGTAGGCCTGGAGCAAGGGGTACAGCAGCTCGGTGATGGCGATGGGACGGTTGGCCTCGAACCGGCTGCGAAAGTCGTCCCGCTGGAGCATCTGGGCCACGGTGAAGCGGGAGGTCAGCCGCAGCACGTCGGCCAAGGTGAACTTGCCGAACCACTCGCTCTGCCATACTGCCTGGGTCTTGGCGCGGTCCACCACCCGGAAGAACTGGCGCATGTAGGACTCGGCGTTGCGGACCACCTCTTCGTGGGTGAGCATGGGGCGGGTGACCGACTGGCCGCTGGGGTCGCCGATCTGGGCTGTCCAGTCTCCCACGATGAGGACCACCTGGTGCCCCAAGTCCTGAAGCTGGCGCAGCTTGCGCAGCCCCACCACGTGGCCCAAGTGGATGTCCGGCCGGGAGGGGTCGAAGCCCATCTTGAGCCGCAGGGGCTTTCCCTCCTGGAGGAGCCGGGTGAACTCCCCTTCGTCAATGATCTCTGCCACGCCGCGGCGGGTGATGCGTCGGATGGTCTCTTGGTCCAGGGGCATATCCTTCCTTCCTGATGAATGGTGCGGAAGCAGGAGAAGCTAGGTACGCTGCGGCGCCGGAGATTCCATCAGCAAGCGGCGGGCCTGGGCCACGTCCTCGCGCATCTGGGCGACGAGGGCGTCCACGCTATCGAAGTGCCGCTCCTCCCGCAGGCGGTGCGTGAAGGCCAGGGACATGGGCTTGTCGTACAGGTCCCCCGAGAAGTCCAGCAGGAAGGCCTCGACCGTGCGCCTTCCGCCGCCGAAGGTGGGCCGTACTCCGATGCTGGTGGCGGCGGGGTTGCGCCTCCCGTCCACAATGGCCCAGGTAGCATAGATGCCATCGGCCGGCATGGCTGAGTCCGTCGGGACTTCCAGGTTGGCTGTGGGGAAGCCCAGCAAGCGGCCGCGTCCATCGCCCCGCCGCACCATGCCTTCCAGGGTGAAGGGGTAGCCCAGGAGTCGGTTTGCCAGCCCCACGTCGCCCTGGGCAACCGCCTGGCGGATGGTGGTGCTGCGTACTGGCACGCTCTTCTGCACCAGCGGCTGGACCACGCTGACGCCGAACCCGGCCTGGCGGCCCATGGCCTGGAGGAAGTCGGCGTTCCCTTCCCGGTTGTGCCCCAAGGCGAAGTCAGGGCCGATGACCAGCCAGCGCAGCTTCAGAGTCTCCTGGAGCATCGCCACGAAGTCGTGGGCAGGCACCAGGGAGAGCTCGCGGTCGAAGGTGATAGGCACCACCAGGTCAATCCCCTGGGCGCGGACCTGCTCCAGCCTCCGCTCCAGTGAGCAGAGCAGGGAAACAGGCTGTTCCGGGCGGAGCACCTGGCGCGGGTGGTTGCGGAAAGTGACCACCGCGCTCAGCAACCCGTTGGCTTTGGCCAGTCGCTTGAGGTGTCGGAAGAGGTGCTGGTGGCCCAGGTGCACGCCATCGAACACCCCGATGGTGGCAGCCGACCCACCCCCTACCTCCACCTGGGCCAGCTCCTGGTACGCTTTCATGCTTGCTCCTGGGCAGGGTAACGCATTTCGTCATGCCTATGAGGCATGGTAGCATGGGCCCCTGGGAGCGTCAAGCGAAGCGGTGCACCCGAAAATAGCGATTGACCTCCGTAGGGCATCCCGACACGTCCCGA
>JACQUK010000057.1 GCA_016210325.1 Chloroflexota bacterium
CAGGGTGCCTATTTTCAAGACAACGACGCCACAGACTTTTCACCCACGGATTAAGGCCTCTCTGAGTACCGTTGGGTGGGCGTGACGCTGGGCTTGGAGGTGCACTCATCTTGTACCTGGGGGTGTAGTATTAAGGAGTGGGGGACTGCACAAAAGGGGGGAATTGCCCATGAGAGGGAGGGTCTTGGCAACAGTTCTGACTATGGCCCTGGTTGTCCTGCTTGCCGCCTGCGGGCAGTATGGTGCTGGCAACTCCACTTCCAGCCCCACTGCTACGCCGTCTGGGGCACCGGCTGCCCAACCCACACCACCCATTACCACGGAGCGTAGCCTGACGGTGACGCTGGGGCCCGGCCGCGACGCGGACCAGTCGGGGACAGCTACGCTGTCGGCCAAGGGGGACCAGACGCAGGTGGTGCTGAACATCAAGCCCGGTCCGGCGGGGGTGGCGCAGCCTTCCCACATCCACGCGGGCACCTGCTCTGAGTTGGGCGGCATCCGATATCCGTTGGCCAGTGTGGTGGACGGAAAGTCCACGACGATGGTGGGCGCGACGCTGGACAGCCTCCAGAGGGGGACCTTCGTCATCAACGTGCACAAGTCGGCAGCGGAGATAGGCGTCTACGTGACCTGTGGCGCCATCCCGTCGCAGACCGCTGGCACTACACCAGCCGTCGGCTCTAACGAACCCTACTAGCCGACCGTACTGGGCCCGAGGGAGAGGGTAGGCGAACGAGAGTGGCGGACCCCGCCTCCTTCATCCCGGGAAGGTGCGGTGCGACGTTGCTTTGGTCCATCGCCGGGTGGTAGCATAGCCTCACAGAGCCGCGACGAAGGAGCTTTGGATGGAGTTCACTGTCCGTTCACCCATGAACAAGCCGGACGTGGTAGAAGTCCGTTACGACTGCGCCTGCGGCTGCAAGCCCCGCGCCCGCTACACGCGGGGCACCAGCGAAGCGGGCCACGAGCACTGCTGCTGCGGCATTGTCCACTTTGTGGGTGCCGAGGCGTCCAAGCACCTGGAGGGCTATCTGGCCGAGCGGCGCGCCAAGGGCGAGGACGCCGATATGGTCTACACGCAGCACCGTCAGCAGGTCACTGCCCCCTGGGGCGAGCCTGTAGAGGTGGCCTACGCCCTACCCAAGGTGCCCAAGGCGCACTAGCCCCTCACCACCCTGGGCAATCCTGTGCATATCGGGTCTTGCGCAGCGGAGTCGCCTTGGCTGCGCTGCGTCGTGCCAACGGGGCTCCGGTCGCCTTTCGCGACACTTGACGACCCCCCGCCGACCTCAGCAGCGGGCGGCGTCTACGGGCACTTCGTGACAACCGGGGCGCACCACGTCCCGGACAGGACCACCGTCCCGGCGTGGAGGATGCGGACCAGGTTGCCCCGATCGCATCGCGGGACAGAATCACCGTCCGAGCGCCGAAGCTGGAAGCTCGCTTCTCCCTTGCTCAAGGTGAGAGTGCGCTGAAAGGTGCGTCCCGTTGTCGCGTCCACACATGACTCGAAGGTGACGACCGTGCCGTTCGACAAGTTGACGTCACGAATCTCCACCCTCATCTCCAGCCCGAGGTTGCACAGGTCGTTGCCCCGCCATCCTCCCCTACCGCTGGGAACGACACCGCCGATCGCTGGTCCCGAGAGGGTCGTAACAAGTGTGCTGCAATGGTTCGCTTCAACCTCGGATCCCCCTGGACCGATGGCGGCAACGAAAACAGCAAGAGTAGCCATAACTAGTATGCGTAGTACCATCGTTATACCCTCCCCGCCGTGCGAATTGGCTGCACTCATGGCCTCCTACTAATCCTATTCCAACTAATCTTACGCAGCAAGTGTCCCTGAGGACCCCTCTCAGGGTGGACTGGAGAGTTAGGCTAAACTAAACAGAAGCGACAGGCGTGAAGCCTTGGTCTCTCCGAAGCCACCAATCTGTAGGAATGAACTTTCAATAGCAATGCACAGATGTGGCTTCCCAGGCACCCGGTGCAGGGACCTATCGGCACCAAAAACGAAGCTCCCTGGCGAGAGAACACGACGACTGGTCTGGGAGGCCAACCCATGGAAGTCATCCCGGTAGATGAAGAGATTGCACTGCGCTGGCCCACCATGCACGATGCCGAGGGCCTGTTCGCGCTGATTGAGACCAACCGGGACTACCTCGGCCGCTGGCTCCCGTGGGTGGAGGGGACCCGCAGCGTGGAGGACGAGCGGCGGTGGGTGGAGAGCTGCCTGAGGCTGAAGGCGGAAGGAAACGGCACACCCCCGCTCATCATCTACCGTGAGCAAGTGGTGGGCACCATCAGCACAGCGGGGAGCATGGACACGCTGAACAAGACCTGCGAGGTTGGCTACTGGGTCGCAGAGATATACCAGGGCAGGGGCATCGTGACCCGGGCCTGCCGTGCTCTGGTTGAGTACCTGTTCGGCAGCCTGGATGTGAACCGCGTAGTCATCCGCGTCCAGCCGGAAAACCGGCGCAGCATTGCGATTCCCCAACGGCTGGGCTTCACCTACGAGGGGATTCAGCGCCAGGCATCCTATGTGGGTGGCCAGTTCCACAATCTCGCGGTATATGCCATGCTGGCGCAGGAGTGGGCGGAGCTAGGCGATAAGGCCAGAGAATAGCCTTCCTCAAGGATCATCAAGCTGCCCCACTCTGGCTGGGCCGACAGGCCCAGGGAAGACCGAGGCCAGGGCGCTACCCCTGAAGCTGTCCCGCCAGGAACTCGGCCAGGTGCAGTGGGCGCACGCCGGTGCCGTGCTCCACCTGCTGGCGGCAGGATACCCCGGTCACTACCACGCGGGCGCCCGGATTGGCCCGCACCGCCGGGAACAGACGTCGCTCACCAATCTTCATCGAGACCTCGTAGTGCTCCGTCTCGAAGCCAAAGGCGCCCGCCATGCCGCAGCAGCCGGCGTCGGGCGCTTCCACCTGGGTACCGGGCACCAGCTTCAGCGCCTTGACTGACGCGGCGACGCCTACCAGGGCTGTCTGAGGGCAGTGGCCGTGGAAGAGCACCGTCCCCTCGAACGGCCGAAAGGTCAGCCCCAGCTTGCCTTGGTCGGCCTGTCGGACCAGGAACTCGTCCAAGAGCAGGGCCATCTCAGCCACCTTCCTGGCCCTGGCGTCCCCTGGCAGGAGGTCCGGGTACTCGTCCCGCAGGGTCAGCAGGCACGAGGGCTCGCAGCCCACAATGGGTACTCCCTGCTCGGCCAGGGGATAGAGGAGGTCCACATTGTAGCGAGCGTGCTGCCTGGCCCGCTCCAGCATCCCCTTGGAGACCATGGGCCGCCCGCAGCAGCGCTTCAGTGGCACCACCACCTGGTAGCCGGTCGCCTCCAGCAGCCGCGTGGCGGCGATGCCTACCGAGGGGTAGTTGTAGTCCATGAAGGTGTCCGCGAACAGGGCCACGCTGTCCTGCTTGCCAGCGCCGGGCCGGGGAGCATGCTTTCTAAACCAGGCCTGGAAGGTGGGACGGGCGAAGAGTGGCAGCGCGCGCCGCGGATGAATGCCCATCAGCGCCTGGCCCCAGCGCGCCACCGGGCTGGTGACAGCCCAGTTGGAGACGGGTGCCAGGGCGGAGCCGATACGGTCCAGTCGCGCAATGTCCGCGAAGAGCCGGTCCCGCATTGGCCAGCCGTGGGCCTCACGGTAGTGGGCCAGGAACTCGTACTTAAGCTTGGCCATGTCCACGCCGGACTCGCACTCCGCCTTGCACCCCTTGCACTCCAGGCACAGGTCCATCACCTCGAATAGCCGGCGGCTCGTGAACTCGGATGGAGGCAGCAGGCCGGAGAGGACAGCCCGCAGGGCGTTGGCCCGACCCCGCGTGGAGTGCTCCTCCTCCCGCGTCACCATGTAGGAGGGGCACATGGTGCCTCCCAGGACCTTGCGGCAGGCGCCTATCCCGTTGCACAGCTCCACCGCCCGGTCGAACCCCAGGGCACTGGAGAAGTCCAGGTGGGTGTTGATGGTGGTGGCCCGGTAGACGGGGCCGTAGCGCAGGTTCTCCGTCATGGGGGGGCAGTCAGTAATCTTGCCGGGGTTCATGATGCCCCTGGGGTCAAAGGCCGCCTTGAGCTGGCGGAAGGCCTGGTAGAGCCAGGGGCCGAACATCTTCTCGGTGAAGACGCCCCGCACAATGCCGTCGCCGTGCTCGCCGCTGAGGGAGCCGGCGAACTCCTTCACCAGGTCGCTGATCTCGTCGGCGATGCGTGCCATCCGCCCCACGCCCTCTTGCAGCTTCAGGTTGACGACCGGGCGGATGTGCATGCAGCCGTCCCCGGCGTGGCCGTAGTAGGCCGCCGTGGTCCCGTTAGCCCGCACGATCTCGTCGAAGCGGCGCACGTACCCGGGCAGTCGCTGCGGGGCCACCGCCGTGTCCTCGACGAAGGGGAGGGGCTTGGCATCGCCCTTGATGCCCATGAGCAGGCCCAAGCCGCCCTTCCGCATAGCCCAGACCGCCGCCTGCTCGTCAGGAGTCACTGCCAGGGCTGAGGCGTAGCCCAGCCCCTCCTGCTGGGCGTGGCGCTGCACCCCTTCCAGCTTCGCGCGGACCTCGGTTTCCGAATCGCCGAAGACCTCCACGATGAGCAGGCCGCCGGGGTCGCCCTGGACGAACCCCATGCGGCGCGCCAGCGCCAGTTGCCGCCGCGCCTGCTGCACAATGGTGCTGTCCACCATCTCGATGGCCGCCGGCCGCAGGGGCAGCAGGGCCACCGTGGCCTCCATGGACTCGTGCAGCGTCCTGAAGTGGAGGATGATGAGACCCCGCGAGCGAGGCAGCGGCTCCAGGTGCACCTTGGCCTCGGTGTAGGCCGCCAGGGTGCCCTCAGAGCCTACGAGCAGCTTCGCCAGGTTCAGCGGTCCCTCCAGGAGCAGTTCCAGGTTGTAGCCGGACACGCGGCGGGGGATGCGCGGGAAGCCCCGCAGAATGTCGTCCCGGTACTCCTGGGCGATGTGTTGCACTTCTCGGTAGACCTGGCCCTCCAGCTCCGGCAGCGCCAGCTTCGCTTCGGCCTCGCTCGGGGAAAGCTGCCGCAGCGGGGCCGTCGAGCCGTCGGACAGCACGGCTGCCAGCTCCAGCACGTGGTCCACCGTCTTGCCGTAGACAATGGAGTGGGCGCCACAGGAGTTGTTGCCAATAGCGCCGCCCACGCAGGCGCGGTTGGACGTGGTGGGGTCAGGGGTAAACCACAGGCCGACCGGACGGAGGTGGGCGTTCAGCTCGTCAATGGTGATGCCCGGCTGCACCCGCGCCCACCGCTCCTCTGCGTGTACCTCCAGGACCCGGTCCAGGTACTTGGAGAAGTCCAGCACCACTGCATGGTTAACAGTCTGCCCCGCCAGGCTGGTGCCGCCGCCCCGTGGGAGCAGGGGCACTCCGGCGGCGTAGCAGGCCTGGACGGTCGCTACCACATCCTCGGGGCCAGCGGGCACTACCACACCCAGGGGCATCATCTGGTAGATCGAGGCGTCGGTGCTGTAGAGGACGCGGGAGTAGCGGTCGAAGCGTACCTCGCCCCTGATGGCTCGCCGGAGCTCCCGCTGTAGGTCCTCGATTGCGGCGACCTGGGCTGTTGCAGCAGGCCCGCTGTCCACACGAGTCAAGCTCTTTTCCTCCCGGCGCAGTGTCCCTTCAGCATAGCTGTCTGGCTAGACCAAGGGAAGAGCGTGGCTACACACCCGCGGGTTGTGCCCCCGAGTCCGGCTGGTTGAGCGCCGGCGGGAGCAAGTCTGCTCGCCCTGCGCCGCGAGGGGCAAAACGCGGGAAGGGAGGCTTCGCAGAAGCCTCCCTTCCCGCTTCGCTATCTGTCGTTTGCGTGTTAGCTAGGAGACGACCTGTATCTCCGTCACATCCCCTGAGCCTAGCTTGACCCCCATATTCTCGTGGTACTTGTGCACCGCCTGTGGGGTAGGGGCCTCGCTGATGCACCAGGCTTCGGAGCTCGTATACAGCCAACTGAGGCCCTTGACACCAGTGACTGGGTCAGCCTTCCCTGCCTTGATGGCGGTGGTCACCTGCTTCACCATCTCCGGCGGCGGTGGCCCCGGCATCTTGTGGTGGTCCAGGTACTTGGGCATGCTCTCCTCCCCCCTCATTTGAGATATTCTCAGTATACTTTTCCAGTACTCCATGTCAAGCGATGCGACTAGCTCGGTGCGGCGACTCCGATGTTGTGACGAGAATCGTAAACAAGCAGGCCCAGAGTCCGAGGCTGGCTTTGAAGTGGACCTGTGCCAGAGCATGGTGCCCCTGTGAAGCCGTCATGCCAGGGCCGAATGGTCCAGGAGGCGTGCGGCAGCCTGGCTTGCGCCGCTACCGCAACTGCCGCGGCAGAACAAAGGTCATGTTCTCCTGAATGACCTCCATCTGTCGCACGCTCTCGGGCTGCAACTTCTGCACCACGGCTTTCACCAACAACTCCGGCGTAGAGGCGCCGGAGATGACGCCCACCCGTCGGGCGGCGTCCAGGTGTTCCGGGCGCAGGTCCTGCGGCCCGTTGACCAGGTGGGCCGGCACCCCCGCGGCCTCGGCCACCTCGCGCAGGCGGTTGCAGTTGGAGGAGTTCTGAGCGCCGATGACCAGCACCACGTCCACCTCTTTGGCCAGGGCCTTCACCGCGGCCTGCCGGTTGGTGGTGGCGTAGCAGATGTCGTTGCGGACCATCAGGCTGGGGAAGCGCCGTCGTAGGGCTTCCAGGACTTCCCGGGTGTCGTCCACGCTAAGGGTGGTCTGGGTCAGCACCACCACGCGGTCAGGGTCCCGGGGCTGCACCGCCATCGCCTCATCCACGGTGCCCACTAGCAACGTCGCTTCTGGCGCTTCACCCATGGTGCCAACCACCTCAGGGTGGTTGCGGTGGCCCACCAGAATGACGGAGTAGCCATCCTTGGCGAACTTGAGGGCCTCCAGATGCACCTTGGTGACCAGGGGACAGGTGGCGTCAATGACCCGAAGCTTGCGCCGCTGGGCATGGGCCCGGACCGTGGGGGGGACCCCATGGGCGCTGAAGACCACCAATTGGCCCTGCGGGACCTCGTCCAGGTCCTCCACGAAGATGGCGCCCTTGCGCCGCAGGTCCTCCACCACGAAGGGGTTGTGCACGATCTCGTGGCGGACGTAGACGGGGGCGCCGAAGCGCTCCAGGCAAAGCTCCACAATGTCTATGGCACGGACGACGCCGGCGCAGAAACCTCGGGGCGCGCCGAGGATGACCTCCATCCCTGTGCCTCCTGCTCCATTATTATAACCAGGTGGGTCGTCATTACAACGCGCTGCTACGAAACTATCTCAAAATGGCTACACCCCCGCCTGAAGGCTGGAGCATCATGCCGCCCCCTTTAGGGGGGTGGTGTTGGGAAGAATTCTGAGATAGTCGCTACGTGGGGGAGTCCTACCGTTCGCGGGCCGACCGTGCTCTCACCGGTGCTGCAACCTTGGCACCACAGCTTGCTGGAAGCGTCGCCGCAGGGACCACAGGACCCAGAGGGCGGCCGGTAGCAACGCCCATGCCAGGGTCAGGGTGGTCAGGAAGCCGTAGACCTCCTGCGACGACCTGGGTGACCCTAGCCAGGACTGGGCATAGGCGGCTGCTGCGTAGAGGCCAACCCCGTGGGCAAAGAACAGGAGGGCGTAGGATATCGCCAGGAACCGCAGCCTGGCCATGACGGACGCGCGGAAGTCCACCACGCAGAGGCCCGCAGCCACCAGGTAGCCGTAGGCCAGCAGGAAGGCATGGAAATAGACCGAGGTCTGGTGGCTAGGCAAGAGGGCATCGGTAGTGGTGAGCACCAGGTTGGCGTCGGAGATCGAGAGTGTCAGTGAGTTCGGAGTGAAGGGCCGCAGCAGGACCGACCAGGCGGCCGCGTACAATGGGGCCAGGAAGACCCATGCCACTGCCATGGCCCCCATGATCGCCAGCCCGGCCAGGACGCTAGCGATGGCCTTCGACCACCTCATCACGCTTCACCTGGGTAGTCCAGAGCACCCACAGGGCAACGGCAAGCAGCACCATGAGGGCTTGCCAGACTACCAGATGCATTGCCTCCAGGGCCCCAGGGAAGTAGGTCCCGATGTAGTACAGGCTAACGATGCGCAGGATGTTCACCACCGTCAGGGCAGCGGTACCCGCCAGCACTCCAAGCAGCTTTGCCCGAAGGGCAGCAGGATAGGCGATGACTGCTGCCGTGTAGATGAGGGAGGCGCCCAGGGCCGTGCACTCGGCCACGACGGTGAAGGCCAGAGACGCACCGCTCACCACGTTGCCGGCCGCGGCCACCTTGGCCCCCGTCAGGTTCAGTGCCCAGCCGGCGGCCGTGGCGTGGAGGGCCAGGAACCCCTGGAACCAGGCCCCCTTCACCATCCAGAAGTACAGGTACAGCAGGAGGGCCACTGCCCCAACGAACACCAGCAGAGGCCTCCACCCCTGGAGGGTCGCGTGCCAGCGCGGCGCTCTCGACCGCCCCCCCTGTGCCCGCCTGCGGCGTCGCTCACTTCGGCGTGGGTCCACCTCTACCTCGTTCCAACCAGATGACTATTCAGACGAGGAACGCAACCGCCAAGCCGTGATCGCCCTGAGGCCAAGAAAAACCGTAAACGCGATGGTCAAGAGGACCAACGCGGCCGAGGATGCCGAGGGTATGGGCGCTGGAGCGGCCTCAGAAATGGAGACCGTCACCCTGGGGACTGCGATGCCGTTGTAGTCCGGGTCCGCACTCGCCGCCCTGTGTTCAACGGCGCCGGTGTGTGGGCCCTCCGCCAGGCCGTCAGGCACCGCGGAGACCGTGACGACCTGGGGCGCGTCCCAGTTGCTGGCGGTGAAGGTCAAGGTGCTCGGCCTCACCGTTACCTGTGTACCCGGGTAGGCTGTGATAGTTACATCAGCGGACGGCTGGCTGGCCAGCACTACGGTGTAGGTGTCCGTCTCGCCGCCCTCTATGACCTGGGTTGATCCGTCGCTCTCGCTAATGGTAACGCCCGGTGTGGCCAGACTTCTGACGTATTCCTCTACCGTCGCGAATAACACCCGACCGTGGGTGCCTCCCATGACATATGCCTTACCGTTGGCTGCGGTCGCCGCACCCGGGACGTACCGCGCCGTCGGCATACTGTCTGCTGTCGCCCAGGTGTCTGTCTGGGGATCGTAGATCTCTACTGTAGCCAGGACTGCGGCACCGGACTGCTGAGCCCCTCCTGCGGCAAGAATCTTGCAGTCGGGCAAGCGAGTAACAGCTAGTCCCTCCCGTGGGGTCGGCATGTTCGCACGCGTAACCCAAGCGTTCGCGACTGGGTCGTATTCTTCAACAGCTCGAGACGGGGCTGGACCTGACGGCCCTGATGCTCTGCCACCAATCACGTAGACCTTGTCATTGCAGCCGGTTACCGCTCCTGGGAAGTAGCGGGCTGTCGGCATCGAAGCGACGCTTGTCCAAACGTTGGCGTTGGGGTCATACTCCTGCACCCAACTCAACAGTGCACCCCCAGGCACTATGCCACCTATGGCGTAGATTTTCCCGCCAGCCTCGGCGGCGGCCAGCCCCCATCGAGCGCCTGGCGCTGACGCGCTGGCGACCCATGTATCGGTGAGTGCATCATACACTTCTAGGGCTGTTGTGGGGCCTTGACTAGCATATCCACCAATTGCATAGATCATGCCCGTGCCCGTCAGGGCCACGCCAAAGCTCATTCGAGGCGTAGGCATAGGCGCTCGTGTAGTCCACCCGTTGCTCTGTGGGTCATACTCTTCGACGGTGCCCACGGGTTGAGCCGTATCGGATCCTGCCACTCCCCCGCCGATGGCGTAGATCTTCCCGTTGGGGTGAGCCACCACTCCCAGGGCACCACGAGGTGTGGGCATGTCTGCCTTTTGTGTCCAGATGCCGACTGCCATGACTATTGAGCTAGCAAGCAGGCTTGCCACTACCACCAACACCAACAAGAACGCCGCTATTGCTCGGCGGCCTCTGGACCTTCCTTCTGGACAATCTGGCAGCATCACACACCTCCGCCAAAGCTGTGCCGCTCCGAGGCCACCGTCTCCCGGGCACTGCCCCCGAGTCGCCCGCATGGTAGCACTCTGGGGATAAAGCGGCAATCCTTCTCTCATGCTGCTGCTCCCCCGAGAACAGCGATTCAATCTGTAGGTCGTCCCGATGGGTCGGGACAACCCGACCGTTCCCCGCGGGCAGGTTCGTCCCGATGTGTCGGGATGCCCTACAAGGGTCAATCGCTATTCTTGGGCCCCGCAGGCCCTTGACAGGTCTCGCACCAGGCCCTACTCTGGTTGTGCTACCCACCCCCAGGGGGAGGGGTAGAGGGAGGGGACGATGCTACCGAGCGTCAAGCAGGACGCGCTGAAGCGGTTGAGCTACGTCCAGGGCCACCTGGAGGGGGTGCGCCGCATGGTGGATGAGGAGCAGTACTGCGTGGACGTCATGAAGCAGCTCTTCGCCGTGCGCCGTGCCCTGGAGAAGCTGGAGCTAGTGCTGCTGGACGGCCACCTGAACACCTGCGTGGTGGAGGGCATCCGGGACGGGCGGCAGAACCAGGTGCTCCAGGAGCTGGTGGACCTGTACTCCTTGACAACCCGGTAGGAGGGACCTGTGGCTGAGACAGATGCCAAGCAAAAGATCACGTTGCCCGTTCAAGGGATGACCTGTGCCTCCTGTGTGCTCCACGTGGAGGAGGCCCTGAAGGAGGTGCCGGGCGTCACCCAGGTGAAGGTCAACCTGGCCACCGAGAAGGCGATGGTGGAGGTAGGCCCCGAATCTGTGCCCATTGCCAAGCTGGTGGCGGCAGTGGACGACGCTGGCTACAAGATAGCCAAAGATAAGCTGACCATTTCGGTGGGCGGCATGACATGCGCCTCCTGCGTGGCCCACGTGGAGGGGGGTCTTCGTGAGGTGCCGGGGGTGCTGAAGGCTACCGTAAGCCTGTCGCTCGAACGAGCGACGGTAGAATACATCCCGGGTGTTGCCGGCCTCCAGGACTTCCGCAACGCCGTCGAAGACGTGGGCTACAAGTTCCTGGGCCTGGTGGACGAGGGGGCGGCGTCCCTGGACCGGGAGCGGCTGGCCCGTGACAAGGAGATCCGCCGCCAGCGCACTAACTTGATCATTGCGTGGTCCATTGGCCTGCTGGTCATGATTGGTACCTTCCAGCCCTACTGGTTCCTCCCCCGAATCGTCCCGGAGTGGATGAACAACAAAGTATTCCTGTTCTTCCTCACCACGCCTATAGTCTTGGGGCCAGGCCGCCAGTTCTTCATCAACTCCTGGAACGGGCTGCGGCATGGCCTCACCGACATGAACCTCCTCTACGCCACAGGGATAGGCGCCGCCTACCTCATCGCGATCATCAATACCTTCTGGCCCAATGCCGGCTTCGGCGGTAGGAGGCCACCTTCTACGAGGCGGCCGCCTTGCTCACCGCATTCATCATCCTGGGACGCTATCTGGAGGCGGTGACCCGCGGGCGGACTTCGGAGGCCATCCGCCGCCTGATGAAGCTTCAGCCCAAGCGGGCACGGGTGGTCCGTGATGGCCAGGAGGTCGAGGTGGCCGCCGAGGAGGTGCAGACAGGCGACCTCCTGCTGGTGCGTCCCGGGGAGGCCATCCCCGTGGACGGCACGGTGCTGGAGGGCTACTCCTCGGTGGACCAGTCTATGATCACCGGCGAGAGCATCCC
>JACQUK010000055.1 GCA_016210325.1 Chloroflexota bacterium
GGCTCTTGCGGTGTAGCCCCGTCACCGCCGCCATCTCGGTGAGCATGGCGCTGCGCTCGGGCCGCCGGGCCCTGGCATACCGAGGCGCCACCAGCTTCAGGTACTTCCGCCGTTCGTCCACGCTCATCGTGTCTTCTCGCAGCATGGTCCCCTCGGTAACATTCCTGGCTGAGGGAACCCTACCCCTTCCGGTAACATTTTAGGTGAGTGAATACGCTTTGTTGACACCCCCCGTGCCGTTGCGCTATGCTCTCACTGAAACAACAGAAGATGAGTTCGGCGAGATGCCGAGGGGGAGCTTGGCTGAGCCAGGCTGAGAGGGTGGCCCGTTAATGCCACCGACCCCCGAACCTGATCTGGGTAATGCCAGCGGAGGGATGCGGCCCGGTCCCAGGGCATACCGTATAGGGTATGAGTGCCGCTTGCCTCCCTTGGCGAGCGGCACTTTCTTTTGGGGACTGGGGCAATGCGGTCAGCCGATAGCACAGCACGCGACTCGGGAGCTGCACCGAGGCCGCCCAAGCTCCAGGTGGAGCGCCTGTCCAAGTCCTACACTATGGGCGGCGTCCACCTGCCCGTCCTCGATGCCGTCTCCATGGCGGTGGCCGCCGGGGAGTTTGTCAGCGTCATCGGCCCCAGCGGCTGTGGCAAGAGCACCCTGCTCAACATCGTCGCCGGGCTGGAGGAGCCTACTCAAGGTACCGTCCTCCTGGACGGCGCCCCAGCCAACGACCGTCTGGGCGCTTCAGCCTACATGCACCAGAAGGACCTCCTCCTGCCGTGGCGATCGGTGCTGGACAACGCGGTCCTGGGCCTCGAGCTGCGAGGCGTGTCCCGACGGGAAGCCCATCGCCGGGCACAGGCCCTGCTGCCCACCTTCGGACTGGCGGGGTTCGAACACCAGTACCCCCACGCCCTCTCGGGAGGTATGCGGCAGCGAGCGGCCTTCTTGCGCACGGTGCTAGCCGAGCGTCCACTGCTGCTCCTGGACGAGCCCTTCGGCGCCCTGGACGCCCTCACCCGCGCTGGGATGCAGGCATGGCTCCTGGGGCTGTGGCAGTCCCTGAGCAAGACCATCGTGCTGGTGACCCACGACGTGGACGAGGCCCTGCTGCTCTCGGACCGGGTGTACGTGATGACGCCGCGTCCAGGGCAGGTGCGCACGATGCTGGAGGTGACACTGCCCAGGCCCCGCGCCTACACCCTGACCACCTCTCACGCGTTTGCCCAGCTCCGCGCGGGACTCCTGGCCATGCTGTGGAGGGAGGGCCATGAAGCCCTTCGTTGAGAAAGCCAGTCCTGCCCCTCGGCCTGGCCAGGGGCCTTCAGCGCGCCGGGGCTACCGCCAACCCTTGGCCCTGGCCGCTGGCCTGGCGTGGCAGTGGCTGCCACCCGTGGCCATCATCGCCCTGGCCCTGGGGCTGTGGGAGGCACTGGTGCGGCTGGCCGGCACCCCTCGGTGGCTGCTGCCGCCGCCCAGCGCCATCTTCCAGGAGTTGGTGGCCCGCCACGCCATGCTGTGGCAGCACACCCTGGTCACCCTAACAGAGGTAGCGGCTGGCTTCGCCGTGGCCCTGGCGGTGGGGATTGGCCTGGCCATCGCCATCAGCTCAGCCAAGGTGCTGGAGCGAGCCGTCTACCCCCTGGTGGTGGCCTCGCAGACCGTTCCCATTATCGCCATCGCCCCCCTGCTGCTCATCTGGGTCGGCTACGACCTGCGTCCCAAGGTCATCGTAGTAGCCCTCATCTCCTTCTTCCCCATTGTAGTCAACATGGTGGACGGCCTGCGCTCGGTAGACCCGGATATGGTCAACCTGCTGCGCACCCTGGGCGCGGGCCGCTGGCAGGTCTTCCGCAAGGTACAGATACCCGCCTCGTTGCCCTTCCTCTTCTCAGGCATCAAGGTCGGCGTGGCCGTCAGCGTCATCGGCGCGGTCATCGGCGAGTGGGTGGGCGCCAGCGAGGGCTTGGGATGGCTGATGGTCCAGTCGGTGCCGCGCTTCCAGACGGCCCTGGTCTTCGCCGCCATCGTCATCCTGTCGGTCATGGGCATCGCCCTGTTCGCCCTGGCCGCTGCCCTGGAGCGTGCCTTGCTACCCTGGTACTACACAGCGAAGCGAGAGCAAGCACTGGAGTCCACATGAGAAGGCACCAAGAAAGGAGTCCCAGCATGCCCAAGAGTCCAGCTTCAAGGAGTAGCATCATGGGCCTCTGGCCCTTCCCGCATATGGGCTGGCGTGCGGCCCGTGGATGGCCCTGGTTGCTGCTGTTGGTGGTCCTTCTGGCCGCCTCCTGCGCCAGAGAGAAGGAGACGGTCAAGGTCAGCATGGCCCTGGACTGGTACCCCTGGTCCAACCACGCGGGCCTCTACGAGGCCCAGAAGCAAGGCTACTACGCGAGTGAGGGACTGGACGTCAACATCTACACGCCATCCGATCCCTCCACTGTCCTTCAGACAGTAGGGGCCGGCAAGGATGACTTCGGCATCAGCTACCAGGCGGAGGTGCTCTTGGCCCGCAGCCAGGGCATCCCCGTGGTCTCCATCGCCGGGCTGGTGCAGCACCCCCTCAACTCGGTCATGACCCTCAAGGAATCCGGCATCACCCGCCCGAAGCAGCTTGAAGGGAAGACCGTGGGCACGCCAGGCATCCCGGCCGACGAGCCGATGCTCAAGACCATGGTCGAAAAGGACGGGGGCGACTTCAGCAAGGTGAAGCTGGTCAACATCGGGTTCGACCTGGTCCCTGCCCTTATTGGCAAGAAGGTGGACGCCATCGTGGGCGCCTACTGGGTCCACGAGTCCATCGTCATGGGGCAGCAGGGCTACCCGGTGAACGTCATGCGCATGGAGCAATGGGGCGTCCCCGACTTCTACGAGCTGGTGCTGGTTGCCAGCGAGAAGACCGTGACGGAGCGTCCTGACGTGGTGAAGCGCTTCATGCAGGCGACGTTGAAAGGCTATGCCGACGCACGCAAGGACCTGGACAAGGCGGTGGAGACGCTGGCAGCGGCCAGCCCCCAAGTGGACCAGAAGGTAGAGAAAGAGGGCATTCGGCTGCTGGCGCCCCTGTGGACGGAGAAGGTGCCCGCCTTCGGATGGCAGGAGACGGAGAAGTGGCGCGCCTTCGCCCAGTGGATGCAGGACAACAAGCTGCTGGACAAGCCAGTGGACCCGGAAAAGGCGTACACCAACCAGTTTGTAGCAGAGCTGGTAAAGTAGACAACCCGGTGCCGCACGTGCTTCCCAAGGGGACCTAAACCCCCTCGCTGGTGACGGGATTCGACTCCGTCGAGAGCCGTGACAAAGTCGGACTTGCCAAAGGGCTCACCACGAGCACGGAAGCCAGCCGTATACCGGAGGAGCAGCATGGGCCTGTCGCAGGAGCTGCGCCAGCAGCACGCCGCCCTGTGGGAGCGGATGGTCACCCACCCCTTTGTCCAGGAGCTGGGCAGCGATACCCTGCCCCTGGAGAAGTTCCAGCGCTACTTCCTCCAGGACTACGTCTTCGTGCGCGACTTCACCTCGCTGCTGGCCCTGGGCATCGCTCGGGCGCCTGGTTTCGAGGCCGCCCGGCGCCTGGCCTCCTTCCTGGCCGATGCCCTCCAGGGCGAGGAAGGGCTGTTCCGCCGCAGCTTCCAGGAGTGGGGCCTGCGGCCGGAGCAGTACAGCCCGCCGGAAGCTACCCCGACCGCGCAGGCCTACGGCGATTTCCTGGCCCGCACCGCCTTCGAGGGTAGCTTCCCGGTCATTCTCACCGTCCTGGTGGTGTCGGAGTGGACGTACCTTGACTGGGCCACGCGGCTGGCGCAGGGGAGCAAGCTTCCCAAGACGCCGGTGTACCGGGCCTGGGTTGACCTGCACTCGAACCCAGGCTTCCAGGACTTCGTCGGCTTCCTTCGAGCTACCCTGGACTCGCTTTTCCTGGGTCCGGCTGAGCGCCAGGCCGTGGAGCGGGCCTTTGCCCAGGCGTTGCGCTACGAGTGCCAGTTCTGGGAGATGGCCTACCGGGGTGAAGCCTGGCGTGTCTAGCTTTTGCAACGACTTCTGGCCTTGAGGTTGAGCATGCGTCGTTCGAGAGTCCCCACGGCCATGACCATCGCCGGCTCCGACTCCGGAGGCGGCGCCGGCATCCAGGCCGACCTCAAGACCTTCGCCGCCCTGGGCGTCTATGGCACCTCAGCCATCACCGCCATCACCGCCCAGAACACCCTGCGCGTCTCCGCCGTCCACGAGCTGCCGCCGGAGATGGTGGCCGCCCAGATTGACGCCATCGTCACCGACATCGGCGCCGACGCCGTCAAGACAGGGATGCTTTCTTCCTCTCCCATCATCCACGTGGTGGCGGAGCGGGTACGGCACTACAAGCTGGAACGGCTGGTGGTGGACCCGGTGATGGTGGCCAAGAGCGGCGACCGCCTGCTCCAGGAGGAGGCGGTAACGGCCATGCGGGAGCAACTCATCCCCCTGGCAACCGTCGTCACGCCCAACCTGCCGGAGGCCGAGGCCATCACCGGGCTGCGCCTGGCGACCCTTCAGGACTCGTACAAGGCAGCCAAGGCCATGGTGGGCATGGGGGCAAAAGCGGTGGTGGTCAAGGGCGGGCACCTGGCAGGCCCCGCTGTGGACCTGCTCTACGACGGCAAGAGCTTCCACGAGTTCAGCGCCCCGCGTATCGAGACGCGCAGCACCCACGGCACGGGGTGCACCTTCGGCTCGGCGGTGGCCGCCTACCTGGCCCGGGGCCTTTCGCC
Organism: Chloroflexota bacterium; assembly: GCA_016210325.1. GTDB lineage: Bacteria > Chloroflexota > Dehalococcoidia > Lucifugimonadales > HRBIN23 > JACQUK01. The sequence goes on from JACQUK010000055.1 coordinate 4,753, forward strand.
GCTGGAGGCTGTTGGCAAGGCCAAGGAGTACGTCACCGAGGCCATGCGCCGCGCCTTCCTTATCGGAAGCGGCCACGGCCCGCTGAACCACTTCTACCGCTGGTGGAACGGAGAGCAGGAAGGTTCATGAGGACCGTCCCGACACGCAGTTCATGCCGAGCATGGAGGCGCCAGCGTTGAAGCTGGCCCTTGTTCCCCTTGCACAGCCTCCCTGGATGGTAAAAGCAAGGAAACAGGCCACAAAGGCCAGCCGCGCCAGATGGTCCCTACTTGTTAGGGTTGATGGTCTGGCCCACAATGGCCCTGAAGACGGGGATGGTGCCAGGGTCCGCGTCGCTGATGCTCACGTTGCCCGCCACATCCTTGGCGGTGATGTACCACTCATGGTTGCCTGCCGGCAGGATCAACGCCAGGGCGAAGGTAAGGCCGTTGTCGGTCTCGTTGATGATCATGTCCCGCGGGCCAAAGGTGGCTACCCCAACCACCGTAATGCTCAGGTCATTGGCAGTGAGGTTCGCTCTGGCCGGGAACCTGGAGTCAATGTCAGTGACCTGCCCTGAGATGACCACCGTGTCGGAGTTGGTCTCGAAGGCGTCGGAGGGCAAGAGGCTGGAAATGACAGGAGGCGCAGAGTCCACCGCAAATGCGGTGCTCAGCGGGCCGGCGGCGACCTGAATCACGTTGCCCTGGAAACCGCGTATCCAGCCTACCTGCCGCTGGGTCCCACCATCACCAATCTTGGTGCCCACACGGGTCAGGTCCAGCACGCTGTTGCCGTTCAGGTCCTCGCCGGGGTCCAGGGCGCCGTTGTTGTTGGCGTCCTCATCGGCGGGGATGTCAGACCGCACGGTGACAGTGAAGATAAACTTGCCATCGTTTTGGCCGCCGCCGGAACCCTCCCGCACGCGGATTACCCCGCTGGCGTTAGTCGCCTTCCCGCCCGCGGCGATGGCGGCCCCGTTGGCATCCACATTGCCATATGCTTTCTCGCCCGTGGCTAGGTTGGTCACCACCACGTCGAACCTTTGGCCTGGACCCGTGTCAGCCTTGCCACCGGCGGCGTAATCGCTCTGGGTCACCGTGATTTTCACCAGGTTGGCGTTGGAGGTGTTCGGTGCCGCCGCGGAGTTACTGGCCCAGAAGCGGTCGCGAGCTACCGCGAACACCCCCTGGGAGGGTTGCGGGCTCTCAGTCAAAATGCTGGCCAAGAGCGCCACGGCCAAGAGCGCCCCAGAGAGTCGCACAGCTAGCCACATGACCTGCTTCCCTGTTTGAAGGTAGTCCCTTATGCCACCAGGGCCCTTCTCAGTATCTGGCTACCGCTGGGTTCACGCAACTGAGCATGGGCTGGCCCCCGAGGGCGGCCAGCAGGTTGTCGGTTGCCATCTCGGCCATGCGGCGGCGGGTAGCGACGCTAGCGCTGCCGATGTGGGGCGTCACCACGCAGTTGGGCAGCGTCAGCAGCGGGTCATCGAGCGGCACCGGCTCCTGCTCCATGACGTCCAGGCCCGCCGCCGCTATCACGCCGTCCCGCAGGGCCTCGTAAAGCGCCCGCTGGTCCACCACGCTGCCGCGCGCCGTGTTCACCAGGATGGCGGTGGGCTTCATCTGTCGAAGCTGTTCTGCACCAACGAGGTAGTGAGTCTCTTTGTTTAGCGGGACGTGTAGCGTCACGAAGTCGGCCTGGCGCAACAGGGTGTCCAGGTCGGCACAGTAGGTCAGGTTGTACTGGGCTTCGGCCTCTGGGCGCCGTTGGCGGCTGTGGTAAAGAATGTGCATGCCAAACCCCCGGGCACGCTTCGCCACCTCCAGGCCGATGCGCCCCAGGCCCACGATGCCCAGGGTGGCGCCGTGGATGTCGTAGCCCAGCCAGCCCATCGGGTCCCAGGTCCTCCACGCGCCCTGGCGCACAGCGCGGTCCCCCTCAGCCACTCGGCGGGCCGCCGCCAGCAGCAGGGCGAAGGCCAGGTCGGCGGTGGTCTCGGTGAGCACCCCGGGGGTGTTGCCCACTAGGATGCCGCGACGCGTCGCCTCGGCCACGTCAACGTTGTCGTACCCCACAGCCATGTTGCTCACCACCCTCAGCCGCGGCGCCGCCGCCATTAGCTCCCCGTCTACCCGCTCCGTAATCGTGGCGAAAAGGCCGTCGCAGTCAGCCACTTGGGCCAACAGTGCGGCACGCGGCGGAGGCATAGGGTCCTCCCACATGGACACCTGACATCCCTGGGCCAGCCGCTGGATGACCTCCGGAAAGATGCGCCGAGACACGAAGACGCGAGGGCCGGGCATGGGTGCACCTCCAGGCGGCGGTTTCCCCCATTCTAGCGGCCTGGACCCGCACCGCAATGAGGGCGGCTACTTGGCACAGCCTGTATTGACAACTGCATCCACTTGCTCAGGCGAAAGCCATCGCCTTCCTTGGGCCAACTTGAGCGGCTACAATGAGAGCATCAGGTGTCTATAGGGAGCCGTCATGTCGGAGAAGAGGACCATCGAGCCCCGCAACGTGCTCATCACCCCCGAGGCGGTCAGCATCGAGTGGGGGGACGGCCACAAGAGCGCCTACCCCCATCGCTACCTGCGCTTGCGGTGCCGCTGCGCTGGGTGCATTGGCGAGTGGCCCCGCCGCCAAAGCCTGGACCCCACCACGGTGCCTGAGGACGTTCAGGCGTTGGACTACCTGATCGTGGGGCGCTACGCCGTCCAGTTCCTGTGGAGCGACGGCCACTCCACCGGCATCTACCCCTACGAGGTTGTGCGAGAAGCCTGCCCCTGTCCCACATGTGCCAGCAAGCGGCCACAAGGGCCACCGGAGTAGCGGCGCTTTTCTGCCGCCACGTCCCTTGGCTAGCAACTGCCTGACGGCTGCGCTAAGATGGTGGCAGCCTTTGGCGTTGCAGGAGGAACGGGTGGCTGAAGATTTTGGTCTACCCCTGCTGGAGGCCGCACGGCGCGCAGGCACCACCGTGGCCGAGGAGCGCCAGCCCAAAGACCGGTTCGTGCAGGTCAACGGCCTGAAGCTGCACTACCTGGACTGGGGCGGACGCAACGAGCCTGTGGTGCTTTGCCTGCACGGCTTTGCCCAGAACGCCCACACTTGGGACTTCGCTGCCTTGGCGCTATGCCAACGGTACCACATGCTGGCCCTGGACCAGCGGGGCCACGGCGATAGCGCCTGGGCCCCGGACGGCGACTACTCTCAGGAAGCGCAGGTCCGGGACGCGGAGGAGTTTGTCCGCGTCCTGGGGCTACAACGCTTCCTCCTTATGGGGCTGTCTATGGGGGGGCGCAACGCCTACCTGTATGCCGCCCGCCACCCCGAGCAGGTGCAGGCGCTGGTGGTGGTGGACACGGGGCCTGAGACGCGCCGACAGGGGGTACAGCGCATCACATCCTTCGTGGCCCAGGACGATGTGCTGGACTCCTTCGAGGCCTTCGTCCAGCGTACCAGGGGCTACCAGCCCAACCGTCCGGAGTGGCAGGTCCGCGGCAGCCTGAAGCACAACCTGAAGCGCATCGAGGATGGCCGCTGGACCTGGAAGTACGACGCGGTACTGCGGGACCCGCAGTACCGCCTGCGGCGGCAGCAGATGCTAGCCCCCGAAGCCGCCTGGCAGGCCTGGGGGCAGATACGTTGCCCAACCCTGATCGTCCGCGGCGCTGAGAGCGATATCCTGGACGCCTCAGTGGCCCAACGGATGCAGCAGGGGCGCGCTAGCTGCCATTTGGTGGAGGTCCCGAAGGCTGGCCACCTGGTGCCTGGTGACAACCCGGCGGGCTTCGAGCAGGCCCTTATGCCCTTCCTGGCCAAGCTGGAAGGGCAGGGCACCTAGCAGCCGTCATTAGTTGCTCTTCGCGCCAGGGGCACGCACCAGGATGGCCGCGGCCACCTGCGTGCCCAGGACCACGTCCTGGCCGCCTATGCTGAGGGTAACGGTCCCCTTGTAGGGCGCCACTTCCTTGACGTGCACCGCCACGCCGGGCTTCAGGTTGTTGGCTTCAAAGAACTCCAGCAGTTGCTGGTCCTCCTCCGGGACCCGCTCAATAGTGCCCTCCTCGCCGCCTGTGGCTTCGCTCAGAGGCCGTGTGTCGGGCGGGCTGACTTGGCCCCCGTAGCCGGGGATCGGGTTCCCGAATGGGCAGGTGGCAGGGTACCCTAGCACCTGCGCCAGCTTCTCCTCCACATGGGGCGAGATGGCGTGCTCAAAGCGGTGGGCTTCCTCGTGGGCGCGGTGCCAGGCGATCCCTAGCAACTCCACCAGCATGCGCTCGGCCAGGCGGTGCCGCCGCACCACCGACTCCGCGATCTCGGTGCCACGGCGCGTCAGCGTTATCTCCTTGCTCTCAGTGACCTGCACGAGGCCCTGGGCCGCCAGGCGCTTGAGCATCCCCACCACGGTGGCTGCCGAGACGTGAACGGCATCTGCCAGCCTCGAAAGGAAGACACGTTCCCCCCGCTCCTGGAGCTTGTAGACAGCCTGGAGATAGTTCTCTACAACAGTGCTTATCTCTGGGCGCCGCTCACCGAGGTACACTTGTAGCCGCTCTTCTTCACACGATTTCTGAAGCAGTCCCAAAATTGCCTGGACACCGCACCCTAATGGTCATCAACCAATTACAGCGACATTGGCGTCGCTGGTCCACTGTTGACCCTCACCCCCTTGACCCCCTCTCCCTGGCAGGGAGAGGGGGAAGA
>JACQUK010000004.1 GCA_016210325.1 Chloroflexota bacterium
ATCCCTTCCACCTGGCCGTCCTGTCCTGGCTCGCACACTATGGCCCGCTCTTTGCCCACGATGAGGTAGGGGCTGGTGGGATGGCTGGTGTGGCCGGTGGTCAGCGGACCGATCCTGTGAATGCCCTTGGCTACCTGCGTTACCGGGACATTGGTTATGGGTAACATGTCGCCTCCTCAATTAATTTGTTGGGCTATCCAGTGCTACACTAGCCCAGATGTGCCTCTTGCAGTGCCTGGTGGCCCTCACCGCCGCTCCCAACATAAAAGGCCGGACCACTCCTGGCGTGTTCCAGGTTCACTGGCCAGCGAGGGCTGTTGTTAGAATGTCCGCTTCCGTCTCAAATCCCCGGGCATCTCCAGGTCGGGGTACTTCCTCTTGAGGTAGTTCACCATGCCAAGGACCTGCCCCGAGCCCGCTTCCGGTTCCGCGGCCACGTGGCCGCCTCCCACTCTGGTTTCGTACTCGCCCACCCGCCGCCATATCTCCCTAAAGGTCTGCTTCTCTCTCAGCCCCTCCAGGCAGATACGCTCTATTGCCAGGTGGTCCTCCAAAGCCCAACGCAGAGTGTTCTCCGGCGAGTGGCTCACACCTCCATAAGTAAAGGTGAGGATGATCGAAGGTCTGAGGGACTGGAAACGATGGATGCTCGCGACGAACTTTTCCACGTCGAACAAAGGGGGCCTGATGTCGTGGTAGCCCCGCTCATAGCCCGGCGTGTCCAGTCGCGAGGTGTCGCCGAAGAAGAGCGCCCGGGTCTGGCGATCAAGCAGTCCCATGTGATGGGGTGCGTGGCCCGGAGCATGGATGATCTCCAGTTCTTTCCCGCCCAGGTCCAACACCTGGCCATCGTCCACGGGCATCACCCTCTCCCTGGGGATAGGTGAGAATGGGCCATAACATTTGTCACCCCACACCTCCAAGGTGCTCTGGACGAGCCGGGTGGGCTCTATCACATGGGGGGCCCCACGTGGATGTACTACAAACTTGGCGTTGGGAAAGTGGGGCAACAGGGTTGGCAGCGCTTGAATATGGTGCAGGTGAATATGAGAGGCCCAGACGTATGCCACCCGGTCCAGGCCGACCCCGCACGTCTTGATGGCCTCCACCGTGCCAGGCACCTGCACATCCTCCCCCGGTTCCACCAAGGCCGCGCGTTCTTTGCCCACCACCAGGTATGGGCTGGTGAGTGCGCTCCAGTGGGAGGTCCTCTCGGAGTGCGCACTTTCCAGCGGACCTATTCTCAGGATGCCTTTGGCTACCTCTGTTACGGGGATAGCCATGGTGCCTCCTTTCCCTAGTGTTCCTCGGTCGGACCTTTGGCCCGTCTTCGCGAGCCAACAGCTCCCCGACTACTTCTCAACAGGCGGATGGATGCTACCGTTCTCGCTCCCTCGGCCTCCTTCCTTTTGCCGCACCGGTGTTGCGTGCCATAAGTCACAAATCGGCGCGCCCGACCACCTAGCTCCCCTGTCTCGGCTGGACACTGGCCCCCCGCGTCCTGGGGCTGACCGGCATCTCCAGCTCGGGGTACTTCCTCTTGAGATAGGCAAACAGACCCATTATCCCTCCCGAACCTCGCTCGGGGTTAGACGCGGCCTCCACGTCGGCGGCGGCGCCCACCGACCTCTCGTACTCGGCCACCTGCCGGTATATGTCCCTGATGGGCAGCTTCTGCCGCATGCCCTGCTCGCAGATGCGCGCGATGGTCAAGTGGTCTTCCTCGGCCCAGCGCAACGTTTGCTGGGGGTTGTGGCTTACTCCCCCGTAGGTGAAGGTGAGGATGATGGAGGGATTCAGCGCCTGGTAGCGGTGAATGGTCTCCACGAACTTGTCAATGTCGAAGAGCGGCGGCCTCACATCGTGGTAACCGCGCCAGGTGCCGGGGGTCCCCAGGACGGCGATGTCGCCATAGAACAGTGCTCTGGTCTGACGGTCGAAGAGGGCCATGTGGTGAGGGGCGTGGCCCGGCGCGTGGATGATCTGCAGCTCCCGCCCGCCAACGCTGATAACCTGGTTGTCCTCGACGGCCTGTACCCGCTCCTTGGGTATGGCCTCGAAGGGGCCATAGCACTTGTCGCCGAATACCTCGATGGTGCTCTGGATGAGCCGGGTCGGCTCGATGAGATGCGGGGCGCCCCGGGGATGTACCAGGAACTTGGCCTTGGGCAGCTTCTTGAGCAACCAGGGTACTCCCTGGATGTGGTGGAAGTGGATGTGAGAGGCCCAGACGTAGTCAACGTCATTGACGTCTACGCCGCAAATCTTGACGGCCTCAACGACGGGGTCCACCTGGCCATCCTCCCCCGGTTCGATGACGATGGCGCGCTTGTTGCCAATGATCAAGTACGGACTGGTGGGCGCGCTGGGATGACCTGTGGCCACCGGCCCGATTCTCATGATCCCCGGGAGCACCTCCGTGATCGGGACGACCGTTCCAGCCATTATTCCTTTCTCCTCCAATCTACACCCATACCGGGCAATTCTGAACCTTGCTGGCAAGCACCACCAGAGCCATAGCCGGCCCGGCCTGGACCCCTGCCCCGCGCCAAGCCAGCCACATACCACTTTCCCCAACCCAGCCTGCAGCGACCTCAGTGTCTGCTGCTACGACCAGGTACGCCGGCAGTCCACGGGTCCCAGGCTGCTGTTTTCGCTAGCGTGCGCCGGCCTGTCCCTGCTTGGGATGCGCCTCTCGCCACGCCTCGCCTGTGGTGCGTGTCCTCTTCTCGGCGCCGGCGGGCGGCTGCAAAGTTGAGTCCTGCCTCAGAAGGTACTGTATCAACGCGGGAGGGGCGCCCCGGTCCCGTTGTGCCACGTTTCCACCAACCGCGTATCCCTGCTGGCGCTCCGTCCTGGTCCAGTCCATATACGCATCGCACCTTTTGTCCAGTTCGGCCAGACTTACCTTCTGCCTCAGGCCTTCCAGGCATATCCGCCAGGTTGCCAGAAGCCAGGCCTCGGCCCCTCTGAGGGTATCGTCGCCCGGCATGGCCCGCTGGTTGCCGAAGGTCAGTAGTAATGTGGGCTTCAGGTCCCTCAAACGGTACATGCTGGCCAGAGCCAACTCCGGATTGAATATGGTCGGGGATTCGCCGGGTTTACCTGGCCTGCCGAAGGACCCCTCGCCGGTCGTGAAAGCGTCTCCGGGGAACCCGGTCTTGGTCAAGGTGTCGAACATGCAGATGTGGTGGGGCGCGTGGCCCGGCGTCCAGATGACCTGTAACTGCCTGCCTCCCAGGTCCAGCATCTCGTTGTCGTTGACCATCATCACCCTGTCCGCAGGCACGGGCTGCACCGGCTTGTAGCAGTTCGGTCCGAATATGGCGAAGGTGCTCTCCCAGAGACGGGTAGGCTCGATCATGTGCGGCGCTCCCCTGGGATGGACTGCGAACTTGGCATTGGGCAGTTCCTTCAGCAGCATCGGCACTCCCTGGACGTGGTGCAAGTGGATGTGAGAGGCGATCACATAGGCTACCTTGTCCGGGCTCACACCTATCTGCTTCATCCCCTCCAGGAATTGCGGCACCTGCCCTTCTTCCCCAGGCTCCACGACAGCCGAGCATTTCTCGCCCACCACCAGGAACGGGCTGGTGTTAGCGCTGGGCCTCCCGGTATCCAGTGGCCCCAACCTGTAGATACCTTTGGCTTCTTCTCTTACAGGGACAGCCATCTGCTTGCCTCCTTCAGTTTATTTGGGTTATCCTGGCTCATCCCCAATCCTTGAAGGGCGAGCTACGCATAGAGCGGCCGGAAGCGCCCCACTTCCCAGAGCACGCTGTGGGTGAAGGCCGGGTCAATAAGGGCATGGACCGTTCCCGCAGAGAAGGGCGGCTTGGTTGGCCCGCTGACGACCTTCCCGTTCTCAGGCTCGAACCGGTCCACCCGAACGCCTTTGGCTTCCAGTCCTTTGGCATACGCCACGGGATCGTCCACATCAACGGTGACCATGTAGAGTCCCTCGCCACGCTGCCTGAGTGCGCGGGCCATGTCCCCGCCCCGGCCTGGCGCGTCAGCGCCAGCCAGCGGCTGCTGCAGCAGCAGCGAGATGTCCACCATGGCCAGCGTGTTCTCTTTGTAACCACCCTTCTCATAGACGGTGCTGCGCACGGCCGGGTCCAGTTCCAGGGCCTCGGTGTACGTCTTCAGGGCAATATCGTTGTCGTGGCACATGATGCTGACGGCCATGACCTTCCTGAACACGTTAGTCGGGCGAGCTTGCTCTTTGACTACGTCCGGGTAGAACCGGCCCAGTTCCCACAGCACGCCGTGGGTATAGCGCGGGTGGATCAGGGGGTGAACAGGGTGAGCCACCTGAGGCCTCACGGGCTTCTCCAGGCCATCGGCCACGCGCCCACCACCCTGGACATCCCAGAAGACCTTAACTCCCTTTGACTCCAGACGCTTGGAGTATCGTTCGGGGTCGTCGCCCAGGCCCACCGTAACCAGGTACAGCCCCTCGCCGTGGCGTTCAAGGAAGCGGACCATTCCCCCGCCGCCTGGCCCGGCCGTGCCCTCCAGAGGCTGTAGCAACTCCAGGAGGACGGTACCGATCATGAGGCTGTGTTCCCGGTAACGCCCGTTGGGATAGACCGTGCTGCGTATCGGCGGGTCCAGGCCGAGGACATCGGTATAGGTCTTCTTGACCTTATCAATGTCGAAGCTGGCTATTGAGATCGTGCTGACCGAGCGGATCATGTCG
>JACQUK010000062.1 GCA_016210325.1 Chloroflexota bacterium
GGTCTACGCTCTCCACCACGTGGCTGTGCACGTCCACCACGCCCATGGAGAGCGCCTTGTCCGTAGGCGTCTTTTTGAACAGCCCCAGCAGGTCAAAGCCGCTATTAGCCATCTCCAGGTCCAGGTTGTCCACCGGCAGGCGGACCAGACGGTCGAACACCCCGACGAAGTCCCCATAGCAGATGTGGGTGAGCGTGTAGGCAGTAAGCCCCTTGGTGACGATGCCCAGGGCCTCGGCTACCAACTCCATCTCTTCAGGGCGGGTAGAGGCCGCCGGCTCGTCAATCTGGATGTACCGGGCACCCGCTCGCTCCAGGTCCAGGGCCTCCTCGTGTACCACCCGTGCCATGTCCAGTACAAAGGCACGACGGTCCGGATAGTACTCATTGAAGGACCAGTCCACCATGGTGTAGGGGCCAGTCAGCATCCCCTTCACCGGCTTGGACGTCAGGCTTTGAGCGTATTGCCACCACTTGACGGTGATGGGGCCATTGCGACGCGCCGGGCCAACCGCGATGGGTTTGCGGTAGTAGCGGTTGCCGTAAGAGCGCACCAGGCCGCTGATAGTGAACCCCTCCAGGTTCTCCGAGAAGTAGGTCACCATGTCGCCTCGGTACATCTCGCCATCCACCAGGATGTCCATGCCCAGGTCTTCCTGGGTCTTGATCCAGAAAGCGGTGGCCTTACGCTCCAGCTCCTCCAGCGCCTCCAGGCCCATCTCGCCACGGGCCACCTGCGTCCTGGCCTTCAGCAGATAGTCTGGCTTGGGGTAGCTGCCAACCGCCGTGGTCAATAGCCCCTTGCTCATCGGACCGCCTCCTGGGCTTGCTTGGCCCCCTCTACCATCCGCGCTAGCTTGCGATAGGCAGTGTCGCGGGGTAGGAACTCCAAGCCACAACTGGGGTTCAGGTACAGCCGCTCCCCCGGCACAACGGCCGACACGCGGCGCACTGCCCCTGCCAACTCCTCGGCCGCCTCCAGCCGCGTGTTGCGGGCATCCACTATGCCCAGACCAAGCTCCTTACTGGCAGGGAACCCAGCCAGCAGGTCATAGTTCTTGGGCCCCATCACGAAGTCCAGACCAAAGGCCTGGAACGGCAACTGGAAGAACAACGGCACCAGGCCGGAGACGTCCCCAAAGTAGGTGTACAGGGCCAGCTTGGCCCTGAGGCCCCGGGCCAACGCCTCCATCGCCTTCTGGAAGAGGGAGAAGTCGCCCTTGTGCCTCAGAATGGCCGGCTCGTCGAACTGGATGATGGTCGCGCCGGCCTTTTCCAGCTCCTTGGCTTCGCTGTTCAAGACCACAGCCAGAGCCAAGGTCAGGGCGTCGAGGTTGTGATAATGGCGGTCATGGGACAACCTGGCCAGGGTGTAGGGGCCTGGCAACACCGGCTTCACAGGCCTGGAGCTATGCTCCTTGGCGAAGAGAAAATCACGCACGGTGATTGGCTCGCGCCATTCCACCAGACCTTCCACCACGGGTTGGCGGTAGTAGGTGTTGGTATCGAAGTAGCGGATGAGGCCGTTGATACTGAAGCCGCCAAGGCGGCGGGCCAGGTAGGTCTGGCTGTCTTCCCAGCGGACCTGCCCATCCGTCACCATGTCCACCCCAGCCCGGGCCTGCTCCTCCAGCACCTCGATGGTGACCTGGTCCTCAACACGATGGAGCTCTTCCAGGGTGATCTTGCCGTCGTCGTAGCGGGCAATAGCGGCGCGCAGGTTGGGCGCCTTGGTGCCAGGCCCGATTTTGGGATAGTTCCCCACTACTGTGGTAATCAAACAGGACACCTCTCCTGCGGAGTTGAAGCTGTTCCAAAGGGCACGTTGGTATTGTAGCTTGACAACGCTCCTCCCGCAACGGCGGCCGCATCCGGTGCGCGCACATCCCTTGGTGGTGCGCTCTGCCTGTGCTATGATGCTACAATAAATAGGGCTACCCCCCTCCCGGAGGGGCGATGAGCGCGTTGTCCGAGCTGGCGAAGCAGATCAGCGTGTGCACTGACTGTCCCCTGTCGCGCGGCCGCACCAAGGCGGTCCCTGGTGAAGGGCCTGAACACGTGGACGCCCTGTTCATCGGGGAGGCGCCGGGCTACCACGAGGACCAGCAAGGCCGCCCCTTTGTGGGGCCGGCCGGCAAGCTGCTGGATGAGCTTCTGGGCCAGGCAGGTATCCGTCGCACCGATGTCTTCATCACCAACGTTGTGAAGTGCAGGCCACCCAACAACCGCGACCCCTTGCCAGCCGAAATCGAGGCGTGCAGCAAGTACCTGGACCAGCAGATTGAGCTTCTGGCCCCCAGGGTCATCATCACCCTGGGGCGGTACTCCCTGGCCAAATTCGTACCTAACGAGACTATCTCAAAAGCCCATGCCAAGCCGCGAGCCTGGAACGGTAGAATGGTCTTTCCCATGTACCATCCTGCTGCCGCCCTGCACAACGAAGGGCTCAGGAAATACCTTTTTGAGGACATCAAACGCCTCCCAGAGGTGGTGGAAGCGGCACGCAAGCAGGGGCCGCAGGAGTCCGGCCAGGGCCCAAAGCAACTTAGCCTGCTGTAAGCGAGAGTTGCTGCATTTGGGGCGGGGCAGCGATGCCCACCAAGGGGGGAGCCGAGGGTGCCACGGGGGGGGACCCTGAGAAGGAAAGGCACGAAGCCAGCCATGAGCACGCATTTCTCCTCAACACCATCCTTCCTCCGCGTCATCCCCCTGGGTGGGCTGGGGGAGGTCGGCAAGAATATGATGGCCCTGGAGTGCGGGCAAGACATCATAGTCATTGACTCCGGCGTGATGTTTCCAGAAGAGGAGATGCTGGGAGTAGACCTGGTGATCCCGGACATCTCCTATCTGCTGGAGCGGAAAGACCGGGTCAGGGGCATTGTCATCACCCACGGCCACGAGGACCACACCGGTGCCCTCCCATATGTGCTGCCCCGCCTCCCGGTGCCAGTGTACGCTGCGGGGCTGGCCTACGACCTCATCACCGTAAAGCTGAAGGAGCACCGGCTGCTGAAAGAGGCCAAGCTGCACAAGGTGCGCCCAGGTGACCCCGTCAAGTTGGGCGAGTTTACCGTCACCTTCTTCCCGGTCTGCCACAGCATCCCTGACGCAATGGGCCTGGCCATCGAAACCCCCCTGGGACTGGTGGTCCACACCGGCGACTTCAAGATTGACCACACGCCGGTGAGCGGCTTCCCGACCGATTTCAAGGAGCTGGCAAGGCTGGAGGCCCAGGGGGTGTTCCTGCTGCTGTCCGACTCCACCTATGCTGAGGTGCCGGGGTACACCCCCTCGGAGCAGGTTGTAGGCGAGACCCTGGACCGGATCATCGACAAGGCGCCAGGGCGCGTGATGGTGGCCACCTTCGCTTCCCTCATCTCGCGCGTCCAGCAGGTAGTGGATGCCGCAGCCCGCCACGGGCGCAAAGTCGCGGTGGTGGGGCGCAGCATGGCCGACAACGTCAACATGGCGCTAAAGATGGGCTACCTTCAGGCCCCCTCTGGCCTGATACAGTCCTGGCACGAGATTCGGCACCTGCCTCCCAAGAAGCTCATTCTGGTGACCACGGGGTCCCAGGGCGAACCCACCTCAGCCCTGGTGCGCATCGCCAACCGGGACCACCGCGACGTGGAGGTCGAAGAGGGGGATACCATCGTCGTCTCCGCATCTCCCATTCCCGGCAACGAGACCCTCATCAGCCGCACCATTGATAACCTGTGCCGCCAAGGAGCGCGGGTCCTCTACCACCGCAACGCCCTGGTCCACGTGCACGGGCACGGCAGCCAGGAGGAGCTGAAGCTCATGCTCAGCATCACCCGGCCACGCTACTTCGTGCCCGTGCACGGTGAGTACCGCCATCTGGTGGCCCACGTGGACCTGGCCCGCACCCTGGGGATATCCCCCGAGCGGACCTTCGTGCTGGAAGACGGACACGTGCTGGAGTTGACCCCTACGGACGGGCGTGTGCTGGAGGGGTTCCCCTGCGGGAATATCTACGTGGACGGCCTTCGCCTCTGGGACCCTGACAGCATTGTCCTGCGGGACCGCCAGGCCCTTTCCCGAGAGGGGATCTTGGTGGTGATTCTTGCCCTGGACAAGCACACCGGTGAGCTCTTGCGCCGCCCGGAACTGGTCTCCAGCGGCTTTGTTGATGAGGCCGAGGCTGGGGAGGTCCTGGAACAGGCTGCCACAGCAGTGGTCGAGGCGCTCCGAGACGAACACGGATTGCCAAGAGACTGGTCTTATGTCAACGTGAAGGTGAAGGAAGTCCTCGGCTCACTGCTGCACCATGAGACAGGGCGGCGCCCGATGATATTGCCGGTGGCCGTAGAGGTGTAATCGGCACGTTTCTCGGTATAATTCGGTATAATACGGTTTACTAGAGATGAAAGCGCCCCCGGCCAGGGGGGCCCACAGGGTACAGAGGAGGTAGATACGATGGGTAGGGCCGCAGTGTCCTCTGCAAGAGGTCTCCATCGCCGTACCCGGCGACACGATAGCAGGGCCTCGCTCTATCTCTTGGGCATTCTGCTGGCCCTTCTTGCTGGGGCTGGGGTAGCCTTGCTGCTGTGGCCCTTCCTAGGGTTCGGGGTGGGTGCCCTGGCCCTCTGGGCAGTAGCGGTGCTCGTGGTACTGAAAATGCGCCCCCGCTGGCTGCTCCGCGTGAACCTTTGGCTCGCTTTACTCGTTCTAGTTATGGGGGTAGCGGGTATTCTGGCTCTGGTCGCACCGGGCAGCGGTGGCGTGCTGGGACAGTGGATCGCAGGCAGCTACCCGGCCCTTGGTGTGCTCCGCCTGGCAGGAGTAGTCCTCGTTGCCGCAGCCCTGGGTGTGCCACAACCGACCTGGAAGGCGACCCAATGGCTGGCAGGGGTTGCCTCGGCCATGGCCAGGAGAGTGGCAATGGGCTACCGCGTGCTGCCCCTCGATCGTTCCCTGTGGAGACTCGTGAGGAGCTTGGCCATAGTGCTGTTCCGGGCCTGGCGCAGGCAACCTGGCTCTGGTGGCCTGGCCTCGACCGGTGGAACGCCCTCCCGGGCCGGCCGAAAGACCATCCCAGCCGTCGCCGTTGATGCCGAAGAGGCGCCGGAAGGGCCGGGGCAGCGCAGAGGCGGTCGGTCGGTGGGTGGCTGGAGACTGCCGCCCTTGGCCATGCTGGACGAACGGGAAGAGTATGCCGTCAGCGAAGAAGAGAACCTGGAGAAAGCCCAGCTCATTGAGCGCACGCTGAGCGACTACGGCATTGAAGTGGGCGTGGATGAGATCCGCCCGGGGCCTGTGGTCACGCAGTTTGGCCTTGTCCCTGGGTGGGTACGGAAGTACCGTGAGGTCCGAGAGCGGGACCGTGAGGGACGTCCCAAGACCAATGGTGCAGGCTCCCCGGTCTTTACCAAGATTGAAGAGAAGACCCGGGTCAAGGTAGACACGGTCCTCCAGCGAGAAAAAGACCTGGCCCTGGCCCTGGCTGCCTCCAGCATTCGCTTTGAGGCCCCGGTGCCCGGCGAGTCCTTCGTCGGCCTGGAGGTCCCCAACTCTCACCCCAGCGTGGTGACCCTGCGCAGCCTGATGGCCACCGACACCTTCAGGGCGCTACGCCGCAAGGGGCAACTTCCCACCGCCCTGGGAAAGGGCAGCGGCGGCGAAGCCGTAGTGGCTGACCTGGCTGAAATGCCCCATCTGCTCATCGCCGGTGCCACCGGCAGCGGCAAGAGCGTGTGCATCAACACGGTCATCGCCGGCCTCCTGATGCAGTTTACCCCCTACGATGTCCGTCTCCTCATGGTAGACCCCAAGCGGGTGGAGCTGACCCCCTACAACGGCATCCCCCACCTGGTGACACCCGTCATCGTGGAGGCGGAGACGGCGGTGCCCATCTTGAAGGGGCTCATCGGCGAGATGAAGGAGCGCTATAAGCGGCTGGAGGCAGTAGGGGCACGCACAATCCAGGTGCACAATCAAAAAGTCCAGTCTCTGGACCAGCACATGCCATACCTGGTGGTAGTCATTGACGAGCTCGCTGACCTGATGATGTCGGCGCCAGTGGACGTGGAACACAGCCTCTGCCGCTTGGCACAGCTTGGGCGCGCTGTGGGCATCCACCTGGTCGTAGCCACCCAGCGGCCCTCCGTGGACGTCATCACGGGCCTCATCAAGGCCAACTTCCCCAGTCGAGTCAGCTTCGCCGTCTCTTCCCAGGTAGACTCACGCACCATCCTGGACTCGGTGGGGGCAGAAAAGCTCCTGGGCAAGGGTGACATGCTCTTCCTGCCTATCAACCTGCCCAAGTCCAAGCGACTCCAAGGCACCTACATCTCTGACGATGAAGTCTCTCGGCTGGTTGCCCACTGGAAGGACCAGCCGAGCAAGTATGTCCCTCCCCTGGTGCTGGCTGTGCCTCAGGAGGAAGAAGGGGATGAGTTGCTGGAGCGCGCCAAGGATTTGGCATCGAAGTACAATCACATCTCCGCTTCGCTCCTTCAACGCAAGCTGAACATCGGCTACCCCCGTGCAGCCCGGCTGATGGACCGCCTGGAAGAGATGGGGTTGGTGGCCGTCGGAGAACCTGGCAAGGCGCGGGAGACGGTCCGGGGCGAAGAGGACGCTGAAGGGGAGCGGTAGATGGTCAGGGGCTTCTCGTGGTTGCTGGGAACTCTGTTCAACCGAAGCAAGGGCCTGGGAGATTGGGCCTCCGTGCCCCGAGAGTGGTGCCTGGTCTGCGGCGCCGGCTTGGCCGAGGCGCCTCTGTACCAGGAGATCCGGGTCTGCCCCTCGTGCCGCTTCCACTACACCATCACTGCACGCGAGCGGGTAGCCCTGCTGGCTGACGCCGGCACCTTCAAGGAGAAGTACCGGCGGGTCACCTCATTGGACCCACTGTCCTTCCACAGCAAGGTCCCGTACCGAAAGCGCCTCTTTCGGGACCAGAAACGGACTGGACTGATGGACGCCGCGGTGGTGGGCCGCTGCACCATCGGCGGGGTCAAGGCCGTGTTGGTGCTGCTGGACTTCAGCTTCATGGGCGGCACCATGGGGTGCGTGGTCGGCGAGAAGGTGGCCATGGCCTTCGAATATGCTGCCAGGAAGCGGTACCCCGTGGTCGCCTGGGTCAGCAGCGGGGGTGCTCGGATCCAGGAGGGGATGCTGTCGCTTATGCAGATGGCCAAAACGGTGGCCGCCGCGGACCGTTTCCACCAGCGTGGACTTCCCTTCTTCTGCGTCCTGGCCAGCCCCACGACCGGCCAAGTCTTTGCCAGCTTCGTGAACCTGGCAGACGTCCTGATGGCCGAGCCAGGCGCCCTGGTCGGCTTCACCTCCATGCGCACCCTCCAGCGCTCAGTGAAAGACCCCCTGGACCAGAATTCCCACACCGCCGAGGCCCACCTGACGCGAGGCACCCTGGACCTCATCGTGGACCGAGAGCAACTCAAGGCCACCGCTGTCCAGTTGCTGCGCCTGCTCTGGACGGAGGGAGACCACAAGGTGAAAAGCCCCAAAGCGCGTGAGGTCAAGCTGCATAAACTGGATGCCTGGCAGGCGGTGCAGCGGGCACGCGAGCCGGGGCGGCCCACGGCCACGGACTACATCCAGCGTATTTGCTCCGACTTCATTGAGCTGCACGGTGATCGCACGGCCAGCGATGACCCTCGCATCGTATGGGGAGTGGGCAACCTGGCAGGGCGCCCCTCCGTCATCATAGGCCAGCGGCGGTCCAGGGACTCAGTAGCTGCGGCTGAGGAGCAGATGGGGGTCCCCGCCTTCCGGAAGGTCCAGCGGGCGCTGCGCCTGGCCAGCACCTTCCACCTGCCGGTCATTACCCTTGTAGACACGCCAGGGCCATCCCAAGGTCTGGCGGCAGAGGAGGAGGGCCTGGGGGCCGCCATCGCAGCTACGCTGACGCAGATGGTAGAGGTCCCGGTGCCCACCATCGCCGCCATCATCGGCGAGGGTGGCGGCGAAGCAGCCCTGGCCCTCAGCGTTGCCGACCACATCCTGATGCAGGAAGGGGCTATCTACTCGCCCATCTCCCCCGAGGGGGCAGCCTCAATCATGTTCCGCGATGCGACGCGGACGGAGGAGGCGGCGCGCTCGCTGCGCCTGACGGCTACGGACTGCCAGGAGATGGAGATCATTGACACCGTGGTGCCAGAGCCTGCGGGCGGCGCCCACGCGGACCCGCAGATGGCAGCCCGGCTGCTGGGCCAAGCGCTGGTGCGCAGCCTGGCCCAGGTCCAGAAGCTCTCTCCGGACAAGCTGCTGAAGGAGCGATACAACAAGTTCCGCCACATAGGCCGCTACACGTCTTACGTCAAGGCCGCCCTGCAACGCGAGCTCTCCGGCCTACAGCAGGCCCCTTCAGAGCGGAGCAAGAAAGGGCGGAAGAAAGGGCAGGCTGAACGGGGGGTGCTGCTGGTCATGCCGGGCGCCACCGTAGAGGGACCCAAGAGCAGCCAGGACGGCAAGAAAGAGGCGCCCATCGGTGACAGCGTGCCAAAGCCTGCCGAGCGCGGTGCCCGACGCACCCCACCGGCGCGCAAATAGCAGTGGAACGCTCGACCGCTGGTGTGCCATCTAGTGTCTGTTGACATTGTCCGCTCACCCTGAGGCTCTCGAAGGGCGA
>JACQUK010000063.1 GCA_016210325.1 Chloroflexota bacterium
CCTGAGATGCTTCGCTTCGCTCAGCATGACATCCAGGCATCTAACTGAGACTTGAGGTCTGGCAGATACAGGGACGAGGTAACTGAAAGACCCTCGGCAGGAGGTGGTATGGACACATCCGACGTTGTAGTGGTAGGTGGTGGCGCGGTAGGGTGCGCGGTGGCTTACTTCCTGGCGAAGGAGGGGGCCAGTGTGCAGCTCATCGAGCGGGAGGCCATCGGCAGTGGGGCTTCGGCCCACGCCACGGGCCGGTGCGACGCCCTATCGGAGCACGTTGAGCCAGGGCCTTACTCGCAGCTTCTGGTGGAGAGCACCCGCCTGCTCAAAGGCCTGGCTCCGGGCCTGGCCCAGGAAACGGGGATAGACCTGCTGTACCAGGAGAAGCTCTCTATGCGGGTAGCCTTCACCCCGCAGGAGGCGGAGTACCTGAAGGCCCAGGTTACCAGCTCCCACCTGGTTGGGGCCCAGGCCCGCTGGCTGGAGCGCAAAGAGGCGCTGGAGATGGAGCCCCGCCTGGGACCTGGTGTCTTGGGGGGCCTGGTGGCCCAGGGGGCCGTTCAGATGGACAGCTACCGCCTGACGCTGGCCCTGGCTCAGGCAGCCGAGAAGCTGGGGGTCCGCGTCTTGCTGCGCGAGGTCCTGGGCCTGGAGCGTGAGGGCTCCAGGGTCATAGCGGTCCGCCTGCGCAACGACCGCATTCCCTGCCGCACCGTGGTCTTGGCCATGGGCGTGACGTCGGCAGCGGCTGGCAAGTGGCTGGGCTTCCCTGTCCCGGTCCACCCCCTCAAAGGGCAGTCAGTGCGGCTCCGCTTCGATGGAGCGCCACCCAAGGTGCTGCTCGCCTCGGCCCGGTGGGGGCACCTCATCGCACGGCGGGATGGCCTGTGGAGCGCCGGCAGCACCGAGGAGGACGTCGGCTACGATGACAAGCCCACCGCCCAGGGCAGGGACTACATCCTGGGCTGGGTGCTGCGGGTGCTGCCTTGCCTGGAGGCTGCGAAGGTAGTCCAGCACCTGTCCGGCCTGCGGCCCCTCTCCCCGGACAACCGTCCCATCATCGGGCCGGTCCCTGGCTGGGAAGGCGTGTACCTGGCCACCGGCCACGGGCGCAAGGGCATCCACCTGAGCCCGGTGACGGGTCGCCTCATCGCCGACCTCCTTGCCGGCAGGCCGCCGACTGTTCCCGTAGAGCCCTTCTTGCCTGCCCGCTTCGCGCCCGTCGAGGGGGTGGCCTCTGATGGAGCGGGGCCACCACGGGGCTAGACCGCTTCGCCCTCTTGGGAAAGAGATGTTCACAGGGGGGGCTGTGCTGAATGTTACCAAGCTAGTTTGAACAACAGGCAAAGGAGGACGAGCGATGCGCCCCAACGCGACCCGCCGAAAGCTGGACGCAGGCCAGACCGTGTTCGGCGCCAACCTCAGCAACCCCTCGCCGGCCATCGTGGAGGTCCTGGGGGCCGTGGGCTTCGACTTCGTGGCCCTGGACGCCGAGCACCTGCCCATGAACGAGGAGTCGGTGGAGCACCTGATTCGTGCGGCCGAGAGCTTCAACATCACCCCGATCATCCGGGTGCCCAACAACCCGGACCTCATCCTGCGCTACCTGGACGCCGGCGCCCAGGGGGTCCACGTGCCCCAAGTGGGCAGCGCAGCCGAGGCGAAGCAGGTGGTGGACGCGGCCAGGTACTATCCCTTGGGGCAGCGGACCTTCTATGCCCTGGGCCGCTCCGCCAACTACGGGGTAGGCGTCACGGAGGAGCAGTACGCCCAGGAGGCCAACCGCGAGACGATGGTGGTCGTCATGATCGAGGACGTGAAAGCCATCCCTAACCTGCCCGGCATCCTGGCCCTGCCGGGGGTAGACATCATCCACATTGGCCCCAAGGACCTGCGCCAGTCCATGGGGTTCGCGCCCGTCAAGGAGGTGGATGCGGCCATTGACCGCATTGTTGGGGCCACGGTCAAGGCCGGCAAGGTAGCCAGCCTGGGTGGCCTCTCGCCCCGCGATTTCGAGCGCATTGCCCGCTACGCCGCCCAGGGGGTGCGGATGTTCACCATCTCGCCCCTGGACTTCATTCGCACCGGTGGTGCCTGGTTCCTGAGCAGCGCTAGGGAGGCGCTCGGGAAAGTGGCCTCGCCGCCCGTGGGCTGATGCTTAGCAGCTATGGTTGCCTTTGATCGCCCGGCAGGCCCGTGAGGCGGCCCACAGCGCCACCTGCTCTGATGCTTTGGAGGTGCGTGATGGCGAGACTGGAAGTCCTCAACCCGGTCGCCAAGCCGCGGGAGCAGCAGCTCCGCATGGCGCCCCGCCTGGGGGGCCTGGAGGGCAAGACCATCGGTCTCTACTGGAACATGAAGGCCGGAGGCGATGCCGCCCTGGAGCGGGTGGTCCAGGCCCTGGCAGCCCGCTATCCAGGGGTCGCGTTCAAGAACTTCATTGGCTCCGTAGGCTTCATCATGCGCCACTGCACCGCTGAGGACGCCGCTCGCATTGCCGCTCAGTGCGATGCGGTAGTGGGCACGACTAGTGACTGAGGGTCCTGCACGTCGTGGCTTGTCCACGACATGGTGGAGCTGGAGAAGCGGGGGAAGCCTACCGTGGCCCTGACCGCCAGCGGCTTCGTCCATGACTCCCGACGCAGCGCTCGCAGCTTCGGCATGGCGGCCCTGCCTATCGCGGTGGTGCCATCGCCCTTTACCAACCAGCCGCCGGAGCACATCCATGCCATGGTGGACGCGGCCCTGGACCAGGTGGTAGCAGGGCTGACAGGCCCTCTGGGGGAGCCGGCGCCGGCGTCGGGCGAGATCATCATCCTGCCGGATGAGACCTTGGCCTTCGAGGGAGAGGACTTGCTGGAGGCGGCCGCGGCCATGGACCGGCAGTTCCTGGGCTATGGTTGGAGTGATGGCTTTCCCCTGGTGCCCCCGACGCGGCGGGCCGTGGAGGCAATGCTTCGCGGTACGGTTCGCCGCCCCGACGAGGTCATCTGTGTGCTGGAGCCTGGCTTTGGCTACGCCACGGTGGAGAAGCTGGCGGTCAACGCGGTCATGGCCGGCTGCCGCCCGGAGCACCTGCCCGTACTCATCGCGGCCACGCAGTGCTTGGCTGAACCCAAGATGTACCTGCGCAACAAGGCCATGTCCACCGGGCCCCACGCCCCGCTAATACTGGCCAACGGCCCCATCACCCAGCAGCTAGGCCTCAACAGCAAGACCTGCGCCCTGGGGCCGGGCTCGCCCTCCTATGCCAACACCGTCATTGGCCGTGCCCTGCGCCTCATCATGATGAACGTGGGGCACACCTACCCCGGCGTATCGGACATGGACACGGTCGGCTCGCCCCTCAAGTACAGCCTGTGCGTGGCCGAGAACGAGGAGGCCAACCCCTGGGTGCCTTACCACATGGAGCAAGGCTTCCAGAAGGACGACAGCACTGTTACCGTGATGTTCGTCTACGGCATCTGCGAGCTTCATGACTTCGAGAGCAGGACGCCGGAGCGCCTGGGCGACGTCTTCTGCACAGCGGCAACTAATGTGGCCCAGGTGGGCACGGGGCTGTGGCTCATTGGGCGACGTGGCGACCCCCGCTACAAGACAGAGGAGAAAGAGCACAACCTGCTGCTCCTCTGCCCGGAGCATGCCCAGCTCATGGCGAGGGCCGGCTGGGACAAGGCGGTGCTCCGCAAGTATCTGTACGACCACGCACGGCTGCCATTCAAGACGCTCATGCTGAACAAGGGGCCCAAGGCCCTTCAGGCGGCGCACCCGGAGCTTCAGTGGCTGTGGGACTACCCCGACACGCCTCTCCCCATCGTGGAGACGCCGGAATGCTTCGACATCGCTGTGGTGGGCGGCTCGGCGGGCCGCGGCGCCTACCTCTACGGCGCCGGCGAGCCGGTCACCAAGCTAGTGGGGAGGTGAGTGCGCCCAGCCGTGCAGGCAAATGAGAGACAGCGGAATAAGGTGGCGGCGCGCCGCGCCGCCACCATATTCCGCTGCTTTGGTCTGCATGCTGAGCAGGGTAGGGCCCCTGCGCTAGGGCGCCCGTCAGACCCCCTACCTCTGCCTCCGCGGCAGGCGCGGGGTCGTTCGCAGTGGCTCGTCGGGCCATGGGGCCAGCGTCACCGTCAGGGAGAGCTGCTCGCCCTCCCGCACCACGGTCAGCGTCACCTGGTCCCCCGGCTGCTTGCCGTTCAGGTAGGCCACCAGGTCCTCTACGGATGCTACAGGCTGCTCGTCAGCGGAGGTGATGAGGTCGCCGCCGGAGGCGGACTCCCCCAGCCGGTCCACCTGGGCACCCTGCAATCCGGCCTGCTCGGCCGGGCTGCCGGAGAAGACGGAGGTCACGTAGACCCCCTTCTGGTACTCCACGCCGAGTTCTCCCGCCAGCGCCCTAGTCATCGGCATCCCGCTGATGCCCATCCAGGGCTTGCGCACCTGGCTCTTGGCCATCAGGGCAGGCAGGGCCCGCTTGGCGGTGTTGATGGGCACGGCGAAGCCAATGCTCCGGCCGCTCCCGGTCCCGGACTCGATGGCGGTGTTGATGCCTACCACGGACCCATTGCTGTCCAGCAGCGGCCCGCCGGAGTTACCGGGGTAGATGGCAGCGTCGGTCTGAAGGACCTCGGTAATGGGGCGGTTCACCACGCTGGGCAAGGAACGCCCTACCCCGCTGATGACGCCCACGGTCACCGATCCCTGGAGCCCAAAGGGGCTGCCCAGGGCAATGGCCATCTGGCCGGGCCGCACCACGGCGGAATCGCCCAGCGGTAGCGGGCTGATGTCCTGGACCTGGGCGGGGTCCACCCGCAGCAGGGCTAGGTCTTCAGCGGGGTCGGTGCCCAGCACCTCTGCGTCCAGCTCTTTGCCCGAGGAGAGGGTCACACGGATCTGCGTGGCGCCCTGCGCCACATGGTAGTTGGTCAGGATGTTCCCCTGCCCGTCAATGAGGAAGCCTGACCCCTGGCCCACGGCCTCGCCGGACCCCAGAATGGTCTGCCGGTCCTGCACCACCTGGACCTTCACCACCGCGGGACCCGCCTGCTGGTAGATAGAGACCACCTTCTGCTCGTCATAGAGGGGGGCGGCCTGGGCGAAGCCCGGAAGCCGTCCCAAGAGCGACCAGGTCAGCACCCCGCCGGCCATCATGGAGACTAAGATCAGTGCTACCTTGACTGCCAGGGAGGGCCGGGGGGATGGGTGAGGGACCGGCTGAAGCTCCAGGGGCGTCATAGCTACTTCCTCCGCAACACCACCAGTAGTCAAAGGACATTCCCACTGGTGTAGAATACCACAGTGATAGTAACGTTTCTTGCGTGAACCAGGTTAGTGCCGGGCGCCTGCTGCCCTGGGCCTCCGACTGAGCTCCAGGCCGGTCTGCCTGGGCATTGGCAACCCGAAAACAGCGATTCAATTGGAGTTCGGGTTTCCCAACCCGACCGTCGTGGGCGGGCAGGTTCGTCCCGACGTGTCCCGATTATGCTCATTGACGAAATACCATGACCTTCCCGCAGGAGGGTGCCAGTCCCGACAAGTCGGGACTGCTGGGGGCCTGGGGGTGTCCCCCAGGTACTGTTCTCCCCCTTCTCCAGCAGGAGAAGGGGGTCGGGGGGATGAGGTATCAGTGGAGACAGCGACAGCGATGTCGTTGTATTTGGTTAATGACCATCATCGGGACACGTCGGGACGCCCTACGGGGGTCTATCGCTACTCTGGGGGGTGGTGTGCCCCTTGCCACCGCAGCACGGGACGTGCTAACGTTTGCGGAGTGCTTCTGGCGGCTATGCAAAGCCGCTGACCGGCTGAGGCTACGGGCGCTGTAGGTAGCAGAACGGGAATGTTCCGCAAAATCCTCATTGCCAACCGCGGTGAAATCGCCTGCCGCGTCATCCGTACCTGTCGGAAGATGGGCATCGCGACGGTGGCCGTTTACTCGGACGTTGACGCGCCCAAGCTCCACGTGCGGATGGCGGATGAGGCAGTGCGAATCGGGTCGCCGCCCGCGTCCGAGAGCTACCTCAACATCCCGCGAATCATCGAGGCCGCCCAGCGCAGCGGCGCCGAGGCGGTCCACCCCGGCTACGGCTTCCTGTCCCAGAACCCGCATTTCGCCAGGGCGTGTCAGGAGGCGGGACTGGCTTTCATTGGCCCCCGGCCCGAGGTAATGGAGCGTATGGGGGACAAGGTAATGGCACGCCATCTGGCGCGGGAGGCCGGCCTCCCCGTGGTGCCCGGCACGGACAACGCAGTGACCGACCGCCAGGCCCTGGCGGCAGCCAGGGAGCTGGGCTTTCCCGTGATGCTGAAAGCGGCCGCCGGTGGTGGGGGCATCGGCATCCGGGTGGCCACCTCTCTGGATGAGCTTCGGCAGGTGCTGAAGCGGGCCCGCACGTTGGCGCGAGGCGCCTTCGGCTCGGGCGAGCTGTACGTGGAGAAGTACGTCCCCAACGCCGCGCACGTGGAGGTCCAGGTGCTGGGGGACCAGCATGGGCGTCTGGTGCACCTGTTCGAGCGGGACTGCTCCGTGCAGCGCCGAAACCAGAAGATTATTGAGGAGACCCCCTGCGTCAAGATCACCCCCCAGCAGCGGGATGCCCTGTGCAGCGCTGCCCTGGCCCTGGCACACCATATCGAGTACACCAACGCCGGCACTGTGGAGTTCCTGCTGGACCCTGAAGGGCGGTTCTACTTTCTGGAGATGAACACCCGCCTCCAGGTGGAGCATGGCGTGACGGAGATGGTCATGGGGCTGGACATGGTGGAGCTCCAGGTCCGGATTGCCGCGGGAGAGCCACTCCCGTTCACTCAGGCGGATGTGGCCTGCCGTGGCCACGCCATTGAGGCCCGCGTCTACCCGGAGGACCCGGACACCTTCCTGCCCATGTCTGGGGTGGTGCGGCGGGTGGAGGAGCCTTCCGGGCCTGGCGTGCGGGTTGATAGCTCCCTCTACCCCGGCCTGGAGGTCACGACCCACTACGACCCGCTGCTGGCCAAGGTCATCGTCTGGGGCGAGACCCGGGGCGAGGCCATCCAGCGCCTCACCGGGGCCGTCCGTTCCCTGGTCGTCGAAGGGGTCAAGACGAACACCCCTACCCTTCGAGCTGTCCTGGGCGATCCCACCTTTATCCTTGGGAACTACACTACTCAGCTCCTCTCGCAGGTGGCAGCGCGACCCCGCCGCTGGCTGGCAGGGCCTACCGCGATGGTCTCGACCAACTCGGAGGCCGTGGTGCACGATGCGGTGCGGCGCCACCTGTGGTCCAGGAACGGGGCGTCCGGGAGCCAGGCCCAGCACCTAGTGGCGGTGGTGGCCGCAGCAATTTCCATGGCTGCCTCCTGGCCGGAACTGGCCCGCGATGAGGGTGCACGGTGGCGCCGGGAAGGACGAAGATTGCAGATGCAGGCACGTCTAGGGGTGAGACCGATATGAACGCTCCGCCTCGTCCCCAGAAGTTTCGTCTCAAGGTGGGTGACCGCTGGTTCGACGTGGAGGTCCATCGGGGGCCTGGCCAGCAGCTTCAGGTGCTGGTGGATGGGCAGCCGGTGGAGGTGCAGGTGGAGGGCCAAGGGGCGAAGCCGCAAGTTTCCCCAGGTACGGCAGGGTCGCCGGTGCGGGCGCCTGCCCCTCCCGCCGAGCGGGAGATCCGCTCGCCCATGCCGGGCCGCGTGGTCGCGGTCTCGGTCCGGCCTGGTGCCAGGGTAAACTCCGGCGACGAGGTCTGCGTGCTCGAGGCCATGAAGATGGAGCAGAGCATCCGGGTCGCCAGCGCCGGCACGGTCAAGGCGGTGCACATCGAGCCGGGCCAGAACGTCAGCGCCGGGGACCTGCTGGTGGAGATTGAGTAGGCCGCTGGGCTGCGGTTCACCCCAGCCTTCGGCCTTCCTCCATGAGGGGGCAAAGCGCCGGTGCGACTAGCAACAGTCGAGTATGGTGAATCAGGAATCCGTTGAAAAATGTCATCTGAGTCCCGACCTGTCGGGACGAAGAATCTGGTGGTGGGGCTGCCTCCCCGCCAGATGCTGAACGAAGTGAAGCATGACAATCTAGGCCGCGCATTATGCACGCAACCGTTCGGCCTGAGCCCCGACACGTCGGGGCAGGAACATGAATTCCGCTCTGTTCAGGGGGGCGGGAGCAAGCCAGTCCTAAACGTTGTTCCCCCTCGCCGTCCTTGCCGATCCCTCAACGGTGGAACCTGTAGACCCGGTTCTTCCGCGGGCTACATATTAAGAAGTCTTAGGTCGCATCAAGTACGAGACCGTTTAGCTTCACATACCCCAACCGATCAGCGGTCACCCAATCCATCGGGTTAGGGGACCACTGTTAGCCAAGACGGTCTGCCTTCGGTCTTCCGTCGCTACGGCGCTACCGTGGCGCAGATGGCGTAGGCGGTCACGCTCCAGTTGAAGTTTTGCACGACTGTGGTGTGCGCGTTCGCTTCCCATCCGTTGCCAAATGGTCGACTCACCTGGAGTGCCAGGGGTCCGTTAATGGGAGAAACGTGGGCTCCTCCGCCAATCACCTGTTTGCCTGCGGGACAGTTAGCAATGGCTGCCTGGGCTCCGGAGTTGGTCCGGTTCTCGGTGACGCTCACCGTCTGGAGACCGCTCAGCCCTGCGGGACCCTGTGAACCTGCGGGACCCTGTGGACCTGCGGGGCCCTGTGGACCTGCGGGGCCCTGTGGACCTGCGGGGCCCTGTGGACCTGCGGGGCCCTGTGGACCCGGTACGCCCGATTGGTTCCAAGTCACTGCTGTCTGATTTGGGGAGCAGCTGGCTGGGTTGCTGACGAAGAACATCAGCCCATTGCTATTGTTGTAGCAGGCGTGGAGTTCGCTGGGGTTGCTATGTGTCGCCAGTGCGACCCCGCCGGTCACGAGCAGAACTGCGGCCAAACCGAGAACCATTACCAGCACTTTCATTCGTCGTTGCATAGTTGCCTCCTCAGTAAGCCGACATTTCCCATTTCAACCAGGTCCGGCCTAATCCGATGGGACGAGAGGAGCTTACTCTCGGCCCTGGAAGCCTGTCAACCATCATCTCCCCGGTCTTCAGGTGCGGTTTCGCCCTTCCCCAGCTTGTGCCAACATCATTCATCGTCATTCAGAACCACGGTGAGCCACTGAGCCCCTTGCACAGAGCGCATTGCTCCCCCCTTCAGGGGGCGGGAGCAAGCTAGTCTTGAAATAGGTCCCAGGCGTTTTCCCTGGTCCTGGGCAGCAAACAACAAGGGGCGGGTGCTGGGGGCTCAGTCCGACTGGAGCAGGCGGATGACTGCCTCCAGGGACACTCGCCGGTCTCTCCTGGGCCCAAGCCGGAATGCCTTCAGCAACCCAGAATCGCACCAGATCCTGACGGTGTTCGGGTGGACTCCAAGCATGACAGCCGCCTCTTGGACGCGCAGGAGCCGGTCTGCTCTCTGGGCGCCTGGGGACTCCTTCGGCTGTTCAGCTTCCTCGGTCTTGACGTGGCCATTGCTTGCCATCATTTCTGCACTCCAGAAGGCCGCTCTGACACGCTGAGTCTACTCGTTCTGCGCCTGCTGACTAGCGGCGCAGTTCTAGAGGTATCCCCCAGAGGTATCCTTTGAAAATAGCGTCTATAGGTAACGTGAAGAAATGGAGCAAGGCCAGCGCGGGCATGCCAATAATGCTTCTATCCAGGGTGAGCAGGCCTTGGTGAGAAGTCCTGCGCAGCCCAGGAGTCCAAGAAGGGGAGGGAGACTACCCTGCCACTGCTAGGCCGGCAGACGCACCGCGTCCAGGACCCGCTGCGCCGCCTCGTAGTCCCGGGTCCCGCCCTTCAGGATGGGCGGAATGAGGTAGATGGCACCGATGCCCTGTGCCAGGAACTGCTC
Source organism: Chloroflexota bacterium (assembly GCA_016210325.1). Lineage (GTDB taxonomy): Bacteria > Chloroflexota > Dehalococcoidia > Lucifugimonadales > HRBIN23 > JACQUK01. The sequence continues at coordinate 9,857 of JACQUK010000063.1, forward strand.
AAGCAGCTCAGCAGCGATGTCAGCGCCCGCCCGTCCCTTTTCCAGCTCCTGCTTCATCTGCTCCGGGACGTCCCCAAACATCAAACTGCCCTTTTCGAGTACCTGGAGGCCCCAAAAGACGGGTGTGGTCAGCAGTTCCCCGGTGACTTCCTGGTACATCTGGTAGAAATGCCGAATCTCCTGGGGGCGGTACAGGGACTGGGCCAGAAAGAACTGGGCGCCTGCCTGGGCCTTGCGCAGTGCCAGGGCGACTTCTCGCTGGAGGCCGTGGCCCAGGTCCAGCGTGGCACCAATGCAGAAGTCAGTGGGGACCCGCAGCTTGAGCCCCCGGTAGTCTATCCCCTGGTTCAACTGGCTGATGGCGGTCAATAGCTCGGTGGGCTTGTAGTCTTGGACCTCTTTGACCCGCTCCTGGTCCTGGGAGCTGAAGCTGTCGCCTTTGACCACCACCACGTTGTCCAGCCCCAGCATGGCTGCCCCCAGCAGGTGGCTCTGAATAGCCAGCTTGTTCATGTCGCGGGTGGCTATGTTGAAGATGACGTCTTTCTTGGCGTGGGCCTGGACGATGTGGGCGAAGACGGCCGAGTCAACCCGGACCGACTTGCCAGGGTTATAAGCCACGCTGATGAAATCGGACTCCACGTGGCGGGCGGCCTCCAGGTAGTTGCCGTCGGTGCCGCGAGGCGGCGAGAAGTCCCAAGCGATCAGGACGCGGTCCCCTCGTGCGGCATACCGTTCGGTCACTTTTGCCATCGGGGCGTTCTCCCTCAGATCGAGTGCTCAAGGCCGGGTGATAGAGGTCGCCAGGCCACCGCGGCCATCGGTGGCGTTGGGCTGCTGGGGTGGGTCGGGCGTGTCGAGCTCCTTGCCGCTGGCGTAGGGGGTGGGCAACAGGCGGGCGCAGAGGTCTTTTTTCAACTGGCCGTTGGCCCGGTAGATCACCCAGACCCGGCCAAAGTCGTTGAGCAGCTCCCGGCAGATGCCGCAAGGTGGGACCACCAGAACGGCGTCCTGCTGGGGGAAGTATTTCACCGTGGCGATGGACTCGAGCTCCCGCTCCCCCGCTGCCATGGCGCAGGCCACGGCCGCCGCCTCGGCACAGAGAGAGCAGCGGTCTACGGAGGTGTGGATGGCCAGCCCAATGTACGTTTTCCCCGAGCGTGTGCGCAGGGCGGAGGCCAGCCGCGTCCGTCCCGGCCAGTAGTGGCGGCGGACGGCGGCCTCGGCAGCGCCGACAAGCTCCCTATCCTTGCGGGTCAATGATGGCATGACGTTCCGGCCAGGGTCGTAGGTTTGTGGAGCGAGCGACCATGTTCCCTACAGTTTACCGGATGATGCCAGGGACGGGGTGGCAGGGTGATCGGGAGACGCTATTGGCAACCCTCCGGCACCGCGCGCCGTCAGGAGATTGGCGAAGCGGCGTGGGCTGCGGTAAGGCCCCACCACGGCCAGGTTCACCCGCTGGGGTTGCAGCAGCTCCTTGGCCACGCGGCGCACGGCCTCACTGGTTACTGCATCAACCTGTTGCGTGACCTCGTCCACTGTAAGCACCCGGTCCAGCAACATCGCTTGCACACCTACCCAGAAGGCTACGCTGCGGGTGTCCTCCATGCGCAGGAAGAGGCGCCCTCGGGTCATGTTCTTGGCCCGGGTCAACTCCTCCTCCGGCACCCCGTCGTGAAGCTGCTCCAGTTGCGACAGGATAAGCGTCACCACCTCAGGCGCCTTGGCCGGGTCTACACCGGAGTAGATGGTGACCGCGCCGCAGTCCCTGAAGTGGCTCACACTGCTGTGGACGTCGTAGGCCAGGCCTCGCCGTTCCCGGATCTCCTGGAACAGGCGGCTGCTCATGCCCTCGCCCAGCACTACGCTGAGCAGGTCCAGGGCGTAGCGGTCGGGGTGTTCAGCCGGGTAGCCGTGGACTGCGAGGGCCAGGTGGGCCTGGTCGGTCTTGCGCGACTCCAGCTTCACGTTGGGGCCTGAGTGGCCATTCTGAGCGGGGAGCCACGTGAGGGAGGTCCCATCGGGCCAGTCCCCCAGGTGGCGAGTCACCTCCATCACTACTTCTTCGTGGGAGATGTCCCCGGCAACGCAGACTACAGCGTTGGAGGGCCGGTATTGCCGCTCCAGGAATGTCAGCAGCATGTCGCGGCTAATGGTCTGGATGGTCTCCCTGGTGCCCCCCACGTCGCGCCCAAGAGGGTGGTTAGGCCAGAGGACCTCGTCAATGAGCAAGTCCACCCGGGAGTCCGGATGGTCGTTGATGGAGGCCAACTCCTCCAGGATGACCCTCCGCTCCTTCTCCACCTCTGCGGGGTCAAAGAGGGAGTTGCGGAGGCTATCGGCCAGCAGGTCCAGGGCCAGATCGAAATGGGGCCGGGCCACCTTGACCCAGTAGTCCGTCAGCTCCTGGCTGGTGCCGCCGTTCATGATGCCGCCCACGCCCTCAATGGCCTCGCTGATGGCCCGAGCGCTGGGGCGTCGAGCCGTTCCCTTGAAGAGCAGGTGCTCAATGAAGTGGAAAATCCCAGCCTGCTCTGGCGGTTCGTAGCGGGACCCTGCGCCAATGAAGAGCGCCACCGTCACTGAGCGGGTGTGGGGCATAGAGCAGGTGAAGATGCGGAGGCCGTTAGGGAGAACAGTTTTGTGGAACATGGGCTCCTTCTCTAGAGTCGGCAGCATCCTGCCGGACCAGGCCGTGAGGCCCAATTTGGGCTGCTCTCCACGGAGGTGCCGTCTACCTTTCCCGGGGAAGGTGTCACCAGAGGGGTCGCGGCCCGCCTGGTCTCGCCAGGCGCTCTCTGAAGGAGAGGCGATGCGCTCACGCGGTGCGGGTGGCGCTCGGCGGGAGAACTCACGACCCAGTGATGCCTGCGAAAGGATATGGGACTTCGGCGAAGAGCAATTCTCATTGTAGAGGGGCCTGCCACAGCGGTCAATGCCGACTTCCGGCCCAAGAATAGCGATTCAATCTGTAGGTCGGGTTTCCCAACCCGACCGGCGTGGCCGGGCAGGTTTGTCCCGACGTGTCCCGATGAGTCGGGACACGTCGGGATGCCCTACGGAGGTCAATCGCTGCTTTCGGGTC
>JACQUK010000056.1 GCA_016210325.1 Chloroflexota bacterium
AAACACTACAGGACACCCCCAGTGCCCCTGCCAAAGGGGCTTCGCCCCTCTGGACTCCCCTGTTTCAGCAACCTGCTAGAGTCCTGAGCCGCGCGCGGCTAGCCGGGCTAGTCGGCCAGCAGGCGCTCGAGCGCCTGCTCTTCGGCAACCTCGTCGGCCAGGATCTCCTCCGCCAGCTCATGGGTCACGGTGTCAAGGTGGCGGGTCCGGTCCACCAGCGCCTGGTAGGTCTCGATGGCCTTCCGCTCCACCTCGATGGCTGCTCTGAGAATACCTTTGATGTCAGCACCGTTGCTGGGCATGGCGAAGGACTTGATGTGGGCCCGCTGAGGGGCCTGCTCGACGTCCCGCAGGGGCTCTCCACCGAGCTGGACCACACGGTTTGCCAGGCGGTTGGCGTGCTCCAACTCGCCGGCGGCGCTGACGCGCAGGCGCTGCGTCACTTCATCGCTATTGAGGCCGGCGGCCAGGTCCGCGGCCAGGAAGAAGTAGTAGTGGGCTAGCCACTCGTCAGCGTAGGCGGCCTGAAGGTCATTGATGATCTCCTGGACATGGGCTTTAACAATGGCGCGACCCTTCTCCCCCATTACGACCTCCTTGACAGCTATCAGGGACCGTGGTACTGCGGCAGCCCTGCCGCGCTACTGCGCCAGGAGGTTCTCGAACTCCTCCTCGTCGTCCACCTCATCGGCCAGCAGGCTTTCTGCTAGCTCGTGGGTCACGGGGTCTGCGTGGCGGGTCTTCTCGGCCAGTGCCAGGTACACGTCAATGGCACAGCGCTCGGCCGCCAACACCGCGTTGATGATGCCCTTGAGGTCGGCCGGGTTCTCGGGCATGACAAATGTCTTGCAGTTTGCCAGACGGGGTAGCTGGGCAAAGTCCCGTGGCAGGTCGCCGCCCAACTGGATGATGCGCTGGGCAATGCGGTGGGCGTGCCCCAGCTCATCATTGGCCTGGGAGCGCAAGCGGTTGGCGACGGCGTCGGCGTTGAGGCCGGCGGCCAGGTTGGTGGCCAGGAGGTAGTAGTAGTGGGCCAGCCACTCGTCGGCATAGGCGTGTTGCAGGTCTTCGATGAGTCCGTTGACATCGAGCTTGCTCTGAACGATCTCGCGTCCCTTCTTGCCCACAGCCACCTCCTTTGCAATAGTGGACCTTCTTGTGGTGCCCATCCGCTCTTGGGCAGGGCTGCTCCGGGGCTAGCCCAGAAGGCCCTGTCCCGGTCTCAGACAGCGGCGCAGCAGTAGGCTGGCCTTCCGCATGGCATGGCGAATGACCAGACGGACGGGTAGTCGCTTTTTGCGAGACCGAGTGGTGGTGCTAAATTCCATCCGTACTTCTCTAAGCATACCAAAACCAGGCGACCTCTACGAGACGCCCTGAAGCCACCCGTTGGCAGAAATCCATCCGCTGGCTCTTTGGCAAGAAGTAGAACCCCAAGAATAGCGATTGAATGTGTAGGTCGTCCCGACCTGTCGGGATAACCCGACCATCGTGATCGGGCAGGTTCGTCCCGACGGGTCCCGATGAATCGGGACGTGTCGGGATGCCCTACGAGAGTCAATCGCTAGTTTCGGGTAGAACAGAAACAATTGACAAAAGGAGAGCGGGATGGTATCAAGAAAGCAGTCTTGCCCCGCCTCTAGCGGGGGCGAGGCAGGACGAGTAGGCAGACAGGCAAGGGGAGACTTGCCGACGAAGGAGGAGGGCGTGTACGGGACCATCGCGCGCATCCAACCCAAGCGGGGCAGGGAGCAGGATGTCATACGCCATCTGGAGCGGTGGAACAAGGAGCGGCGACCAAGAGCCAAGGGGGCCAGGGAGAGTTACGCATACAAGCTGGAGAAGGGTGGCATGATGCTGGTGGCGGTGTTCGACAGCAAGGAGAGCTACTTCGCTAACGCTAGTGACCCAGAGCAGGACCGCTGGTACCGCCAGTTCCGCGAGCTTTTGGAGGCCGACCCGGAGTGGAACGATGGCGAGGTGGTCGGGGCGGTCGGGCTAGACCTGCCGGGTCGAGAGGTCGCTTAGCATTCAGGCGGCATCGTCATAGGGCTACTGGACGTGCGCGGGCGCCGGCTCAAGGAATGGGGCCGGCGCTCTGCTCTTTGCGATGGCGCTGTCCGTCCTGGGAGACGATGTCTAGCAGCTCCGTCAGGGACGCAATCTCGTAGTCAGGCGTGGGCAGGTCTGGGTCACGCCGCGCGCCGCTACGGTTCACCCATGCGGCCTCCATGCCGGATGTCCTGGCCCCCAGGACGTCCTCCGCGAGCATGTCCCCTACCTGCATAGCCTCGTGAGGGGCCACCCCCAGCAGGCCCAGAACACGGTGGAAGGCCACAGGGTGGGGCTTATAGGCCCTGGCCTGCTCCGAGCTGACCACGGCGTCGAAGGTGAGGCCGTGGTTGGCCAGCAGTGGCAGCAGGAAGGCGTCGTCAGCATTGGAGAGGACACCCAGCAGCACACGCCCCCGCAGTTGGTGCAGGGTCTCCAGGGTCTCGGGGAACAGGGGCCGTTGCCCCAGGGCCTCCACGGCCATGCGGGCCGCTTCCCCCGCGTCGCCATCGAGGCCTAGCTGGTGGAAGGCGTCACGGAAGCACCCGCTCCACGCCTCGTAGTAGGACTGGAAGGGAGGGGTCCTTGCCAGGTCTTGTGGGTCTACCCGCCGGCGGCGGAAGTCGGCCTCCAGGGTGTGCCACAGGCTGAAGAGGCGCCCCACGTCGGTCTGGAGGGCTTGGGTCCGGCAGACCTCCTGGAAGGTGGCGAACCATTTCTCCCGGGGGTTTTGTGCCAGGGTGTTAAAGACATCAAAGACCAGGGCACGGAGCTTAGGCATCCGGAACACCATCCTTGCTGCAAAGGTCCAAGTCTGGGCGGAGGGACCCACTGGCGACGGGAGAAACGCGGTCGCAGGCGGCCGGGCTATGCTGCGCCATGGACTGCCACCGGCCTCACGGGGATACCGTGCTGGTGCAGGTAAGCCTTGGCCTCGCTGATGCGGTACTGTCCATAATGGAAGATGCTGGCCGCCAGCACGGCGTCGGCCTTGCCTTCCACCAGGGCCTGGCGCAGGTGCTCCAGGGTACCAGCGCCCCCGCTGGCAATGACCGGCACGGGCACCGCCTCAGCTACCGCTCTGGTCAGCTCCAGGTCGTAGCCCTGCGCATGGCCGTCGCAGTCCATGCTGGTCAACAGAATCTCGCCAGCGCCAAGCTCCGCGACGCGCATTGCCCACTTGACGGCGTCAGTCCCTGTGGGGCGACGGCCGCCGTGGGTATAGACCTCCCAGCGCGAATCGGTGCCCAGCGCCAGGGAGGGGTCTCCCGCCTGGACGCTGCTCCCGCCATGCACCCTGCGGGCATCTATGGCCACCACAATGTTGGCCCCGCCGAAGCTGCGGGCGGCCTCGCGCACCAGTGCGGGGTCCTGCACCGCCGCGGTATTGAGGGAGGCCTTGTCAGCGCCGGCCTTGAGGACTTGACGGATGTCCTCGATGGAGCGAAGGCCGCCGCCCACTGTGAAGGGGATGAACAGCCGCTCGGACACCCGCTGCACCATCTCCACCATGATGGCGCGGGCATCGGCGCTGGCCGTGATGTCCAGGAATACCAACTCGTCGGCCCCCTCACGGTCGTACAGGGAGGCAAGCTCGGCTGGGTCGCCGGCGTCCCGCAGGTCCACGAAGGAGACGCCTTTGACCACACGGCCCTTGTCCACGTCCAGGCAGGGGATGATGCGTTTGGTGAGCACGGGGTACGCCTCGCAGTGCCTGACAATAGCGTGTTGTTATTATATCGGGGTCACACATTCGGTGCACTGAGTCCGCCGGAGGGTGGGTGCTATAATAGCTGCTACAGGGGAAAGGAGCTAGACGGTGCCACGGGTCTACACGCGGAGCGGCGACGACGGGACCACCGCCCTGCTCTATGGGCGCCGGGTCTCCAAGGCGGACCCCCGCTGCGAGGCCTATGGCGCCGTGGACGAGGCCATCTCGGCTATGGGCCTGGCCAGGGCTCTGGCCCAGGACCCGCGGGTGAAGGAGGTCCTGAGGGAGACGGCCCAGGAGCTCTTCACGGTCGCAACGGAACTGGCTACGGACATCAGCGACCACGACCGGGCTGCCCATGATTTCGGAACGGTGTCGTCTGAGATGGTGCAGCGGCTGGAAGGCATGATAGACGACCTCAAGGGAGGTATGGAGCTACCCAACGCTTTCATCCTGCCAGGTAGCTCGGTAGGCTCGGCGGCCATAGACGTTGCGCGGGCCGTGCTGCGGCGCGCCGAGCGGCGTATTGTGGCCCTCAAAGACCAGGGCCTGCTGGCCAGTGGTGAGGTGTTGCGCTACGTTAACCGTCTGAGCGACCTGCTGTGGGTGCTGGCACGCTACGAGGACCGCGGCCTGCCTCTGGACGCTGTCAGTGGGCGGCGCGCTACTCAGGGGTCGCGCAAGGCACGAGAGGAGCGCTCTGCCCCAGAGGGCACGGCAGGATGAAGGCCCGGTCCGTGGGCGCCATGGTAGTGGCTGCTCTGGCCGCCGGAGCCTTGCTGGCGGGGTGTGGCCAGGGAGCCGCAAGCCCCACGCCGACAGCCACTGCTGTCCCCGTAGCGACGCCCGCCTCTCCCCTTGAGCCAGTGACGGTCAGCTTCTCCACGGAGGACAGGGTCACGCTGCAAGGCCGCCTGTTTGGTCAAGGGGCCACTGGCGTAGTGCTGGCGCACATGTTCCCCGCAGACCAGGATAGCTGGATGTCTTTCGCTGGGCTGCTGGCAATGAAGGGGTACCGGGTGCTGACGTTCAACTTCCGTGGCTACCCGCCCTCTCAGGGGCAGAAGGAAATAGACAGGATTGACCGGGACGTGGAGGCCGCCACGCGGTACCTGGAGTCCCAGGGCGTGCAAAAGGTGTGGCTGGTGGGTGCCAGCATGGGCGGCACCGCCAGCATCAAGGCCGCGGCCCGCCACCCTGTGGCTGGGGTCATCACCCTCTCGGCGCCCGAGGAGTTCGGGGGCCTCCAGGCCCTGGAGGACGCGGCTAGGGTGCAGGCACCCAAGCTCTTTATAGCTTCTGAGGTGGACACCGCGGCACATCGGAGCGCCGCCGACCTTTTCGAGAGGGCGACGGCACCACGCCTCCTCAAGGTCTACCGGGGGGACCGGCACGGCACCGACCTCCTGAGTGGCGAGGACGGGGCTGACGTGGCCAGCACGATCGTTGAATTCATACAGACTTTCACTCCTGAGTGAGCGAATGACACATTGTCGTGTGGCAGTGATTGACTACGGCGCGGGAAACCTGCGCAGCGTGACCAAGGCGCTGGAGGCGGTAGGTGGTCAGCCATCCCTGACCAGCGACCCCCAGGAAATTCAAGGGGCACAGGCGGTGCTGCTGCCCGGGGTGGGGGCCTGTGACGCTGCCATGGAGGCGCTGAAGGAGCGGGGCCTCACCGGAGCGGTGCGACGCGCCATTCTCTCCGGCACACCCTTCTTCGGCGTCTGTCTGGGGCTCCAGCTCCTCTTTGAGGCCTCTGAGGAGGGGGCGGCCCGCTGCCTGGGCATCTTCCGCGGGCAGGTACGGCGCTTCTCCCACGAGCTGAAGGTGCCGCACATGGGGTGGAACCAGGTCCACTTCGATGAGCACCACCCCGTCTTCGCCGATGTCCCCCAGGACAGCTACTTCTACTTCGTGCACAGCTACTATGCTGACCCGGGGGAGTCAAGCCTCGTGGTCGGGACTACCTCCTATGGTGCGGAGTTCTGCTCCGCAGTCGCCTGGGGGAACCTCATCGCTACCCAGTTCCATCCGGAAAAGTCGGGAGCGGTGGGCTTGCAGTTGTACCGCAACTTCCTGACCTTTGCTGAGAAGACCAACGCCCTCCGGGAGCAGTACCCACAGTAGGATGGGCGCGCACGGCACGTTGGCCTGCGAGCGGGCAGCAGGTGACGCCGAAGCCAGCCAGCAACACCCTGAGAACAGACAGCATTGCGACGAATGGTGCAGAGGTGTAGGCCGTGGAGGTGATCCCCGCCATAGACCTGCGTGGGGGCCGCTGCGTGCGGCTGTACCAGGGGGCCTTCGAGAAAGAGGAGGTCTTCTCGGAGGACCCGGTGGGCACCGCCCTTCGCTGGGAGGAGTTGGGCGCTCTCCGGCTCCACGTTGTGGACCTGGATGGCGCCTCGGCGGGGCAACCGGTGCACCTGGAAGCAATCCGCAACATAGCCAGCCGGGTGCACATTCCCCTCCAGGTGGGAGGGGGCATCCGGACCAGGGAGGCCGCATCCCGGCTCCTGGGGCTGGGGGTAGAGCGGGTGGTCCTGGGCACCGTGGCGGTGCAGGACCCTGGGCTCCTGGGCAGGATGCTGGCGGCTCTTGGCCCAGAACGGCTGGTGGTGTCCGTTGACGCGCGGGGTGGCAAGGTGGCCCTCTGGGGTTGGAAGGAGCAGTCTCAGGTGGCAGCCCTGGAGTTGGTCCAAGCCCTGGCCCGGCTGGGAATACGCCGCGTGGTGTACACCGACATCCTCAGGGACGGGACCCTAGCGGGCCCAAACATGGCCGCGCTCCAGGAGTTGGTCGCCCATGGGGGGCTGCCAGTCATTGCCTCCGGTGGCATTGCCTCGGTGGACCACCTGGTGGCCCTGGCCCACCTGGGTGTAGAGGGGGCGATTGTGGGGCGGGCCTTGTATGCCGGCGTCGTTGACCTCCAGGCAGCCCTCCAGGCGGTGGCAGCCGCTTCGCGCTCCTGATAGCCCTCCCGTCGGGGCCGTCACGGCAATATGCGAGCGTCCGTGGCTCCGCTTGCTCCCTACCGAGGCGATGCAGCATCGTGGGCAAAGGCTGTCCGAGCTTTTCCTGCCGGCCCATGTAGTGTCACTGAACACGTGCGACCCTGGCCTGTATACTATGAACAGGGCCTCATCGAGTGAAGCCTGCTGAGGAGTGGTGTTCTATGGTCAGCGACGGAGCGTCCCCTGCCAGAAAAAGTGCCACCAAAGAGGTGGAGCTTCCTCCTGATGTGGACCCTGCCCGCATCATCGCCCTGATCCCCATCAGGCCGTACCACGTGGTTGGGGAAGTCCAGTGTGGTGATGGGTACTTCACCATCCCTCTGGCCAAGTACTTGTTCGATGGCAAGATGTATGCCGTGGACTCTCGCCCGGAAGCCCTGGAGGGACTGAAGAAGAAGCTGGAGGAGGTCCACCTGAGCAACGTCGAGCGGGTGAAGGCCGCCCCGGATGACGTCCCTCTGGAGGACGGTACCCTTGATGGGCTGCTCCTGGCCTACCGTCTGCCGGCGTCACGGGACCGGGTGGGTCTCCTGCGGAAAGGTGCCGGGGCCCTCAAGAAGGGGGGCTGGGCCGCTGTCATTGAGTGGTACAAGAGCACCTCTGACGGCCCTCCCCAGGACCAGCGGCTGGACGAGATGGAGGTCCAGCGCCTGGCGAGAGAGGCCGGGTTCCGCTTCACCGAGAAGCGTGACCTGAACGGCCGTCACTATCTGATCATCCTGAGAAAGTAATGGATGTCTCAGAGGGAGCCCGCACCCTGTTGGCCGCTATGGTCCCCGTAGGGGAGCTGCGCTTGGCCATCCCGCTGGCCATCTACGGGATGGGGATGCCGTGGTACCAGGCCTTGCCACTGGCCCTGGTGGGCAACATGGTCCCGGTACTGGTGCTGGTGCCCGGTTTGGAGCACATCTCCCGCCTGCTCCTGCGGTTCCCGAACCCCGCTGGCAGGCTGTTCCAGTGGTGGACACGTCGGGTGCAGGTGACCCAGGAAGCCCGGTTCCGCAAGTACGGAGCGGCCGCCCTAGTGCTGTTTGTGGCGGTGCCGTTGCCCTTGACCGGCGCTTGGACTGGCTCCCTGGCGGCCTGGGCCTTCCGAGTGCCCGCTCGTCAGGCCATCTGGCTCATTGGCCTGGGGGTAGCTATTGCGGGCGTTATTGTTACTGCCCTGACCGTCGCGGGCGTGCAGGCTGGGCTGCTGTTGGCCCGCTGATGAACGCAACGGCGCATCGCAGCTTTGGGCCTTCTGGGTGCAGGGGGCCACATCCTTCGTGACACAACGTTGCTGTGGACCATAAGGGCAAGGCAGGGCAGCCGCGAACACGATGGCTGCTGCTAGTGCTGGCCATCGCCCTGGCCGCCGTGGCAGGAGCTGGTCTGTGGTGGGGGCTGGCGGTGCGCCTGCCTGCGGCCCGGGTGAACGCCCAGGGCCGTGACGCCTACGCGACCTACTGTGCCTCGTGCCACGGCGCCAGGGGAGAAGGGGCATCCAACTGGAAGCAGCAGAACGAGGACAAGACCTATCCGGCGCCGCCGCATGATTCCACGGGGCATACCTGGCACCACGGCGATGGCACCCTGTACAGCATGGTCAGGGACGGAGGGCGGAGCTTCGAGGGCCTGGGTTTCAAGAGCGGCATGCCAGCCTTTGGGGACCAACTGGGCCCGGAGGGGGTCCGGGCGGTCATCACCTACCTCAGGACTTTCTGGGGACCTGAGGAGCGCCGGTTCCAGGCCGAGCAGAGTCTTCGGGACCCGTTCCCATGAGGGCGCCGGTGCCCGTGGTGCGCGGCCTGGGGTCGCAGAGGTCTGGCAGGTTGCTGAAGGCGCACCAGAACAGAATACGTATTCAGTATGATGAATGTCCTCCGGAGGATAATGACCGCCCTCCACCAGGTTGCCACGCCCCGACGCCGTCGGGGCGTGGCAACGACCAGGGGACAGGGTGTGCTCGTCTCTGGTCGTTGTCTTGAAAATAGGCACCCTGATCGCCATTTTCATTGGTTCCAGTGCCTTAGAAAAGCATCAACGGTTGCGAGTCCCGACTCGTCGGGACGACGAAGCAATCTGGTGGGGTGGGACGAATCCTCGGCTTTGGAAACACCCCCTAAGACGCGGGAACGCTAAGAGGGCGTTTCCCTCGGGTTGTCTCTCATCGCTGCTGCTGGGAAGCCTGCCGCACTGTTGAGCTCCGCCAACAGCTTCTCTACATCCACGCCCATGAAGCGGCACGCCTCGGCGATGGTCGTGCTGCGCGCCACTGTGTTCCGCAGGCGTTCATCCTGGAGTGGCGTGAAGTTGTGCCGCAGGAACACGCTCAGGGTCTGGGGCCAGCGGTCTAGCACCTCCGCGACGATGGAGTTGGCCATCACCAACGCTGTGGCGGTCTGGCGCCTGGAGGCAGCTAGGCGGTCATGGAGGAACAGTAGGGCGCTCTGCCGATAGCCTTCTCTAGCTGAGGGGCGGAAGGTCCGCCAGACGACGATTGTGAAGAGGGCCAGGGCCGCAAGCCCAGCTACGCCCGAGACCCCCAGCATAGCTTGACTGGCGCCTGTGCTGGCCACGGAGAATGCCAGCCGAAGGGCCACCGAGAGGTTCAGGAGGATGAAGGCGGCATCCATAAGTCGCGGGGCCTGGAGCTGCGCGCCCTCGAAGACCGGGAGGACCCGGCTGCCGATGCCCAGGACCATCATGGTGACAACGCCCAGGGCCACCACGTGCCGCACCATGGTGAAGGGCGCCTGGAAGGGGGCGGACCAGTCGCTCAGTGTGACAAGGGCCAGGTACAGCCAGAGGGCCGCGGCCACCAGCCACCAGGTGTAGGCCGCCCGCACGTAGCGCTCGTAGCCGCGGTAGGTGCCGGGGCCGTACTCGACCGGCCGCCTGCGACGGCTGAACACGCCTAAGGCAACTATCACCAGGAGCATCCCCACAGCCTGGGTGACTGCGCCACCAGCCCACCAGGGCGAGGTCACATCGGTCAGCCAGGCAGCCACCTGCCACAGAAGACCACCGTTGAACAGGCCCAGGGCGATGGCCAGCAAGCTCGGACGGGGAGAGCCCAGCCGCATGAAGGCCGGTATGATCCGCGCGCTGGTGCCAATGATGAAGTTGCCCAGGAAACCCAAAAGGGCGGCGTGGACGAAGGGGATGTCCAGGCTGGCGGGTGCGATGACGGTGCCCGTGGTCGCGATGTGGACCACCACGGCGAGACCCAGCGCGGCGGCCACCAGCGCCCAGGTACACCCAGCTACCAACCAGGGCTCGAAAGGCTCGTGGGCACGTTGGCCTTGGCGCAGGGTCAGGCCCAGAGATGCCGCGAAGGCAGCCATGCCCAACAGCAGGCAGACCCCTGAGACGACCAGCAGCGCTGCAGCCCAGGGCATGGAGCTGAGGCCCTGAGTGATCTGCCGCAGGACTATTCCAGCCAGGACCAGGGCCAGGGACAGGGGGGCCAGGCGGGGCAGCGCCAGGCGTGTGTTGCGGAAGCGCGGCACCACGTGGTAGGCCACCCCCATGGTGAACAGGCCGGCCCACCCGAAGAGCTGGGCCACCCCGTGCCCCTGGGCGTGGGTGGTCCACCACGTCCCTCCAGGCAAGCGGAACAGTGGCGCCAACAGGAGGGCTGCGCCGGTGGTAAAGCCCATGGTCAAGGCGATGGCCAGGGAGGCGATGATGAAAGGGCGGTAGACGGGGCGCTCCCTGCGGGCCGCCGGACCTGACGCCGGACCCCGGGCCTTGGGCGCGCTGGCCGGCTGGCCGCCTTCGCCCTTGGCGGTTACTGCCAGTCGCTTGTTCAGGTCGCGCACCAGGGCCGCCGGGTCCACCCGATGCACAATGGCAAAGACGCCAATGGGCTCCTGGGGTCCCTTGGGGCCGCCGCAGCCGTGGAGGCCGTGGCGGTCAAAGACTTCCTCCAGAGCAGGGAACCGGGTCAGCACCTCCCGGACAGTCATCCTTGGGTGAACGAGCGGCCCTTCGCTCATGTCCTACCAGCTACTCTTCAGACATGAGGCGCTGGAAGGTCACGTGCCAGCTTCCGTCCGAAGTGCGCCGCGTCGCGTGGGTGAACCCCCGCGCTTCCATGACCTGGTAGAGCGGCACCGGCTCAAAGGGGGCCACCAACTCCAGCGACTCCCCTGGCGCAAGGCCCTTCACCGCCGCCATGATGCGGCCAAAGGGCTCGTGGCCAGCGGCGAGGTCGGGGCGGACGTCCAGGAATGCCATGACCAACTCCGTATTGAGGACTCAGGGTGACCAACAGCAAGGATAGCAGGGGAACAGGACAGAAGCAGTAACTTTTATCACAGGACGTCTTCAGCGTGCCGAACTGTTCAGGACAGCCTCCAGCTTCTCAGGAGAGGTAAGCTCAACCCCTCCACCCTCCCGGAGGATACATCCTTGCTCTTCCAGGTGGCGGAGGGTCCGGGCCACCACCTCCCGTGTGGCGCCCACAATGGAGGCCAGGTCTTGCTGGGTCAGGCGCAGCGACTGCTGCCCCGACGACGTGTGGTAGGTAAGCAGGAACTTGGCTACCCTCCCGGTGACGTCCAGGTGGGTCAGGTCTGCCACCAGGCCCGCCAGGCCCCGCAGGCGGGCCGCGAAGACACGCAGCACCCCCTCGGCTACTGGGGGGTACTGTTGCACCAGACGGCGCACCACGTCGGTGGGAATGAGGCCCAGCAGGCTTGGCTCCAGGGCGGTGGCGGTGGCCGGGCACGGGCCATCGTCGAAGACGGGAACTTCATTGAAGGTCTGTCCCGGCCCGACGATAAGCAGGACCTGCTCGCGTCCTTCGGGGGAGATGCGCGATATTTTCACTGTTCCCCGGACCAGAAAGTACAGGCCCCTGGATGGGTCGCCTTCGTGGAACAGCACCTCGCCACGGTTAGCGGGAAGCTCCTGGACTACGAGGGCGATGACGCCGAGGGCTTGCTGGTCCAGGCGCGCAAAGTAAGGGAGCGCCCGCAACTCTTCCGACCGCATGGGTCTTCCTCCCCTGCCCAGAGCTTTCTATGTCAAGAATAGCAAGGACCCCGCCCAACGCCATAGCTCGTCAGGGTTGGGGTGTGCCGGCACCACGCGTGGAGTATGTTGCACCCAGGGGCTAGCGGGGGTGGCCCCTTTGGAGGGGGGCTTGGCCATTCTACCTTCTTTCTCACAGGGAAGAAAAACGGCGGCCATGAGTCCTGCCTCCTTTGTGACATTTGTTACATACACCGCCCTGGGACACGAGTACTATTGAGACGCATTGCTCTGAGGAAGGTGGCCCATGAGAGCATGGTCTGTGCGCTCACTTGCTCATCACAAGGTTGGGTGGTCCTGGAGTGGCCTTGGAGTGTCCCTGGCCCTGGTGCTGCTTGCCCTGCTCGGCGCTGCCATGGCGTGCCGGACGGGGGCAGGCCTGCCCCCGCGCGAGGAGGCCCAGCTCCTGCCGCTGCCAGGGGTCCCGGTGCCCATCACCCGGAAGGGGCCCGCTACGGTGGTCGTACGCCTGGACACGGCTGAGGCCAGGGGACAGTTGGCCGATGGTGTGGAGTACGAGTACTGGACCTTCAACGGCACGGTCCCCGGCCCCATGCTTCGTGTGCGCGAGGGCGACACCGTTGAGCTCACGGTCCACAACGACGCGGCAAGTAAGCACCCGCACAACATTGACCTGCACGCCGTGACCGGCCCTGGGGGAGGCGCCGCCGCCACCACGGTGGTGCCAGGGCAGGAGGCGACGGTCCGGTTCAAAGCATTGAACCCGGGCCTCTACATCTACCACTGCGCAGCGCCGCCGCCGTACGATCACATTGCCAATGGCATGTACGGCCTCATCCTGGTGGAGCCCAAGGCGGGGCTTGCAAAGGTAGACAGGGAGTTCTATGTGGTCCAGAGTGACTTCTACACCCAGGGCGGCCACGGTGAGAAGGGCCTGCAAGGGTACTCGCAGCAGAAGATGTTCTCGGAGCAGCCGGACTACGTGGTCTTCAACGGCGCGGTGGGCTCCCTCCTGGGCGACAAGGCCCTCAGGGCCAGTGTGGGCGACACCGTGCGCATCTACTTCGGGGTCGGCGGCCCCAACAAGCCATCCAGCTTCCATGTCATCGGGGAGATCTTCGACCGGGTCTACCCGGAGGCGGCATCTGAGTCCATGCAGAACGTCCAGACTACCCTGGTACCGCCCGGCGGCGCCGCCATCGTGGAGTTCAAGCTAGAAGTGCCCGGCAACTTCATCCTGGTTGACCACGCCATCGGCAGGGTTGCGAAGGGTGCTCTGGGCATGATCATCGTCGAAGGCCCTGAGGCGCCGGAAATCTTCCAGGCGGTCAAGCAAGGGCAGGCCGCGTCCGGCCACTAGGTTTTCTCTGGCGCCATGCTCGGGGGAGCGTACCGGACCCTGGTGCGCTCCCCCGATTCTTGTCTGGCCCAAAGCCCCGCGCGGCGGTGGATTGCGGCGCTCCATGTGCCGGGTTTTCACCGCCTTGGCTCTGTTGACATCGTCCGCTCACCCTGAGCTTGTCGAAGGGTCCCGACTTGTCCCGATTCATCGGGACAAGTCGGGACTCACCACGAGCGGAAGAAATGGCGGCATGTCAACAGAGCCACCGGCCTTCTAGAGGCGCGGAACGATGTCCTTTGCCAGCACCTCGATGTGCTCCGCGAGGTCAAAGGCAGGGTGCAGGAGCACTGTTTGGGCGCCAGCGGCCACCACCTGGCCGATGCCCTCGATGCACTCCTCTGCGCTCCCGAACACGGAGACCTTGGTGGCCGTGGCGGCATTCCCGTAGATATGGCCAAACCACTGCTGGAGGCGGCGCTCCGCCCGAGCGCGGTCCCGGTCAACGGCCAGGTACACTCGCTTGCCGATGGGGAAGGTGGCGGGGTCCCGCCCGGCCTGCTCCAGCATAGAGCGCAGCAGTGCCACCTCCTTCTGAAAGTCCCCGGTGGAGGTGGAGCCGGCGCCCATGAAGCCGTCCCCCATGCGCACCGCCCGGGCCAGGGCCTGGGGGTGGTGCCCGCCAAACCAGAGGGGCGGGTGGGGCTTCTGCATGGGCTTGGGCTCCATGCGGGTGCCCTCCAGGTGCCAGAACTCACCCTGGAGGCTGGCTGCTGGCTCGGTCCAGAGCGCTTTCATGACGCGAATGCCCTCTTCGAAGCGGCGCACCCGTCCTTCAGGGGGTACCCCGAAGGCCTGGTAGTTCCGGGGCGGCCCGCCTAGCCCTACCCCGACGATGAGCCGCCCACCGCTCATTACATCCAGGGTTGCCAGGCTCTTGGCGAGTTGCGTCGGGTTGCGGAATACTGGCACCAGGACTGCCGGACCCAGCCGCACCCTCGTGGTCAGGGCCGCCACGTAGCAGAGAAGCGTAATGGGCTCCAGGGAGGGAGCCCTCCCCAGCGCCGGCTCCGTGACCCACAGGCTGTCGTAGCCCAACTCCTCTGCCCGGACGACGCAGCGCCGCACCAGCGGCATGTCCACGGGCCCTTCCGTGAAGGCCTGGGGGACAGCCAGGCCCCAGTGTACGCGACCCTTTCCGATGCTCATCCATGCCTCCATGTCCATAATGCGACGGGACTACCCCGGGGTAACCGCTGGGACTATACACGATAGGGTACGGCCTGCGGCCTGCCCAGGGAAGCCCCCAGGACACGCCTCCAGGAAGCAGAGCCCACCGAGACGACTAGCAGCTCCGCATGTTGCCTAGGCGTTGGGCTTCCCTTGCAACGCACGAAGGCGCTGCACCAGCAGTGGCAGTGCTTCAGCCGCCGGGGCGCGGATGACCACATCACACCAGCGGGTCAGGTGCGTTTCCAGCGGATTCACCTCGATGAGGGAGCCACCCCTCTCCTTGACCATCTGAGGGAAAGCTGCGGCCGGATAGACCGTGCCCGAGGTGCCCACCAGCAGCATGCAATCGCTGGCTGCCGCCTCCGCGTGGCAGGCCTGGAGCCAACGAGACGGGATGGGCTCGCCGAACATGACCGTGTCAACCTTCACCAGCCCACCACACTGGGGGCAAGAGGGCGGCACCTGGCTGACTGAGAACTCGCTCCTGGCGTACCGCTGGTCGCAGGCGATGCAGCGCAGCTTGCTGCGGTTGCCGTGGACCTCCACCATCTGCTGGCTACCGGCGCGAGCGTGGAGGTTGTCAATGTTCTGGGTGATGAGGAAGCGGAGCACACCCATCTGCTCCAGCTCCGCCAGGGCCAGGTGCCCCGGGTTTGGCTGGGCCGTCTCCAGGGCTTTGACCAGCTCGGCCCGGGGACCTTCGGATGTCGGCTGGAGCTGCTCTTGCCAGTACGCGGCGGGGTCCCGCAGGAAACGCTGGTACCCGTCCATTGGCGGCTCGCCAAAGCGGGTCCACAGGCCCTGGGGACCGCGGAAGGTGGGGATGCCGCTCTCCGCTGAGAGGCCGGCCCCTGCCAGGGCCGTGACGTAGCGGGCAGCGCGCAACGCTGTCGCCGCCTGCTGGACCGCCTGCTCTACGCCGGACCCCATGATGCCCTCCGTAGCGGACTGAGATAGTCGTCCTCCCCCGTCGGGTCACAGCCTGCCCTATTATGCCATGTCGGCGCCGAGCTGGGCGTCCGGTGTCACAGCCCCGGCCTCCACCCTGAAGCGCTGCGCAGGCGGCAGGTCTAAGGCTCCGATGGCTTCGGCATCCGTGAGGGTCAGAAGGGTCTGCTCCGCCTCCCGAGCAGCCCGGAGCACCTGCTGGCGGTGCGGACCGTCCAGCTCCGATAGTACGTCGTCCAGGAGCAGGATGGGCGACTCACCCCGTTCATGCGTTAGCAGGCAGGCCTCGGCTAGTCGCAGGGCCAGGGCCACCAGCCTCGCCTGGCCCCGGGAGCCGTAGGTCCCCACATCCATGTCTCCCAACGAGAAGGCGAGCTCGTCGCGGTGGGGCCCCACCAGCGTCTGGCCAAAGGCGATTTCGCGGTGGCGCCCCGCCTCCAGCCGTTCTCGTAGGGCGGCGGCCTGGGCGTGGCGCCCCTCGGCCGTTGGAACGGTTGGCTGGTAGGCCAGGCGCAGGGGATGGCCCTGGGGGGAAAGCTCCTGGTAGCGGGCAGCCAGAAAACCGGCCAGGTCCCCTACGGCCTGTTGGCGCCGCACCATGATAGCCGCCCCCTCGGCGCAGAGCTGATCGTCCCAAAAAATGAGCTCGTCCGGCGACGCCTTGCTTTCAGCCAGGAGCCGCAGAAGGTGGTTCCGCTGTGCCAGGACCTTCTGGTACCGCTGCAAGCTGCGAAGGTAGGGGCGGTCCATCTGGGAGATGAGGGTGTCCAGGAAGCGGCGCCGCTCTGCCGGTGGGCCCTTGACCAGTTGCAGGTCATTGGCGGTGAACAGCACCGCGTTGATGGTGCCCACGGCCTCTGTAGCCCCCCGTGGAAGGTGGTTTACTGAGATGCGCTTGCGGAGTCCCTGGGGGCCGGTGGGAGGGGTCCCAAGCCCTTGAGTAGGGGGCCAGAGCAAGTCCACCCCGACCCTGACCTCGGTGCCCCCCTTGCGCTGAAAGAGGCCCTCCACGCGGGTAAAGCCTCCCGCACCGTGTGCCGCCAGGGGGACCACCTCGCGGTCCGACTCGGCCAGGGGCGACTTGGTCAGGGACAGCAATGCGACCGCTTCGAGCAGGTTGGTCTTGCCCTGGGCATTGGCGCCACAGAAGATGGAGAGCCCTGGGGGCACGTCTAGCTCCAGGGTGCTATAGTTGCGGAAGCTCCGCAGGCTCAGGTGGCGGAGGCGCACGAGGCTCCTTCTGCTCCTCGGGATGGCCAGAACCAAGTCCAGCTTGTTGCGAGCGACATACGCCATTGTAGCAGCTTCCGCGGGGCCGCTGCGGGGCCAGGACGGGCGATGTCCGCGCGCCGGTAGCCCGGAACGTTTTCGACGCACCCAAAGGAGGAATGTGGCAATATCGTCGTCCAGTCCAACTATACAGGGTTTGACGTGGGCTGTTATAATGCTCGCCGGGCTACCCTTGCGCGGCAGTCCACCCTTGTCTCTACCGCCCGTCCGGGATTGGGCCAGCGTCTCCCGTGGCGGGGCATGGCTGTCTGCCCGATAACGCAGGTTCCAGGGTGTCGTTTGTGCAGGGCCGGGGAGGCCTCTTCAACACTGGCTGGATGCTTCGGCACCGCCTGACAAGGAGAGGAGATGGCACAGCCAATCCTTTGGTTCCGCGAGGTAACAAAGGCTGATCTTCCCTCAGTGGGGGGCAAAGGGGCCAGCCTCGGCGAGATGAGCCACGCCGGAATTCCGGTGCCACCTGGCTTCGTAGTTACCGCCGAGGTCTATAGGGACTTCCTGTGTTGCGGGGACCTCAACGCCACCATTCGTGACCTCCTGACAAACCTGGACCCTGAAGACTCCCAGATCCTGGACGAGACTGCCCAGAAAATCAAACAGGCGGTCATGGCGCAGCCCATGTCTGCTGAGGCTGTGCGGGCCATCCGTGAGGCGTACGAGCAGTTGGGAGGCGCTGTGGCCGTGCGCTCTTCAGCCACGGCCGAGGACCTGCCCGAAGCCTCCTTCGCTGGACAGCAGAGCACCTTCCTGAATGTTGAGGGTGCTGAGAACGTCATCCAGGCAGTGCAACAGTGCTGGGCCTCCCTTTTCGAGCCCCGGGCCATCTTCTACCGTGTCCAGCGTGGGTTCGACCACATGACGGTGAGTATCGCTGTTGTGGTCCAGAAGATGGTGCAATCTGAGTCCTCCGGGGTGATGTTTACCAAGGACCCCCTGCACAACGACGGCACCAAGATCGTCATTGAGTCGGTATACGGCCTGGGCGAGGCCATTGTGTCTGGTGCTCTCACCCCGGACCTCTACGTGGTGGACAAGGGTACGCTGAAGATGGCGGAGCAACGCGTCGCCCGGCAACCCTGGAAGCTAGTGCGTAACCCCCAGGCGGCGGAGGACCTGGATGATGCCAACATTCGGGTGAATGTGCCCCATGAGGAGCAGGAGCGCCACAAGGTGGAGCCGGCTGACATTGAGGAGTTGGCGCGGCTAGGTAGACATATTGAAGAGCACTACGGACTGGCCCAGGACATCGAGTGGGCCAAGGCCGATGGCCGTCTCTATATCCTGCAAAGCCGACCGGTCACCACCAACAACGAACTCCCGGACGAGTTGAAGCTGGTGAGCGCCCAGGTGCTGCTCAACGGCTCTGGGGCCAGTCCGGGGATACGAGCGGGCCAGGTCAGGCTGATACGGCAGGTCTCGGAGCTACACAAGATCCAGAAGGGCGATGTGCTGGTCACCGAGATGACCACGCCCGATTTCGTCCCTGCCATGAAGCGGGCGACGGCCATTGTGACTGACCAGGGGGGCCGCACCTGCCACGCCGCCATTGTGAGCCGGGAGTTGGGCATCCCCTGCGTGGTGGGTACCGAGATGGCCACCAGTGTCCTGAAGGATGGCCAGTGGGTTACGGTCAACGGCACCCAGGGTGTGGTCTACGATGGCCGTATTGAGCTGAAGCAGGAGCGAGAGACCAAGCGGCCGGTGGCGAAGACTGCCACCCGCGTCTACGTCAACCTGGCAGACCCTGAGCTGGCGGACGTCATTGCCAAAAGGCCGGTGGATGGTGTGGGGCTGCTCCGGGCTGAGTTCATCATCGCCCACATTGGCGAGCACCCCAGGTACATGCTGGACTCCGGGCGTGGCCAAGAGTGGACTGACAAGCTGGCCCGTGGGATCCAGGCCTTTGCCAAGGCCTTCCATCCCCGTCCAGTGGTATACCGGGCCACCGATTTCAAGACCAACGAGTATCGCAACCTCAAGGGTGGCAGCCAGTACGAGCCGGTGGAAGAGAACCCCATGATCGGCTACCGGGGGGCCTCCCGCTACATTCGGGAGCGCGAGGTCTTTGCCCTGGAGGCGGCGGCCATCCGAAGGGTGCGGGAGCAGTACGACAACCTGTACGTGATGGTCCCCTTCGTCAGGACACCCGAGGAGCTAGCTGGGGTCAGAGACTTGCTGGCGGAGGAAGGCCTGCGGCGGAAGGATGGGTTGAAGCTGTGGATGATGGTGGAGATCCCCTCGAATGTCATTCTGCTGGACGCCTTCATTGACGTGGGCATAGATGGCATATCCATTGGCTCCAACGACCTGACCCAGCTTGTCCTGGGCATCGACCGGGACAATGCCCGCTTCCACGATGCCTTTGACGAGCGGAACCCGGCGGTGTTGTGGTGCCTGCAAGAGATCATCACGAAGGCCAGCCAGCGGGGGGTTACCACCTCGATTTGCGGCCAGGCGCCCTCCTTCTATCCTGAGTTGACAAAACAGTTGGTTGAACGGGGGATTACCTCGGTGTCGGTGAGCCCGGACATGATCGAGCAGACGCGGCGCATCATTGCGCGGGCGGAGAAGGACCTGGGGAGGTTGCCCCCACAGGAGGCCCCGGCAAAAGCCCTGGCGGGAGGCAGTGCAGGGATCTGAGCACTCCTCCACACCCGCGCCGCACATCAGGCGACCCTTATCGGGCCCCAGGGTCTTTCGGCTATCGTTCTTCGTACCCTAAGGGGAGTTTGAGGGGCGAAGCCCCTGAAGGTTACCCACTTTCCATGCCTTGAGAGGGGTCCTCTTCCAGAAGGTCAGTCCCTTCCCCGTTCGAGAACGGCCAGGAGCCCGCATGCTCACGGGCAACGTGGCACTTCAGGAAGCTGTCCGGCGGCGCCTTGAGGCCCAGCAGGACCGACTGTCTCCCTACGCGGTCAGGGACAGGGCCAGTCGTGGGAGGAACGTCCCAGAGCAGCCACCCCTCTGGCGGACCGAGTTCCAACGAGACCGGGACCGGGTCCTTCATACCAACGCCTTCCGTCGCCTCAAGCATAAGACCCAGGTGTTCATTGCCCCTCTGGGTGACCACTACATTACTCGTCTGACCCACACCCTGGAGGTGGCCCAGATTGCCCGTACCATTGCACGGGCCCTGAACTTGAGCGAAGACCTGGCCGAGGCCGTTGCTCTTGCCCATGACCTGGGGCACACCCCCTTTGGCCACGTGGGTGAGGCCACCCTGGACAGGTTGGTGCCCGGCGGGTTCCGCCACGCTGACCAGAGCCTTCGCATCGTGGACCTGCTGGAGAAGGACGGTCAGGGCCTCAACCTCACCTGGGAGGTCCGTCAGGGCATCGTGGCCCACTCGAAACCCCGGGGCGACTTCCTGAAGCGGCGCGGACTGGATGGCCTGACCCTGGAGGCCCAGGTCTGTCGCCTGTCTGATGCAGTTGCCTACCTGAACCACGACATTCGGGATGCCCTCCGCGCCCGGCTCCTCAGTCCGGACGATTTGCCCCCTGGCCCAAAGCGGCTCATGGGGGTGCGCCCATCCGAGCGCCTGAACGCCCTGGTCACCGACGTTGTGGAGTCCTCGTGGGCTGCCACGGGTGAAGGAGGACCCTCTTCTGGGGCAGCTCCCTCTATCACCATGAGCCCGCGGATGCGTCGGGCGCTGACTCAGCTCCGCGAGTTCATGTTCGAGTGGGTGTACCTGCCCATCTCAAGGGCACCGGAGAGCCAGAAGGCCCAGGAGATCGTGGGCCTTCTCTACCGTCACTACTGCGCCCACCAGGACGAGCTGCCACCCCAGTACGCGGTGCATGGGGGACCGGCCCAGCGACAGGCTGCTGACTATGTGGCCGGCATGACGGACCACTTTGCGCTCCAGGCGGCCGAGCGCATCCAGCCGGGCATTTCCCAGGGCGTGCGCTTCATGGGGCTCTGACAGGGTCTTTCGGTTATCTCGTCTCTGTATCTGCCAGACCTCAAGTCTGAGTTCGACGCTTGGATGTCATGCTGAGCGAAGCGAAGCATCTCAGGCGAGGCGTGGAGACCCTTCACTCCGTTCAGGGTGACAACCGAAAGACCCCGGAGGCTCTGAGCCTATCCTGGTAAAGGGCCAGCCGGTGCCTTAGGATAGAGCGGGATGGGCCAGGAGCGAGGGGCGTCAGTGGCTGTCTGGCCCCCATCGCAGGGGGAAGGGTGCTATGAGCGTGGTTGAGGAAGTCCGGCAGCGTCTGGACATTGTCGAGGTCGTTTCCTCGTATGTAGCCCTTCAGCGGTCCGGTCGTAGCTACAAGGCCCGCTGCCCTTTCCACGAGGAGCGCACGCCCTCCTTCTTCGTGTTCCCAGAGCGCCAGTCCTGGCGGTGCTTTGGCGCCTGCGCCTCGGGTGGCGATGTCTTCAACTTCGTCATGCGGGTCGACAACCTGAGCTTTGGCAAAGCCCTGGAGGTCCTAGCCCAGCGGGCCGGCGTTGCCCTCACCCGTGAGCGGCGGGGCGACCAGGACGTCCTGGATCCCCTGTACCAGGCCAACGCAGCAGCCAGAGACTTCTACCATGAGCAACTGCTACACTCCCCAGAGGGCCAGGCTGCACTCCGTTACGTGGAGGGCAGAGGCGTCACCCAGCAAAGCATCGTTGTCTTTCAACTGGGCTACAGCCCCCGTTCTCGGGACGCGCTGCTACGGCACCTTGCTGCCCTGGGAATCACCGAGGACACGGTTGCCAAGGCGGGCCTTCTCTACCGGAGCGAAGACGGTCGGGCCAGGGACCTTTTCCACGGGCGCTTGATGTTCCCCATCCACGATGCCCGAGGCCGTCCTGTAGGGTTGGGCGGCCGCTCGCTGGATGGTTCCGAGCCCAAGTACTTGAACTCGCCCCGCACTCCCATCTTCGACAAAGGCTCGCTGCTCTATGGCCTGCACCTGGCAGCCGATGCGATGCGTCGCCAGGGGGAAGCCGTCATTGTCGAAGGGTACATGGACGCCCTGGTATTGCACCAGTTTGAGTTCTGCAATGTGGTAGCTAGCATGGGGACTGCGCTCACCGAGTCCCAGGTGGCCCAGGTGCGGGGCTTGGCATCGCGGTTTGTGCTGGCGCTGGACCCTGACGTAGCGGGACAGGAGGCCACGCTGCGGAGCCTGGAGGGCTCCTGGCGCCTCTTCGAGCGCCTCCCGCTGGTCCAGCGGCCCACATCGGGGGTCACCCTCTTCCGACGTCCTGCTGCGCTCTCGCTCCGGGTGGCCGCCCTGCCACCAGGCCAGGACCCGGACGAGCTGGTGCGCCAGGACCCGGGCCTCTGGCGGAAGGCGGTGGAAGAGGCAGTGCCGGTCGTGGAGTTCATTCTGACGGCTGCGGGGCGCCGCTTCGACCTGAGCAGTCCGGAGGGGAAGGCCGATGCTGCACGGACACTGCTGCCGCTGGTCTATGCGGTGGGGGACACTTTTGAGCAGGACCGCTACTTCCGCAGGCTGGCCGAGCTGCTGGGGGTACGGCCAGAGCTGCTGGCAGCCAGGGTAGGCAGCCCGACCCCTTCGCGGAGCGGGCGCAGGGCGCAGCCTTCGGCCCCAGCACCTGAAGCCTTTGTGCAGGCGTCCGGCGACCCGCTGGAGGAGTATGTGCTGGCCATTCTGGTCCAGTACCCAGTGTTGCGTCCCGCGGCGGCGGCCCTCGCTGAGGACCACTTTGGCCACAGTGAGAACCGGCAGCTCTTTTCAGCCCTGGCTGCATCTGATAAACTGGACATGTTGAAAAGTATCCTTCCGGAAGCTCTTACTGAGCACCTCGAAGCGCTCACTCGGTATGAACTGCCTCCCCCGACCGACCTTCAGGCGCGTCAGCAAGCCCTTGTGTCTGCGGTACGCCGCCTCCAGGAGCGTCACCTCCGCGACCTCAAGCTTCAGGAAGAGGCGACGCTGGCAGGCGACGTAGCCGGGAAGGAGCCATCGTTGGACATCAATCAGCAGCTCCATCGCCTGTTCCAAGAAATGGCGGAGTCGGGGCGAGGTACGGGGTAAGGGAGAAAGGCTATGCCTAATAAGAAGAAGCGGTCCGGGAGCCGGCATCTTCTGGAGCAAGAGCCGGAGCTCGGCGATGAGGCGGAGACCCCAGCGCCGGGCGAGGTCCTGGAGATCCTGGCGAAGGCGGTCGTGGAGCCCACGTTGGCCGAGGAGGGCCCTTCTACCTTCGCGGCGCCGCTGACAGGGCCGTTGCCCGAGGAACCCGAACGCTCACCCGATGAACAGGCACCCTCTGAGGAAGAGCTGGAGGAGGAAGAAGCTCGTCTTGAGGGGGAGGCTGAAGAAGAGGAACTCGAAGCTGCGGAGATGATCGAGGACCCCGTCCGCATGTACCTGAGGGAGATCGGACGGGTCAGCCTGCTGACGGCCAAGGACGAGAGGACCCTGGCCCGCAGGATGGAGAGCGGCAAGTACGTCGAGGCACTCCAGGCCAACCTCACCGGGCCTGAGGGAAGGCCTCCCCGGTCCGCCGAGCTGGTGCTGGAGATGGCGCGGCGCCTGTGCCGCGCTGAGCCGCTGGCGGCGACCATCGGTCGGCACGTGGGGCTTCCTGGCCCCCTGACTTTGGAAACCATCACCAGCACCAAGCAACTGCGCGACGCCCTCGATAGTGAACTGAACAGCGAGGTGCTCAAGGTCCTGGCCGAGGCGCTGGCGTTGCCCATTGAAAGCTACCGCGCGGAGGCCAAGGCTATCCTGGCATCCCTGGTACAACAACAGGAGGGCGCCAGCGAGGCAACGCTGGTGGCCCATGCTGCCCTGGCCCTGTGGCAAATGCTGGCTGAGCGGGAGCCGCAAGTGGCCGAGAGCCGGCGGCGGCTCCTGGGACTCAAGCCCGACATGAGCCCTGAGGAGATGCTGGCCCACCCGAAGCTCAAGAGCATCCTGGAGCAGCGGCGGATTGAGGAAAGTGCGATGGCTGGGGGGGAGCAGGGGGTGGAGATGTCTGCCCAGGAGCGCGCAGCCATTCCCGCTCGCCCCGACGCTGACCTGACATCCTTGGTGCTAGCAGTGCTCCAGATAAGTCCTGGGGATATTGCTCAGGGGATCATTGACCTGTCCCTCAACAGCAGGCTACTGCCCCCGGAGGCTGTGGAGGCCCTGGGAGCCAAGCTCACGCTGCCGGAGTTGGAAGGCAGGTTGACCAAGCCCGCTCCTCTGCTCAAAGCCCTGTCAGACAAGGAGTTCCTCCTGCGGTCCCACTTGCACAACGTGTTGGCCGACGGCCGTCGTGCCGAGCGGCACCTGGCCGAGGCCAACCTGCGCCTGGTGGTCAGCGTCGCCAAGAAGTACATTGGGCGGGGCATGTCCCTGCTGGACCTGATCCAGGAGGGGAACATCGGCCTTATCCGGGCGGTGGAGAAGTTCGACTACCGCAAGGGGTACAAGTTCTCCACCTACGCCACCTGGTGGATCCGCCAGGCCATCACCCGCGCCATCGCTGACCAGGCCAGGACCATCCGTATCCCGGTCCACATGGTGGAGACCATCAACAAGCTGTTGCGGCAGCAGCGGCGGCTGGTGCAAGAGGTCGGCCACGAGCCTACCAGCGAGGAGCTGTCCCACGCCCTTGAGGTGCCGCCGGAGAAAGTGCGCGAGATCCAGCGCATTTCCCAGGAGCCCGTCTCCCTGGAGACGCCCATCGGCGAGGAGGAGGACTCCCACCTGG
>JACQUK010000061.1 GCA_016210325.1 Chloroflexota bacterium
CACGGCAACGCCGCTGCCTACGTCTACTCTCACGGCAACGCCGCTGCCTACGTCTACTCTCACGGCAACGCCACTGCCTACGCCTACCGCCACGGCGACGCCGCTGCCCACGCCTACTCCCACGGCAACGCCGCTGCCTACGCCTACTCCCACGGCAACGCCGCTGCCTACGCCTACTCCCACTGTTACTCCAACATCACAGCCAACCCCTTCGCCCACGGCGACTCTGACACCCAGCCCAAGCCTATGCTACGCAGCGGAAGTCCGCCTCCCAGCATACCCCGGCAGCGCTCTGCTTCAGCCGACATCCGACGAAGCACGCACATTGTTGACAGAGGGTGGTACACTCACCGTAGCGCAGTCCCGATGGTCGGTAGACGGCAGGACAATGACACGACTATGGGACGTGCGCGTCTACGCCTCTGCCGGACAACCGCAAGCCATCCAGCAGTTTTACCTGGACCAACTTAAGAACCTCGGATGGGCGCAGGTCATCCACCTACCACAGCAGGGATATCTCAAGGTAGACTGCCCCGGCAGCGTCGTCAAACGCAACCTCGTGGTGGGGCTGTTTGGCGCTGCCCAGTTGGAGCCCGTGCACACCGATAAGCAAGGATATGTGCTCGTCTTGTTCGAACCGAAGTGACGTGAACGGTGCTGCGCGAACCGTGGCGACGACTACAAGCCAGCAGGCGCGCGGTCTCCCAATGGTCATGCTGCTGTGCCTGGGGAACATGAGGGTTCGAGCTGCGAGGAGGTGCCTATGTTGATAGCGCTGGTCGTAGTCCAAGTCCTGGTATTCGGCAGTCTTGCGGTCCTGCTCGGGTATCTGATCTCGGCCTTGGTATCAAAGAGATTCTGGGACGCACAAGTCCCTCGGATCCACGCGGAAGGACGCGCCGAGGCGGACCGGGCATGGCATGAGCGATTGCCGGCCATCGAGAGAGAAGTGAGGACCAAGTGCGACCATGCCTGGGAAGAACGGCTTCCGACCATCCGTGCTGAAGCCCAGGCGGAGGCGGACAGAAAGTGGGAAGCTCGCATCCCTACAGTTCGAGAACAGGTGCAGTCCGAGGTGAACAAGGCCTGGGAATCGCGGGTCCCAGCTATCAAGGACGAGGGGCGGGCTGACGCCGACCGTGCGTGGCAGACCAGACTCGCGAACATCCTGGCAGAGGCGAGAGAAGAGGCAGACCAGCAGTGGCAGGCGCGCCTTGCGGAGGCCGACCGGGCGTGGCAGACCAGACTCATGGACATCCGAGCAGAGGCGCGAGACGAGGCAGACCGGCAGTGGCAGGCGCGCCTCGCAGAGGTCCGAGCGGAGGCGAAAGCAGAAGCTGACCGGGAGTGGCAGGCCCGGCTTGGGCAGGTCCGACCGGAGGCAGCCGAAGACGCAGAACACGGGCTGCGAGCAACGGTGGCGAACTGGCGGGAGGGACCAATCCCCGACACCGCAATGCCCACGCCATCACAGCCGTTGGTCCCCGCGGGAGTGGAGCCAGGCCAGCCCGAGCAAGTGGAAGAGACGTTTATTCAGCGCCTCATTCGCAAGCACCTGACCCCGCTCAAGGGCAACGAGTAGCACCCGTTGGGGGCACCGAGGCATTCAGAGGGGTTGTGCGGCGCCTCCCGGACCTGCCATAGCCTTTTGCAGGCCGCCGGCGTATAATCGCGCCACCCGTGGGCCGTTGTGCTCCGGATGTCCGCACGAGGTTGGCGATACTCGCCACATGAGTGCCGCGGCCCTTCGGAGTACAGCTTCTATCCGGCATCAGGAGGAAAGAGTATGGCGCAGCAGCCCATTGAGCCCAAGGCCGATGTGGTAATCATCGGCGGCGGCATCGCCGGGTGCGCCCTGACCTACTACCTGGCCAAGCGAGGGGCCAAGGTCGTCCTGGTGGAGAAGAACGGGCAGGTGAACTTCGAGCAGTCCAGCCGCAACGCCGGGTTTGTCCGCCAGCAGGGCCGCCATCCCTACGAGATCCCCATGATGATGGCCTGCAACAAGCTGTGGCAAGGCCTCCAGCAGGAGCTGAACGCCGACTTCGGCTGGGCCGTCGGTGGCAACCTGCGCCTGGCTACCAACGAGAAGGACCTGGCCCACCTGGAAGGGCTGGTCAAGATCGAGCGAGAGATGGGGCTGGATGTGCGGCTCGTCTCGCCGGCAGAGGTGGCGAAGCTGCTGCCACCCTCGGAGAAGCGGTGGGCCGGCGGCATGTACACGCCCAACGACGCCCAGGCCGAGCCGGCCAAGGTGGCGCCGGCCTTCGCCAGGGCCGCCCAGGAGCACGGTGCCAAGGTCTACACCCACTGCACCGCCGAGAGGGTGCTGCGGGCTGGGGGTGCGGTGACCGGCGTGGCCACGGAGCGGGGAGAAATCAAGGCGCCGGTAGTGGTCTGCGCGGGCGGGGCCTGGTCCTACAAGGTGGCCAGGCTGGCTGGTCTGGACCTGCCGCAGCGGGTGACGCGCTCCTCCCCCTGCCGCACGGACCCCACCGCGCCCGTCACCAAGATCACGGTGTGGGGCGGCAACATCACCTTCCGCCAGGGCGATGACAACGGCTTCCACGTGGGCGGGGGCGCCACCACCGACTACGACATCACACTGCGCTCCTTCCAGCACCTGGGGATGTTCCTGCCCATGTACCTGAAGAACTGGCAGACCATCCGCCTTCACGTGGGGACCGAGCTGCTGCGCGACCTCGGACGGTCCATGCCCGGGTCCAGCGGACGGAAGCACCCCTTCGCCCACACGGTGGACTGGGAGCCTGCGCCCAACCGCAGGAAGGTCGAGCAGAACTTCAAGAACTTCACCCAGTGGTTCCCCGGCATCCAGGGGCTGCGCATCGTCAAGACCTGGGCCGGGAACATTGACGCCACCCCCGACGCCATACCGGTGCTGGGCGTGGTGCCCAACCCAAAGGGGTTCGTCTTCCTGACGGGGTTCAGCGGGCACGGCTTCGGGCTGGGCCCCATGGCGGCCAAGGTCATCTCAGAGCTCATCCTGGACGGCAAGCCCTCCTTTGACCTGCGCCACTTCCGCTACAGCCGCTTCAAGGAGGGGGACCTGGCCGAAGCGCGGCAGATGGTGTAGGGACAACAGGGGGTTTGAAGCCGGCGCGCATGGTTGCCCGTGCAAGGTGCCCAGGAAAGGAGGTGGAGCCTACTTCCCCGTTGGCTGGGGCGGGTTGAACACCGGCTGCTCATCCTCTCCCCACCAGGTGCCGGGGATGAGGGTGCCGCAGTCGGGGCAAGTCCCCTTGGGGGTGAGGCGGTAGGCCCGGATGGTGTATCCGAGGCGCTCCACCAGCAGGGCGTAGCAGCGGGGGCAAGAGGTGTTCTCGTAGTCGCCCACCATGCCGGGCAGGTTGCCGGTGTACACGTACCGCAGCCCTGCCTCCTGCCCAATGCGGGCTGCCCTCATCAGGTCCCCCGCCAAGGTGTTCCGAGGGTCGGTCATCCGGTAGTCCTGGTGGAAGGCGGTGACGTGCCAGGGAATGTCCGGGGAGACCGAGGCCAGGAAGCGGGCCGCCTCCCGCAGCTCATCCTCAGAGTCGTTGAAGCCAGGCACCACCAGGGTGACGACCTCTACCCAGAAGCCCATGCGGAAGGTGGCCTTGATCGTGTCCAGCACCCGCCCGAGCACGCCTCCTAGCTTGCGGTAGTTGCGGTCGCTCATGGACTTCAGGTCAATCTTGTATGCATTGGTCCAGGGGCGAAGGTACTGCAAGGCCTCTGGCGTGCCGTTGCCGTTGGAGATGTAGGCTGTCAGGAGACCCCGGGCCCTGGCCTGGCGGAAGACGGCTGCCGCCCACTCCGAGGTAATCAGCGGCTCGTTGTAGGAGCTGGCCACCACACGGGCGTTCAGCCCCAGGGCGGTCTCTACCAGGCCCTGGGGAGTGACGCACCGGGGGAGGACCCCGGCGGCGGGGTCGCGCAGCGCCTGGGAGGTGAGCCAGTTCTGGCAGTAGGGGCAGTGGTAGTCACAGCCCAGCATGCCAAAGGTCAGAGCCTCGGAGCCGGGCAGCAGGTGGAAGAAGGGCTTCTTTTCGGTGGGGTCGCACTGGAGGGCGCCCACGTAGCCCCACGGCACGTAGAGAACGCCATCCCGGTTGAATCGTACCTGGCAGATGCCACGCTGTCCAGGCAGGACAAGGCAGCGGTGGCCGCAAGCGGAACAGCGGACCCGCCCCTGCCCCTCCCTGGCGTAGAGTTCCCCTTCAACGGTGAGGGTGTCCAGCGCCTCCGACAGTGGCCTGACTGCGTCCTTCACCACCGGCATAGCCCGCCTCCTCAACACACCCCCCGAGGGACAGTGTAGCCCTGCCGGCGGGCGCGGGAAAGCCGGCTGCGCCGTCTGGGAGCTGCATCGTTCCGGAACTGTCAACATCTTAAGTCTCGGAGATGCGCAAAGACGGGTCCCCCACCCTCGCGGGTGTGAGGAATCCGTCCACTACAGATTTGCGGCAATGCCGCGCAAAGGAGGGCATAGTGGACTGGCTAGGGATTGTTGTTGCAGGCCTGGTGGGGACCGCGGTCATGACCATGCTCATGTACAGCGCCCCCGTGATGGGGATGCCCAAGATGAACATCGCCCAGACGCTGGGGACCATGGTGCTCCCCCAGGGGTCATCCGCCTTCATCATGGGCATGATGATGCACATGGTGAACGGGGTCATCTTCGTCGCCATCTACGCCGCTGTCTGGAACGCTTTTGGCAACAACGTCACCTGGTGGAGCGGGCTCATCTTCGGGGCAGTCCACTCCTTGGTGGCCGCGGTGGGAATGGGGATGCTCATGGGCATCCATAAAGAGGTCAAGGCCGGCAGGCTCCCCAGCCCGATGTCGGGTGGGACCAAGGGGATGGCCGGCATGGTCATGGGACATTTGCTCTTCGGCCTGGTGGTGGCCCTGGTCTACGGCGCGTACGTGTAGCGGTAGACAGAGTGGGCCAACCGAAGCGGCCCTGGGCAGTCGGAGGCTGGTAGTTCGGCTGCCCAGGGCAACGATGGCGCAGCAGCCGGCGTTGGCTATCCCTGCCGCGTCAACTGTTGCAGCCCCGCGACGATCTTTTCGCGCGGTGAGAGGGAGGAGAGGCCCCCCTGGCGCCGTGGCGGCGCCCCAGCCGGGACCCGCTCTTGGGCCAGCCGGGCCTCCACCTGCCGCTGGACCCGTTCCACAAGCTGGTGCGCCCGCCGCACCGCCTCCTCAACCTCTGCCACCGAGTCCCCTGCTACCATCTCGGGGGGCAACTCGGGGTGGCGTTCCAGCAAAGAGACGCGATAGCGCTCCAGCGCCAAACCAGCCTCCGCCCGCAACGCGTCGTGGGCGTGCTGCTGGGCTTGTGCCTCGCGCCTCAAACACTCGACCTCTTCCGTAATCTTAGCCAGGCGTGCATCTCGCTCGTCCAGGGCGAGGCGAAGCTGATTCACGCTGGCACTGTCCATTGTGGGACTCTGTGTTTCCTCCTGAGGTTCCGGCGGAATTCCTTCCTCTCTTGCGACCTGCATCGCTGCCTCCTTGAGCAAATTGCTTGGCTGGAAATCTTGAGTATTGACTATTCCTCGGTGTATCCTATTTTTGTAGGATGGCTCGTGTGCTCGCAGGGAGGTCGGTCATGCTTTTCATCAGCGTTCTCAGCCAAAAGCAAAGCCTTTCTCGGCAACAACTCGACGAGTCTGCACAGCGACGTGCCCGTTGGAAATATCCACCGGGCATGAAGGTCCTGGCTGAATACTGGCTCCAGGGAAGCCCGCAGGTCATCACCATAATTGAGGCAGAGCATATCGGCCCAGTCCTCCAGTCCACCTATGCCTGGGCTGACGTGTTCGACATCCGGGTCCATCCGGCAGTCACCGCCGAGGACGGCCTGCGGACTCTCCAGGCAGTGGGGATCATCAAGCGGCGTGGGCGCCGCCCCAAGTCCCTCAGGACCATGCCCCCGCCCCCGCCGTCCTCTGCCGCGAGCTAGGCAGTAGAGCCGTCCTTGGTTGGGGGACCCGGGGGTGCCGGCAACGCTAGGCCCTGTTGCGCCTCCAAACGGACCCGCTCCAGCTCCGCATCGGGGTCTTCGACCCCCAGGGCCAGCATGGCGCGGCGACGGCTGTGGAGGCCGGCCGCCACTAGGGCCTGCTCGTCGCGCGTCAGCCTGCCACGGTCCTGGGGTAGCAATGGCCCCCACTGCACCCGGAGCCGCACAGGCCGGTAGGAGTCCCCAGTGTGGCGCTCCAGGAGCCGCAGGGCCAGGTCTGCCCGCTGCCGGTAGACGGCGCTGCGGATGAGCCGCTTCCGCTGCACCTTCTGGAGCAGCGGGTGCATTTCCATCTCCAGGGCCACCCCCGACAGGTTGCGGACGTTGTCGCCAAAGGCGGTGCGCGGCGCCTCGGAAAGGTCGTGCAGGGCGCGGTACACCAGATTGATGTAGTCCACATGCAGCCCAACACCACCTCCCTGGAGCAGGTCCAGCAGGTAGGCTTTGGCCCGCTCCGGCACCTCCCACACCGCTCCGGGCTGCACTGCGATGTCCCGGGCCTCCTCGACGCCCTCCAGCACGGCGATGGGGTTGCCAGACAGCTCGAGGATCATGGAGAGCTGGGAGAGGGCGCGGTTGAGCTCCCGCTGCGGCTCCATCAGTGGGGAGAGGTCAGAGGCACCCCACGGTTCCTTTGGTTCTCGCAGGTTGGGGAACACGATGAACGGGATGAAGCTGTACGGATTGGGCCGCTCTCCCACCAGGTCACCGTCCACCCAAAGCTGGAACTCCTGCTCCGTCCAGACCTCCACCACGGTGGCCTCGCGGCCCCGCGGCGACACGCCGTAGAGCGAGGCCGCGTCCTCGGCCTCCAAGCGGTAGCGGCTGGCCACCCGCCACAGCCGAGAGAAATCGTCGCCTGCCCACCAAACGAAGATCCCCTGCGCGTCGGGGGCGGTGACCCGCACCCGACGCTCCTGGATGTCCCACAGCACCTTGTAGCAGCCGTCTCCCAGGATAGCGGCGTCCACCTCGGTCTCGAAGTCCAGTTGCTCCAGGGCGTTGGCCTCCGCTACCTCCTGGAGGGCCGCCTGGGCCCGCTGCGCCCTGGCCGCTGCTTCGGGCGAGGCATCCCAGGCCTCAGCAGTGACGCGCAGCCCAGCCATCAGGTAGGTAGTGACCTTCTCCACGAAGGGGCGCACGTAGTTGAAGGTCAGGCGCCGCTCGCGGCGGCGTGCCCCGCCGGCCCACTGGGCGCCACGGTAGAAGGCCAGGCGCTCCCCGTAGGCCCGCAGGCGCTCGGCATCACGTTGCTCCAGTTGCTGGGGAAGAGTCAACGAGTCCATTGCTTGCTCCTCTCGTAAAATGCACTACCCCACCCCACCAGCCCCCATGCGGAGGCGCCCAGCGTGTGGGGGCGTCGCTCTTCCCCTTGCCAGCGCCCGGAACACCGTTCGCTGGCTCACCTGGAACCGCTGCGCCAGCTCCGGCACCGTCAGGCGCTCCCGCTCCCTGGCCTGGCGGATGAGGCCGTCACGCCCCTGGCGGAGCCAGCGTGGGAGCCAGCCGGGCTCGTCGTACTTGCAGCGGGGCAGCGGGCACCGCAGGCAGGAGGACGACACCTCGCACCCATCGTCCTTGTAGGGGTAGAGCTCCGGCACCGTATCCAGGAGCAGGTCGCGTCGCTTGCGCACCGTCACCATAGGTCCTCCTGCGTTCCCGACTAGTCCCGTGAGCGGGACTAGTCGGGATGCCCGACTAATCCGAAACTCGCCCCTGGGCCATCCGGGGCAGGTACTCGGCGGCCTTCACCAGCAAGGCCAGGCTCATCAGGAAGTCGTCGTGGCCGCACATGGGGTCCACAAAGAAGTCCATGCGCTGGCCGGCCAGGAAGCGCGCGCCGGCCCGCTCGGCCTGCCCCCAGAACTCCTGGTACTCCGCTGAACCATCGGCGGCGTACATCTGGAGCCGTCCGGCGTTCACCGCCGCCAGGAGCTCGAAGCCAAGGCGAGACTTGCTCTGGGCGGTGAACACGAAGGGGACCACGGTGCCTCCCAGGGCCTTTCCCAGCATGCTGGCCAGGCCGGCCCCCAGGCCCGTGGCATCCACCACCACCCGTCGGCAGCGCCAGACCCGGCGGAACAGGTCTGCCATCTGGGGAAAAAGCTGGTAGAAGGGCTGCCCTGTCCACCAGTAGTGCTCAGCCACGCGCACCGCAGGCTCCGGCCTCAGCTCGTCGCAGAGGGAGAAGTTCAGCTCGCCGATGGTGACCACCGTGGAGTCTCGCCGGGGTTGGGCCTGCCGCAGCATGGAGTCCCGCCCTGGTCCCCCTTCGGGTGCCTCGCCGCCCACGTCCACCGCTGCTACGTAGACCCTGCCTGGGGCAGCGGTGTGGAGGCGAAGGTGCTCCCCCTGGAGCTGGGCACGCTGCGACGGCGTGAAGAGGCCCCCTCCTCCCGCCAAGGGGAGCAGCCGGTACTGGGTGCGAAAGAGCGGGTGCTCTTCCCCCAGGCGCTGCCGCTCCCGCTCCACGTAGTCACCGTAGGGCGGGCTGTGGCGGGCCACGGCCTGCCAGTCGAAGGAGAAGTGGCGCCTGACCCCGTCCCGCTGCTCCAGCTCCAGGTTGGCCTGCTTGGTCTCCTCCAGCAGCGTGGCCGTGTCCCAGGGCGTGCCATAGAGGACGGTGGTCACGTTGGTGGCCGCCCCCATTGGGCGGAACTCCTTGGTGAACTTCTCACGACCAATGTCCTGGGCCTCGTCGGCCTCCAGCAGGATGTGGGCGGTGTTGCCCACCACATTGGCCGTGGGCTCGGCGCTGAGGAACACCTGCCGTGCCCGGCCCAGGCGCAGGATGTGGCCCGCCTCCCGCTGCCAGGCGTGGCCCAGGCCGGCGTCGGCGAAGCGCTCTTGGAGGCGGCGCAGGCTGATGAGGGCCTGGGGCACGAAGGTAGGCGCAGCCTTCACCAGGTTGCCGCCGACCGCAGCGTGCAGGGCCAACAACAGCAGCTCAAGGTGGGCGGAAAGCTCGTTCTTGCCACCCTGTCGCGCCACCTCCACCGTGAAGGTGAGGCCCCGGTGGCGCAGCACGCTGTCCAGCACGGCCCTGCCCACCTCTGCCTGGTACGGGCGCAGCAGGACTGGCTGAGTCCCTTGGGCCATCCGGGGCATCCCCTCAGCGTGCACCATCATTTCAGGAAACCCAACACGACCTGGACCACAACTGCCCCCACCACCAGAAAGATGAGGCCGTTGACCCGCCCCTTAAGCTCGTCCATGCCCTGCTCCAATGCGCGGATGCGCTGGTCCAGCAGGGCATCAAACGTGGTGACCGGCCCCAGGTCGACCGTTGGTGGCCTGGAGGGCCGCAGGCGGCGCAGGGCCTTCTCCAACTCACTCGGCGCCATGGTCATCTCCCAGCCCCAGTTGCGCACCAATGCCTTTGACGACGCCGGCGATGCTGGCCGCCAGGTCATCCTCCGCCTTGGGCGACAGCCGATACCTGGCAGAGACCGCCCGCACCAACAGCGCAATGCCCTTGAGGAGAAGGTCAAAGTCCTCCGGATGCTCGCGCACCAGCTTCAGCAGACGCACCCGCAGCAGGGCGATCTCCTCGTCCAGGCCCTTCACCTCCTTGGCCCTGGACAGGCGGAGCCGCTCCGCCTCCGTCAGCGCCGCCGCGTAGAACTCCTGGGGCTCGGCCGGGACAGACTCCCTACTGGACGCCATGGCCGCCCTCCTCCAGCAGGTGCAAGAGGTCCTCCAGGGTCTCCGGCGGGACCTGGGAGGCCAGCCTGGCCAGGCCAATCAGCAGCAGGTATGCGGCCACCTCCCACTGCTCGCTCTGGAGGGCCTGCGTCAGGGCGCTCACGTGAAGCCTCCTGGGGCCAGGGTATCGAACACGTGGTCACTTCCCTGCCACGGACTTGCTCCCGCCGTGGAGCCGCGCACGGAGCACCAGGCCCGCCATGGCCACGGATGTCAGGAGCGGCAGAACGCCCACCAGCAGGGCGACCCGCAGTGCTCCAGCTACCTCCGCAGCGCCCGACGGCAGAGGAGGCACCAGGCTCTGGGCCAAGAAGGCACCGTTGGTCAGCGCCAGCACCAGCGCACCCAGACGCCTGCCGCGCTTCGACGAACGGTAGCGGAGAAAGGAGACGGTATTGAAGCTGCTGGCCACTGCCGTGATCCCCCGCTCGGCGGCCAGCAGCCCCAGCAGATAGTCATTCAACCCGTGCCTCCTGCCCATCCTTGGCTCCTCACTGCCGATTCAAGAATAGAACTAGTGTTCTTATCAGG
The DNA here is from genome assembly GCA_016210325.1 of Chloroflexota bacterium. Lineage (GTDB taxonomy): Bacteria > Chloroflexota > Dehalococcoidia > Lucifugimonadales > HRBIN23 > JACQUK01. The sequence goes on from JACQUK010000061.1 coordinate 10,268, forward strand.
TCAACATGGTGATGGCGCAGCCCTGAACTTCCGAGGCGTGACATCTGCGGTGGCCAGACACCGACGGGCCGGTGGGCCAAGCGTCCCTGCGACGGGTGACTTTCGGCCCTGTTGCCCTGCACCCTTCTGCCACTAGTTTGGAGAAGAGGGCCGGAGGCCCGACTTCGGGACGTGGTAGATGGGAGTGGCAAGCGATCGGGCAGGCTTATCCACTGCCCGTGCTATTCGGGTATTGATCCTGGACCATCATCGCTGGCTGCGAGAGCAACTGGCCCAGCGCCTTACGCGGGAGCCAGACATTGAGGTGGTGGGCAAGACTGACGCTGCCAGCTATCAGCAGGGCCAGGTGGCCAGGCTGCGCCCCGACATCGTCCTGGTCGAGGCCAAGGGGAACCTCCCCCAGGGCCCAGCTACGTACCGACAAATCGTCCATGCAGCACCCGACAGCGCCGTCATCATCCTCACCTCCTACCTCGACGAGGAAGAGCGACGGCAGGCCCTGGCCGCGGGGGTCAGGGCTTACCTGTTGAAAGAGCTGGATGTCCGGGACCTGCTGGCTACGATTCGGGCCATTGGCAAAGCCGACACCACCGAGGAGCAGAAAGCCCACTGATGCTCAACCTTACCAGACTGCTGACCGGTACCGCGACCCCTGGCGACGGCCTCCGCTACGGCGAGACCACCGCCGCCCCCGGCGGCCTACCGCCCCAACGCCAACTCCACCACCGCCCCGTGGTGGTCTGGAACATCACCCGCCGCTGCAACCTGCACTGCCTCCACTGCTACATCTCCGCCGCCGACCGAGACTTCCCCGGCGAGTTCACCCACGAGGAGGCGCTGGGCTTCATCAACGAGCTGGCCGACTACCAGGTGCCGGTGCTCCTGTTCAGCGGCGGCGAGCCATTGCTCCGCCCTGCCCTGCCAGAGCTGATGGCCCAGGCGGTCGGCCGTGGCCTGCGCGTCGTCCTCTCCACCAACGGCGTCCTCATCACCTCCCAGGTGGCCCACACCCTTCACCAGACTGGCCTCTCCTACGTGGGGGTGAGCCTGGACGGGCTGGAGCCGGTGCACGACCGCTTCCGTGGTAAGCGCGGCGCCTTCAGGGCATCGTTGGATGGCATCCATCACTGCCTGGACGCCGGCGTGCGCACCGGAGTCCGCTTCACCCTGACCCGCTACAACCTCAGTGACCTGGAGAGTATGTTTGACCTGGTGGAACGCGAGGGCATCCCTCGCCTCTGCATCTACCACCTGGTCTACGCAGGGCGCGGCCAGGGGGCACGGCGCCTGGACCTGGACGCCGCTCAGGCCCGCGTGGCCATGGACACCATCATCCGCCGAACGCTGCGCTGGCATGAGACGTCCCCTCAGGCTGAGGTCCTGACGGTTGACAACCACGCCGACAGCCCCTATCTGTACCTCTGGGCATTGGCGAACGCTCCCGACCGGGCAGCGGAGGTCTACCGCCTGCTGCGGCGGAACGGGGGCAACAGCTCCGGCGTGGGTATCGCCGATGTGGACAACCTGGGCAACGTGCACGCCGACCAGTTCTGGCAGCACTACAGCTTCGGCAATGTGCGGCGGCGCCCCTTCCCAGAGATCTGGGAGGACACGCGCGACCCCGTCATGCACGGGCTCAAGGACCGAAAGGGGCTCCTGAAGGGCCGTTGTGCCACCTGCCGCTTCCTGGAGCTATGCAACGGCAACCTGCGGCTCCGGGCCGAAGCAGTCCACGGCGACCTGTGGGCCCCGGACCCGGCCTGCTACCTGAACGATGCTGAGGTGGGGGCGGGCCTGGCCCCCAGCGCGCCAGTGGGGGAGGACAGCGGCAATGGCACAAGGCCAGCACGTGCCAGCCTCTAGCGCCCGACCGGGCCTGGACTACAACCTGGCCCCAGCGGTGGTCTTTTGGGAGACCACCCGGGCTTGTGCCCTCAAGTGCCTTCATTGCCGCGCCGAGGCCCAGCCGCAACGCCATCCCCTGGAGCTCAGTACCGAAGAGGGCTGTCACAGGGTCATAGACGAGGTGTGCCGCTTCGGACCTGCCTCGACGCTCATCCTGACCGGCGGCGACCCCTTCATGCGGCGGGACCTCTTCGACCTGGTGGCCTACGCCACCGCACAAGGGGTGCACACGGCCCTATCGCCCAGCGCCACCAAGCTGGTGAAACCGGAGTCCCTGGCCCGCCTGAAGCAAGCAGGCGTGGCCCGTATCTCCTTCAGCCTGGACGGCTCGTCACCGGCGGTCCACGATACCTTCCGCGGCGTCTCCGGTTCCTTCCTGCACACCCTGACCCGCATGGAGGCTACCCTGGGTGAAGGCATCCCCCTCCAGGCCAACACCACAGTCAGCCGCCATAACCTGTCTGACCTGCCTGCCCTTGCTGCGCTTCTGGCGTCCCGCTTCCCGGGCCTGGTCCTGTGGGACGTCTTCTTCCTGGTGCCCACGGGACGAGGCAAGGCCCTGGACCTGCTAAGCCCCCAGGAGCACGAGGCCACCTGGAGCTGGCTCTACCAGCAGTCCAAGGGCCTCCCCTTCCCCCTCAAGACCACGCTGGGACAGCCCTACCGCAGGGTGTGGGTGCAGCAGGCCGTGCGAGACGGCATGCCGTTGGAGCAGGCGTGGGCCCAGTCACTCAGGGGTTCCAGCAACGACGGCAAGGGTGTCTGCTTCATCTCACACCTGGGCGAGGTCCAGCCCAGCGGTTTCCTGCCCATCAGCGCCGGCAACGTGCGGGGTGAATCGCTGGTGGAGATGTACCGCAATGCCCCTCTCTTCAAGGCGCTGCGGGACCCCGAGCGCCTGGGGGGCAAGTGCGGCCGCTGCGAGTTCCGTGCTATCTGTGGGGGCTGCCGCGCGCGGGCCTACGGAGTCAGCGGCGACTACCTGGCCCAGGAGCCCTGCTGCCCCTACCAGCCCGTGGGGAGCCTGGAAGCGGCCCTGGCGTAGAGGCGATTGGAAGCTGGAGCCGGTCGCGGTCCTCTTTGTGCGGGCACCCTCTCAAGGAACATCTAGCAAGCCTCTGGACAGCAACTTGCACAACAGACCCCTAGTGTCCTGAGTCAGAAGTTCGCTGCATAATGCGCGGCCTAGATTGTCATGCTGAACGAAGTGAAGCATCTGGTGGGGAGACGGCCCCACCACCAGATTCTTCGCTGGCGCTCAGAATGACATTCTTCAACGGATTCCTGATTCACCACACTAGAGCGTCTTGCATATTTCAGGAGGCGAGCGATGACACAGAACCAAGAACGGACTACACTGCCTCTAACTGAGGAGTTGGAGGTTGCTATGGCACAATTGAGCTGTTCCCATTGTGGGCATATACGTGATGTACTTGTAAACAACGACGTATATACCTGGACTATTCGTCCTGGCATGGGGCTAAGAGAGGAGCAACGTCACAGATACGATACTCTCTACGTTACAGTTGAATGTGCTCGCTGTCAGAAGCAATCAGTATTTACGTTGAACCACAATGCGGTTCAATTCGCTGCGGGGAAACTGATTGCCAATGACCTATCCGACCCTGTGTCGCCTGACTCCAAGGGGTTATTCCAAGATGCGCTTCAATCCTTTTATGGGCAATCTTTCAAAGGCGTAGTGGCGATGTGTAGAGCAGCCGTTGAAGCTGAGCTGGAAACAAAAAACGTACACGGCCCAAAGAAGGACGACCTATTTGAAAAGATAGAGGTTGCAAAGCAAAGCAAATTTCTTGATGAGGTGCAATATACTGCGGCTCACGCTGCTAGGATTGCTGGAAGGGATGCACTCCATCGAATGGGCGCTGTCAGTCAGTCACAAGCCCTGTTAGCGTTGACTGCAACGGTAGAAGTCCTGAATCATCTTGCTCCTAACCTGCCATTACCTGCATAGCAATGAGGGCCAGGTAGCAATGCACCGTAACCTTTCGCAAGCCCCGTACCGTGATGTGATTGAGCGACCTCTGCCCTTTGAGTCGGGAGAAGGCCCGCTCCACGGCAGTCCTTTGCCCAAAGAGCGCCTTCCAGGTAACGGTGTTCTCCCAGACGCCATGTTTGACCATAAGCCTTTTGTGACTAGTAGTCAGTCACGATGAAGTTGCAGGGTAGAGATGGCGGAGTTTACGACGGGCATCGTAGGTGGTGAATTGCCACGCGATGGTGGCCCGAC
>JACQUK010000058.1 GCA_016210325.1 Chloroflexota bacterium
ACCCCCACGTGCGTGGGGACAACCAGGCAATACGAACCCATTCCAAGGCGCTCCTCGGTTCACCCCCACGTGCGTGGGGACAACATGACCATCGAGCGCATAACTGAAATAGAATTCGGTTCACCCCCACGTGCGTGGGGACAACGATGGCATGATCTCGCTGGGCCGTTGCCTGGACGGTTCACCCCCACGTGCGTGGGGACAACTCACACCGCTAGGCCAGATCATCAGCATCTACCGGTTCACCCCCACGTGCGTGGGGACAACAGGTTGTACAGGTTCACCTTGACCCAATCCAGCGGTTCACCCCCACGTGCGTGGGGACAACGGGCTTCAATTCGGAAAATGTGGTCGTTGGGCACGGTTCACCCCCACGTGCGTGGGGACAACTCAATATCTTGGGCATGAACAACTCTGGTCAGCGGTTCACCCCCACGTGCGTGGGGACAACACTGGATTCGCCGACCTTCCAAGGTCGTCTCTAGCTTTGTTTTGGTGGCACTGTGACCAAGTTCAGCCCGTCGAAGTCTCTCACCACCCGTGTGGTGTCACCCCACAGTCGCAGGGCGAACCCCTGCTCGTTGTCCGTGTTGTAGACCAGGATGCCTCCCCCGCTGCCCCCCACGCGCTGGCAGGCCAACTGCCACAGCTTGTCTCTCACGAGGGCGGAAACCGTACCGACGAACACGCCGGCCTTCGGCTCTAACAGCCAACGCGTCAGCTCTCCTCGCGTGCGGGAGTCGGTCCGTTCAAGGATCATGACCACCATCGGTTGCATCCTCCTCAGGTTGAGCGTCATCGCCATAGTTGACGCCGCCCACCACGATGCCTTCGCCTGGAGACCATAGTCCCCCGGGTAGCGCTTCGTCGTCGTCCCATGGTGTGTCGTCTCCATCCTGGACAAGAATGCCCAGGAGTTGTTGGAGGTCAGGGACGATGCGCCCCAGCAGGCGTTGGGAATAGAAGAGATCGCGGCAGGTGCGGCGGACCCAGCGTTCCAGGTCCTGGGGGCCTTCAGCAGCGGCCTTGAACGCCAGAGGGATGGTGAGGTCGGCTTTGTAGAGGTCGGCGACGTCGTAGACGAAGGAGAGCATCGTGCCCGTGTGGATGAAGCCGAGGGCAGGGGAGTACCCGGCGGAGACGATGGCTGCATGGCAGATGCCATACAAGCAGCTATTGGCGGCGGACAGGGCGCGGTTGATGGGATCGGCGCTGGACCATTGCTGCCGCTGGTAGGAGCGGCCGGCCCACGGAACGCCAGTTTCCCGACTGGCTCTGGAATAGGCCTCCCGCACGCGGATGCCCTCCTTGCCCCGAATCTGCTGCAGGGTGAGGCCATCGGGCAGCGGGTCTTTGAAGCGGATGCGGTACATGCGCATGACCACTTCCAGGCGGGTGGTGGGATTGGCCCAGAGCCTGGCCTGACGCAAGAGGTGGCGGGCAGAGCGGGTCTCACCCATGCCCTGAGCGTAGAAGCGGACGCCGCTCTCGCCAGACCAGAGGACAAGGCAACCGCTGTCCGCAAGTGTATGTATAGCAGCATGGGTGATAGTGGTTCCTGGGCCCAGGATAAGGACGCTGAGCGAGGCGCATGGCACGGACGTCTTGCCCTGGGCGTCGTGCAGGGCAATGGCCTTGTCATCCTGGTCAACGCGGCAGTGCTCGGCATAGAGATAGGTGAGGCTGTCCCGGACTTTGGGCAGCAGGTGCAGGTCTTTGAGGGGACTTTGGTTCATGGGACAACCTCCTGCCTCAGCGGTGCGATGGAGAGGAGGCCACAACCGTACGCCTTGGCCGGCCCAATGCCGTTCACCAGCAGTTGGTGGAAACGGTATGGGTCATCGACCTGTAGCTGGCCATCAAACAGCACGGAGGCCACCGTTATGCGCCGCGCCACATCCTGCCCCTGGTCCTGCGCCCTTCGGAAGCCGGTCAGCCGCTCCGGTACTGCCCGCACGTTAGCCACGCTATTGTTGGTGCGCACCGAGAGCAACCGGAAGGCTCCCTCGCCTTTGCGCCGTAGCCACTGGACCTGGTCCTCCTCTTTCTTTAGCTCGACGCGCTTGCCGTTGCGCCGCTGGCCATCGGGGCTGGACTTGGTGTCGATCTTGCGGGTAGGGTTGGCCCGCACCCGGAAAGCGAGCACAGAGCCTGCCCTGAGGGACTCGTAGGCCTGGTCCACACACTTGCTGTCCGGATTCTTCGGGTCGCCGCCGGTGTCCCGGAGGTAGCCAAGCGGCAAGTGGAACCAGTTGGGCTGCGGCTGCGACTGGACCAGGACCATCGCACGGCCAGCGTGGTGGTCCACATCGAGCCGGTAGAGCACGCCAAAGTGGGCCCGTCCGTCACCAGGGTTAGGTGCCTGGGGGAAACCGGACATCAACCTCTGGTGCAGCGAATGGCAATCGGCAAGGTCTTGCTGCACAGCCCGGCTTCTCAGATTCAGGATAAGGCGAGAGAGGTACATGCTACACCTCCTTGGCTGGCGCTACTCCCTCCAGGGTGTGGAACGTGACGGCCACACGGCGCAGAGCGAAACTCCGGTCCCGGAAGGCGGCTCCCACGGGCTGGTCCTGGCATACCTCCTCGCCGCTCGGGGTCTCCAGCACCAGGCGCACCTGTTTAGGGCGTGGTGCATAGGTCTTGAGGGCTTCTTCCAGCCCCAGGCCCTCTTTCAGGCCGTCCGCGACGTGCACGGGGAGTCCGGGGACAAAGGCCTTCCGCCCCAGGAAGAGTTGCCATTTGGGCTGGGCCAGGGCCTGGTGCAGCTCGCGGAGAAGCCTCTCGTCCTCTCCCTCCAGCCCTACCAGGAAATCGGCGTCGGCCAGATAGTAGCGGCGGGAGACGACGGCATCTTTCGAGACGCCGCCGCTGGCGCGGGCCACGCCGTATTCCTCGCTCTGGCGGTGGCCGCCGGCGGTATGGTAGTCCATCTTCATGACGCCCTCGTGGTCCACTCGCACGCCCATCTTTACCTTCGCCAAGTCGTTCACTGGCTCGCTCCTGGGCCGACCCAAGGCAGCGCAGAGGAGGCCGATGACGCCGCTCTTGGAGGGCTCCAACCCTGTGTCCCGCACCGTGAAGCGGCTCTGGGTGCCCCAGGACTGCATGGGGCCGGCCAGCCGCAGCAGGAGGGTGCTCATTTGGCGCCTGCCTGTTGCTCGCTGAACTTGATGGCGCCCATAACGCCCTTGACGAGATCGTCAACGCTAGACACCTTGGCACTCTTGAGGGTTGTGACATCGTCACCGTCCAGGGCGCAGAGCCACTTGCCACCGACCCCGGTGTCGCCGTACATCGTCGTTAGCTTGCCCCAGTAGCCGTCCAGGGCCAGGAGGGACTGCTTCACCAGATCGCCGCTCTGGGACGACACGGGCTTGGCGAAGGCATTGGCCAGGGACCACAGGCCCGAGCTGCGGACCACGGCGAAGACCGCCGAGGGCGGATTCTGGGCGGCCATGCTGTTCTGCATGCCCGTGGGCACAGCGGCCACTGAGGCCCGCAGGAAGGCCTCCAGCGTCTTGCAGGCCAGCCCCTCAGCCTCTTCGTGCTCCTGCGTCGTCGCCTTGACAGGCTCTTTGCCCAACAGATTCTTCTTCAACTGCTCCAGGTCAACGTTGGCATAGCGGTAGAAGCAAGCGGAGTTGAACTCCACGGTGCCGATCATATCAGCCCCGGCGGTGTCCTCGGGCTTCAGGTCATCCACGGCGGTGTAGTAATCGAACTCCACGCTGACCTTATGGGTGGAGATGGCGTGGGCCACCTGGCAAGCAGCGTCTATGTTCTTGTCCGGGAGGTCCGCCAGCATGCGGCCGAAGAGAGCCACGTCTGCTGTCTTCTTACCATCGAGCGCGGCGGCCAGCTTGTCGCGGAGGTCCCTTGCAATCGCTTTCTGTGCCGCCTCTTTGGAAGGCTTCTTGTCCTTAGCTTTGGACCATACACCCTCGTAAACGCGCAGGAGCGTGTCCCACTCTTGGCGGCACACCTCTGCAAACCTGCGCAGCTCCCCTAGACCAGCAAAGATAAGATATTCGCTCTTTAGTTCAGCCCCGTCGTCTGTCGGACTGAAGAGGATGCCTAGCCCGCCGAATGCTGCCAGTGCGACTTTGTTGAGCTCGTCCTCGGGCTTGCCCAGTCTCTTCAGGTGTTCGGTGACCAGGGTAACCAGACGCTTGGACCGCCTTGCCATCAATTCGGGTGGCACCAGGCCATTCTTGAATAGCTCCCGAGCCGCCCGCTTGAGGCACTGGCTTGAGATGCGGGCGCGGCGGTAGCCACCGAACTCGCAGTCTTTGGGGGCGCCGGTGTCGTCCCGGTTCAGATTGCTGGGGGCGAAGTTCTGAAGGATGTGCAGCTCGACGTACATGATGACTCCTTTCATTTGAGCGGGCGGTGCATGTGCTGCCACTACACGCTGGCGGCGACCAATGTCTCGGCGGGTTCCTCCGACGTGGGAGCAGCCTGGCCCCAGAAGGCGCGGGCCCATGCCAACTGGACCCAGCGGTGCTCGCTATCCCAGCCCTGGATGTCGTGCAGCAACTGGGCCCAGTCTATGGGTAGGGGTATTCCCTTGGACTTGAGGAGGCCGACCGCATGGCGCAGGTGATTGGGCAGGTCGTCGCGATGGCAGTTGAGCAGGGCCACGAAGCGCCTCTCCACGCCCGGCCGGTTCTCCGCCCCCTGAGGCGCCAGCCGGGCGAAGGAAGCGCCCAGGTTGGTGACCTCGTGCTTGCTGGCGTCGCCATGCCAACTCCCCTGGTGCCAGGCGAAGAGCGAGGCGACCAGATAGTAGACCCTTTCCTGCCACGGACGCCCGCCCTGGGCCCACCGGACAACGTAGGGGTACATCTCCGGGGCCTCGCCGGGCTGCTTGCCCAGACCGCGCCGGAGCGCGGCCAAGGCGCCGCGGTCCTGCTTGGCTACCAGCTGCTCCAGGTGCTCCACGAACCTTGCGTCTCGTTCACCGGGTGGGCTCATGCTCCTCCTCCTCTCGCTTTCAGATATGGACCCAGGATGTCGTTGATACGCCAGTTGAATTGTCGTTGCGCCAGGGATACTGCCTTGAGGGCCCGGGCGGTGGTATCCAGGCTGCGGGTCGCCCCATCGAAGGCGTCCCAGGCAGCGCGTCGGACTGTTTCTGCCCACTGCGGAAGCGTCTTGACGCCATACTCGAACACGTCTTTCTCGACCTCGTTCTTGTCCTGGGACAGGCCAACGAGAAGCTGCTTGAAGGGCGTCTCCAACTGGGGCCAGTAGGCGCGCTCGGGGGCAAGGCTGTCCACCAAATCGCCGATGTCTTTCTTGCTTATACCCTCTTGTCTCCGGCGGTCAACCTCACTCAATTGGTCCCAGTTTGGAATTACGATCAGCTTGGCCAGCAAATTCACGGAGCTCCACAAAGCCTTGCCGACCTCTTCGGCCATCTGTAGAGCTTCCCGCAGTTTGTCCAAGAGGTCCTTGTTCTTGTCTTCCAGGTAGGCCAAGGGCAATGGAAGGCGCTCGTGGCGCCAGAAAATAACCTGGGCCGTTTTCCCGGGGGCGGGATTGGTCCGGAGCCCGAGCAAGTCCATCTGCAGCGTCTGCGATAAGCCCAGAGCGCCCTCGGAGACCAGGTCGTTCAACCAGTTCAGGGTCCTAGGGCGGGCCTGCTGCTCCTCAACCGACTGAAAGAGGGACAGACTGTCCCGCCACAGGGCGCGCTCTTCCTGGAAGCTCACCGGCGGCCAGGGGTCTTGGCCTTTTGTCGGCTTGTCCACGCGCCTGAAGGCCACCATGGTCTCATGCGAGTGGCGATCGAAACCATCTGGGAACTGGTTGCCTTTCATGATGACCGCCTTTCGCACCACTGTGTTTCCGGCGGCATCCTGTTCGGGGTGCAGCAATATGCGGCGGCTTTGCCAGGTTAGCAGGTCCAGGTAGCCCTTTGGATAACGATCCTCCGGCTTGGTCTCATCGTTGTGCTCCCAGGCTGGCGCATCGTCGGCACTCGTGGGGAACGGTTCCGCGTCTGCCGGACAGTAGCAATGCAAGTTCAACATTAGGGTCATGAACAAGTTCTGCCCCTTGAGCAAGGCAACGGCGCCTTTGGTCAGCGGCGCGGCATCCGCAGAGGCTTGCCCATGCTCGGCTGTCTTGGTGCCACCAACGTCAAACGCCAACAGCCCGAGCATCCATTTCGCGGCTTGGCTGGGAGTCAAGGTAGGTGGTACATCCACCACAGTGTGGTCAAAAAGAGTCGGGCCGTTGTCCGCCTGGAACCAGAGTCGAGCGGCTGTCGCTTCGCGTGAGAACCCCAGGCCTGCTACTTGGTAGAAAGGATGTTTCGGATCAAAAACATCGAAGCGGTGGCGCCACTTTTGAGAGTAGGCGTCCAGAGCCTCCGTGCCCCACCGGCCGGCATTGCACAGTGCCTTCCACTCGCCGGTGCTTCCGGGGCCGAAGTTGCGGTGCAGAATGGCCAGAAGGAGGCGGTGCAGGGCTACCGTGACCAGCGGTGAGGGGTCAGCCACCTCTCGTATCTCGGTGGCCTGGACAAGGACCTCTCGTAGGCCCATCTCCTTGTGTGAGCCGTCCTTGGCCATGGTGCAGGGGATCCAGGGTTCATCCACCAGATCGAAGCTGGGCATTGCTTCATCTCCTAGTCAGCTTCTGCTATGACGGCCAGTCCGACCTCGCTGTCCAGTTGCAGCCTGTATTTGCCGACAGGCGCCGCGCCCGTCGGGCCCGCGACAGCCAGCCGGTGGTGCCTCAGAAGCGCCGATTGCCGCCAGCCCGGTGGCACCTCTTGGTCCAGCAAGAAACCGATGACCCGTCTATCCGACACGGGAACAGAGCGCATCAGCAATTCCTTGGCCTGAACCACAGTGGGGATACTGCTTAGATTGACCGCCTGAAGACCGTCTGCCTCTAGACAAGGGCGCTCCGGAGTCCCGTGGAGGAAGACCACGGGCACCGTAGGCTCGGAGAGCCTAGTCAGCGCCTGGTGCGCCTTGTGGAACTCGGGAGCGTCTTCCTCCAGCTCTTCGGCAGTCAGCCTCCAAAGGGCCCCACTGTAATCTGGGGCCTTAAGCCACCGCTTCTCGGCCTCCTTCGCGTCCCTTTCCATCTCTTTCGCAAGTGCCTGTTGGGTTTCCTGCCAAAGAGCCTTAACCGCCTCGGACAGCCCCTCCGGGCAGGGCCGGTCGTCGTCGTACACTGCCTCGATGATGTCCTCCACATCCCCTGGCACGTGGACTACTGCCCGGTCTTTCAGTTCCAGCCAGGAGCGCAGCAGGATGTGCAGGGCATAGACCGCCTCTGTCCCTTTATCAAACCTGGGAACGCCATCGGCTTCTTCCGGCCGGCATAGCCAGAGACAAGGCTCCTCGAGCCCCGACGGCCTCGCACGTTGATGGCGGTGGAGCCGGCCTGCCCGCTGGAGCACCAGGTCCGCCGGCGCCAGGTCAGTCACCATGAGGTCGAAGTCCAGGTCCAGGCTCTGCTCGATGACCTGGGTGGCCACCAGCACGGCCCGACGCGGACGGTGTACCGGCGTCTTCGTCCCATCGCTGAGCGTTACCTCGCCGTCGGGCTTGCCGAAGCGAACCTCCGAGCGCTTCTGCCGTGTTTGCCGGTCCTTAAAGAGATAGCGGGCGTGCAGCAGGTCCAGCTCGGGCTGGCCATCGTCCGCCTGGCCGGGGAAGTATCGCTTCAAGGCGCAGTACACTTGCTGCGCCCTGCCAACGGTGTTGCAGATGACTGCCGCGCAGCCGCCGTTCGCCAGGGCAGCCCCGAGGCGCTTGCCCAACTCAAACGCGCCGCCGCTCTCAGGAAGCTGTCCGTCCACCCATCCCAGACGCACTTCCTTGGTGGACTGCGTTGAAGTTTCGACATGTGTGGCGCCCTGCGCTTTTAACGATACCCAGGAGAGGCGCGGATAGGTGGCCACCGGCAGGGTGGTTTCTTTGCGGCCTAGACCCCTGGCATAAGCGTTGACCAGTCTGTCCCGCCTGGCCATCGGAAGCGTGGCCGAGAGCACAACCACCGACGAGCCCAGGGCGCCTAGCCACTCTAGCAAGCGCTCCAGGAGGGCTGACATATACGTGTCGTAGGCATGCACCTCGTCGAAGATGACCGTCTTGTGGGCCAGCCCGAAGAGACGGACGAAGACGTGCCTGGTCTGGAGCACGGCCAGCAGGGCCTGGTCCACCGTGCCCACTCCGAAGGGCGCCAGCAGACCGCGCTTGCGGTGAGTGAACCACTCGGCAGCCACTACGTTTTCGCCCTCGCCATAGACGGCATTCGGCTCGAATAGGTGGTCGGCGTTCTTCTTTAGAAGCTCGAACTCCGCGGAGAGAGCGGCGTGGCCGTGCAGCAACTGTAGTTGCACGGTGCCATCTGCATACCGCCTGGCCAGAAAGTCGCGCACCCGGCCAAACATCTGGTTGCTGGTAGCCTGAGTAGGCAGGGCAAAGTAGCAGCCGCGCTCGCCGAGAGAGGTTCCCGCGTGGTCCGCCAGATAGATGGCTGCCTCGGTCTTGCCCTCGCCCGTGGGCGCCTCGATTACCACCAGGCTTGGCCCATCGAGCTGCTGTGCCAGTGACACGGCCTCTCGCTGCACTGGGTGTGGTGGGTCGCAACGAGGGAAAAGCGTCCCAAAGGACAGCCTCTCTGCAGGCGCGGCCTTGAGGTCCCAACCTAGCTGGTGCAGAGCCTTTCGGGCCTGCTCCGCAGCCTTCCTGGCGTAAGACGCCAGGTCGATATCCAGCGGCGGCTCCCGGTCCTGAACGGCGTAGGGGAAGTGTTTCTCGTCCGACCCAATCCAGTCTGCTACCGACACCAGCCCGGCCAGGGCCATGGCGGTGGCGTTGTCCAGGGTGCTTGTTGGCGTTTTGGGTGGCAGACCGAGGGCGTGGGCAAGGCGCTGGGCAAGCTTAAGGCGGGCCACTTCCCAAGTGCCTTTGCCGACGGCCGCGAGAGGCGCCAATCGGTTCACTTCCTCGCTGCCAGGGAAGGCACCGTGATGGCCGCCCGCTACACTCGCCACCCGGGATGAGAGGCCGCCAGATAGGCCGAACTCTTGGTGCAATATGCTGGGTAGGACGAAGGCGGTGATCGTACCGTGACGTCCCTCGAGGGGTGGCGTGGGGCAGTGGAGACCAGCCCTCTGTAGCCTGCCCAGGCCTGTCCTGTCCTTCAACTGAAAGGCCGGCGATGCTTTGCCTATGTCGTGGAGGCCAGCCCAGAAGGCCACCCAACGGCCGGCGTCCTCCTCCGCGTCGAGTCCCAGCGCTGCCGTGATTCCGCGTCGGTCTCCCGACCCAAGCAAGTCATGCCATATGCGGTCTGCCACGACGGCGACGTCTATCATGTGGCAGAGCAAGGGGTGGTAGGGCAGAGGACTGGTGGAGTCCCTCGGTCTCTTCGCCCAAAACAACAGGAGCTCCTCCGGAGGCCCGTTATTGAGGGACATCCGCACTTCCTCGCGGCAGAGCCGCGCGTGGCTCGAAGGACTGAGGGGGAATCGAGTCGCTAGTGGGGCGACAGAGGCTAGGACCCGCCCGGAGAAGGACACGAGGCGGGCCCCGAGAATGGCGCCATCCTCTCAGAACAACAATTCTTTGTCAATAGCCTGGACAATCAAGAAAGGTACAGGGGTAGGAAGGGTAGCTTGGGAGAAGCTCCTTCACAGGGCCCAAGCTTCATTGGACGGGCTTCGTTCGTATGACCGCGATGGCAAAGCCCAACCCGAGTCCAAAGCAAGCAGGAGACAGCCCTCTCACAGGCCAAGGCATATGTTCGTCGGGGCGCCAAAACCAAGTCCTTCTGGCACGGCCCTGTTATACCACCGCTGCGGATTTGGGGCAAGAGGCGGTTTTTTGGAGAGCCTCCCGGTCGCCATCCGCGAGGCGTGGCCCACTTCTCGCCGGGCCGTGGGCCGGCTGTTGTGGCGGGCGA
>JACQUK010000059.1 GCA_016210325.1 Chloroflexota bacterium
ACACCCAGCGGGTCAGCCTCACGCTGGATGTAGAAAAGACGCCTGTAGACGAGGTGAAACAGAAGCTGGAGTTTGCGGGCTATCGCACCGGCTAAAGATGGAGAAAGGCCATGGTTACGGAGGCAACACAGAGGCCGGTTGAAAAGAGCCAGATCAAGATCGGCGGGATGCAGTGCTCGTTCTGCGTGGAGAGCATCCGGAAGGCCTACTCACGCATGAACGGGGTCATAGACGTGGGCGTCAGCCTGTCCCACGAAGAAGCGCTCGTCCAGTATGACCCGGCCAAGGTGACCCCTGCCCAGCTTCAAGAAACGTTGCGGAGCTTGGGCTACACGGTACGGGACCCCAAGAAGGTGCGCTCCTTTGAAGAGGAAGACGCCGAGCTTCGGCAACACCGCAACAGGCTGTTCGTCGCCGCCGGCTTCACCCTTGCCTCGCTGGGCCTCATGAGCGCCGTCTGGCTCGGCCAGATGCAACCGTGGTTCCGGTGGGTGATGCTGGGCTTCACCATCAGCATGATCTTCGGCGTTGGATGGCCCATCCTCAAGATGGCGTCGGCGTCACTTAGCCGGGGCATCCTGAACCAGCACGTGCTTATGGAGTTCGCAGCCTTCGGGGGCCTCGCGGGCGGACTCAGCGGGTTCTTCAAGCATCCCTGGCCCATGGCCGACTTTATGGGTGCCGCGATCTTCGTCACCGCGTACCACGTCCTTTCCGGCTACGTCTCTCTTTTGGTCCGCACCAGGAGCTCCCAGGCTATCAGGAAGCTGATGGCCCTCCAGCCCGAAACTGCGCGGGTCGTGCGGAATGGCCTGGAGCAGGAGCTGCCGGTTGCGGAGGTCCGTCCCGGTGACCTGGTGCGGGTCCGGCCAGGAGAGGGCATCCCCGTGGATGGCGTGGTTGTAAAGGGGTTGTCCGGGGTGAACCAGAGCCTCGTGACTGGTGAGCCCATCCCAATAGAGAAAGGTCCCGGCGACGAGGTTATCGGCGGCTCGGTGAACCAGACGGGTACGCTTCTTGTGCGTGTTACCGAAGTGGGGGAAGAGAGCTTTTTGCAACAGGTCGCCCGCTCTATTCAGGAGGCTCGCGCTCTCAAGCCGGGCATCATGCAGCTCGTGGAGCACCTCCTTCATTGGTTCGTGCCGGGGGTGCTGGTCGCGGCCGCCGCAGCCTTTATCATCTGGACCCTGGGCGCCTGGCTGGTGACCGGTGAGCCCAACATCGAGCGAGCCATCTTCGCAAGTCTCGCGGCGCTGGTCATGGGATACCCGTGCGCCTTGGGGATGGCGACGCCTTTGGCCATGATCCGAGGTGGAGGCATGGCCGCCCAGAAGGGCATCCTCATGCGCTCGGGCGAAGCATTCCAGGTGTTCAAGGACGTCAAGAAGGTCGTCCTGGACAAGACGGGCACTCTCACGAAAGGTGAGCCGTCGGTCGTGGAGGTCGCTGCGTCAGGAAACTACTCGCAGGAACAGGTGATTGGTTTGGCCGCGGCCGTCGAGACGGCATCGGAGCATCCCTTGGCTAGGGCGATCATGGAGCGGGCGGAGGGACTGAGCCTACCGGCGACCAGGGACTTCACGGCGATTCCCGGTCGTGGGGTGTGGGCTACCATTGAGGACCGGAGGGTCTTGGTCGGCAGCCCAAGCTTTCTTGCTACCGAAGGCGTTGACCTGGGCCCTGTGCGCGAGCAGTTGGATGCTTTGGAACGGCGCGGCCAGACGGTGGTCGCCTTGGCCGCGGAAGGCAGGGCAGCTGGCCTGATTGCCATCTCCGATACCTTGAAAGACGACGCAGCAGAGGCGATCGCTCGCATGAAAGCCGCTAGCCTCCAACCGGTGATGATCACCGGCGACAACTGGCGCACGGCGAGGGCCGTCGCCGCCCAGGTGGGCATATCCGAAGTTCTGGCCGAAGTCCTCCCAGAGGACAAGGCCGAGCAGATCAGAAAGCTACAGCGACAGGGACACCGGGTGGCCATGGTGGGCGACGGCATCAATGATGCGCCCGCTCTGATGCAGGCCGATGTCGGCATCGCTATTGGGGCCGGAACCGACATTGCCATCGAGTCTGCGGACATCATCCTCATGGGCGACAGAGTTGGTGGTGTCGTCGACGCCTATTTCATCGGCAAGAGCAGCTTCCGAAAGATGGTTCAGAACGTCACCCTGGCATTTGCCTTCAACGGCATCGGGGTTCCAGCGGCCGTCACGGGCCTGGTCCACCCTGTTTTCGCCATGATCGCCATGGCTGCCAGCGTAAGCGCGGTGCTACTGAACTCATTCGGGGGCAGGCTTATTCCTCGGCGGGAGAAGACAATGCGCGGACCTACCTCGATCGCTCCCACCGAAGAGGGCAATTCGTAGTCTCAGGCCGGGCCGTCACCCGTTCTTGACGAGTTTCCGGAGCTTTGCCCCCATCTCCGCGTTAGGCTTCATCCCGTGGGCCTTCTCGGCATGCTCCGCTGCCTGCCTCAGAACGTCCTCATCGGTCTTGCCTTTGAACATCGCTTCGCAGTCCATACCCGCATCCCTGCATTTGAGAACCCGCTGCTTCCTTCCCAACCCAAGAATCGCCATAGACCCGCTCCTTTCGTTTTGGGCAAGGGGTTGTCCCTTCCCCACGTCCTAACGACTTCGTCATCATCTTGCCGGGTTCACATCCTGGAAGATGTCGCCACAACGATATCACCAGTCAAGTGGTCCTTCCCAGCGCGCAGTCGGTGTCTGAAAGGGCTGGAAAATCCTGCGTTGGGAAGTTGTCGGAGCGGCGACATCTTCAGGGCGCCCGGGTCGCCATAATCGGTTAGCGAAGGGATTTTTCCTGCTGAAGCGGGAGAGAAGGAGTTGTGCAATGGCGACTAAACGGGTGACATTCAAGTGCGTCGGCTGCGGCTCCACCAAAGAGGTGACCGTAGAGGCTGGCAAGCAGATCCAGGCCCCGGTCTGCTGTGGTCAGCCGATGAAGGAGGTGTCTCGCAAGTAAACGCGTTGAAATCCGTAACTCGTCTGGCGGCAGGCTCCGCCCACGTCTTCCTCATATACCCATGGGAGTTCTGGCAAGAGCCTGCCGTCGCCAAGGCAATGGTCTCCCCCATGCCACCATCGGTAATCGTTCGCATGGACTGCGATTCAAACAGATATTAGATGAAGGAGTAAGCGATGAACTTTCCGAGGGGACTCTCGCTCAAAGCGCTTGCCCTCGCGCCGGTAGCGGCCCTGATTTTTACCGCGTGCTCAGGGGGTTCAGGCGATGAGCTCAAGGCACGAGACCAGCAAATTGCGGACCTGCAGGTGCAACTCGTCAAGGAACAGAGGGATGCCAAGTTCTGGCAGCAACTCGCTAGCCTCCTGCCGCCTGTGGAGATGAAAGCGATGACCGACCACCGGGCATTCATGCTGCCGACAGGCGGCGTAATCGCATTGCACTTTGACAACATGGACCTATCCAAAGCCCAGAACCTGAACTGGGTGGCGCTGGGCGTCCCCGGCAAGTTCTGCAAGCAGGACCAGCAACGCGTTGAGGCACAGTTTGGGCCTGGGTTCACGCACTTCCACGACATGAAGAACGACACGCACGGGGGCGCGAAAGGCGCGGAAGGCGTCTGGTTTGTTCATGCGGCGGTGCGCAGCTTTGACTCCCCCATGTCCGGCGGCGCGGTGAGTCAGGGTATCGACAATAAGTTCATGCCGACGCCCGCTGAGGCTTGCTAATGCATGGAAAGATTAGGAACCCCGCTGGACCCCCTAGTGGGGTTCCTCGTAGCTACCAGGAGGCTGAGAATGAGGCCGACGCTACTCGCGGCGCTAGCCATCGGCACGGCTGGCGGCATGGCCGTAGCGGCCTGTGGAGGAGGTGATTCGCAGGCGCCGACGCTCCAGCCGACGCGAACGCCAACCGCAGCCAGAACAGCAGCAGTACCCTCCGGCAGAGCTCTTGCCTCCGAGACGGGGTGCACGGCCTGCCACTCGGCGGCGGGGAACGTGAGCGTTGGCCCCACGTGGAAGGGGCTCTTTGGGAGGATGGAGACCCTAGCAGACGGTTCGACAGCCCTGGTCGACGAAGCCTATCTGAGGGAGTCGATCCTGACACCCAATGCCAAGATCGTGTAGGGATTCTCACCAGGCATCATGCCTCAAAACTTCCGCATCCATGCCACCATTCTCCTCGGTAGGTGGCTAGAATGCAACTTTACCCAAGACAATTCAGTGAACGACTGAATCAGAGAACTATGAAGTCGGATGAACGGCTATCAGGGAGGAGGGATTGGATCGTTCCCCCCGTCATTGGCAGCCTCGCTTCGCTGGGCGCTGGAGCCATTCATCTGGCCCTCGTTCCCGCCCACCTTACCGAATGGTGGGGCTATGGTGCTTTTTCTTGGTGCTGGGCCTGTTTCAAACCGCCTATGGGCTCCCCTTGATGGCGCCGCGCTTTGCTCCGTGGTTCATGTCGCGTTATGCCCTCGTGGGGGCCATTGTGAACCTTGCCGTTATCGGCCTTTATATCGTGACCCGCACCGCGGGCATTCCCTTAGGTCCTGAGGCTGGGGAGACGGAGGGCATCGGTATCCCAGACACCATCTCCAAGCTCCTCGAAGCCCTACTGGCGGTGATCTTGATTCGCCACTTCATCCGGTATGGGCACAGTCAACCCCGCTGGCACCCTGCGGCTGATCTTGAGCGGGAGGACACATAATGCCGAAGGCACTCGAGATGGGCAGAGTTGCCAAAGGTCCTCGACTACGCCTTCACAGCGTAGCAGCCGGCTTTGTCGGGGCGGTGCTGGCAAGCCTTTGCTGTATCCCTGGCGCCGTCGCTATTGCTGTGGGGGCACGCGTGGGCACGGCGGCGAGCCTCTTTCGGCTCCAGGATTTCCAAATACTCTTCCAGCTAGCTGGAGTTGGCATGGCGCTGGGCTCGAGTTGGTGGCTCATCCATCGCAGCAGAAAAAGGTGCACCATCGAGGAGCACCAACGCAACCGCTCCAGAGTGCCCATGTTCGCGTTGAGTGGCTTTGCGGTAGTCTACCTTCTCCTGAATTTGGTCGTCATTCCCTGGTTGGAGAGGCGATAGATGGGAGGGCCACCGTGGGCCGACCTCGTCTTATAGCTACTGCTCTCGCGATGGCGTTGGCCGGCGTGCTTGTCGCCTGCGGTGGCGCCAAGGACAAGGCCGCGCAGCCGGGGGGAGACGTGTCGTCCCTAACACCTCCTGCGAACTCCACACCTACGGTGCAGGCGGAGGATTTCCAGCGCCTTGGTTTCTCTATGGCCGGCTGGAAGACCGATTTCCGGAGGCATAGCGTCCCCCTTGCCGAGATTTCATCGGGAGGGCCGTCGAAGGATGGAATCCCGGCCATTGACAAGCCGAAGTTCAACTCCGTTCCTGAGGCCGACCGTTGGCTCGATGACCGCGAACCCGTGCAGGTTCTGGGGATCGAGGGAGAAGTGGGGGTATACCCGTTCCAAATCCTCACTTGGCACGAGATCGTCAACGACATTGTCGGTCAGAGACCCGTGGCGGTTACCTACTGCCCGCTCTGCAACATCGCCATCACCTTCGATGCGAGGCTTACGGATGGGCGCGTCCTGGACTTCGGCACAACAGGGAACCTGCGGTTCAGCGACCTCGTCATGTACGACCGCCAGACTGAGTCATGGTGGCAACAGGCGGGCGGCGAGGCGATCGTGGGCGAATTGACAGGGACAAAGTTGCACATCCTGCCCAGCCTGGTCGTCGCCTGGAGCGAGGCGAAGCGGGAGTACCCCCAGGCCAAGGTGCTCTCCCGCGACACCGGCCATTCGCGGCCGTACGGCGAGAACCCCTACGTGGGTTACGACAGCGGTGACCCATTCCTGTACCGGGGGCCGCTGGACCGGCGCTTGCCAGCGCTCGAGCGGGTTGTGGGCATAGAGATCGGCCAATCGGTGTTGGCCATCCCATTCTCGGAGCTGGAGAAGCAGCCCGTTGTACAGGACCGCCTGGCCGGTCAGGCCTTCGTCGTATTCTTCGACCAAAAGACGGCCTCCGCCCTGGGGGCGGCCACCGTGAAGGACGGGCGGGATGTGGGCTCCGCCGCCGTCTATGACCCGGAAGTGAACGGCGTCATGCTCACATTCCATAAGGACAAGGAAGGCTTTGAGGATGGCCAGACTGGAACGAGGTGGAGTCTGCCGGGTACCGCAGTATCCGGGCCACTGGCCGGCCATAGGCTGCGGCCCCTTGTGAGCTGGTCTGGCCAGTTCTGGTTTAGCTGGGTGGTGTTCAAGCCCAACACCGCCATCTACCGGAAGTGAAAGTCGAGAGCGTCTGGCGTCTTGGACGTAGGCACAAGAGCCTGATGCGCAGGAGTTGAACCATGGGACAAAAGTTGCAGCAGGGGGACCGCTTCCCTCTCATAACCCTGAAGCTGCTATCGGGAGGGACGATCAAACTCCCGGAAGAGATGCCATCGCGCTACCTGGCGCTCCTCTTCTATCGCGGCCACTGGTGACCGTACTGCATGCGGCAGTTGGCCGCGTACGAGAAGCAAAAGGCCCAGCTGGGAACGATGGGCTGCTCGATTCTGATCGCCAGCGTGGACACTGAGGAACAGGCACGCAAGGTCGTGCAAACGCAGGGCCTGACCTACGCCGTGGCCTACGGTTGCACCAAGGCGGAGGGGGATGCCATTGGGGTGTGGTGGGGAAACCACCCTCCCGATGGCGAGCACATGCAGCCAGCGGAGTTCTTGCTCGGCAGAGGTGGGGCGGTACTGGGCTCTATGTACGCGTCGGGGCCGGTCGGTCGCATGGCGGTGGAGGAGGTCATCCACTCTATCGAAAGCCGGGAGCGTTCCCGCCTCAGGGGCGAGAAGGAGCAGCAGCAGCAAGGGAGTAGGCAGCCCTAGGACGCGGGCCGTCAGGTTTACAACCCGGGTAAGGCTCAAGCCCAAAGAAGGAGATACGCATGGCAGTCAAACGAACCGTACCCCAACCTCGGACGAGGGACAGCGTCTTCTACGAGCTGACGCGGAGCATCTGCCCGGAATGCCGGAAGCTCATCGACGCGGAGATCCACCTCAAGGACGGAAGGGTGCTCATTGGCAAGAGGTGCTCCGTCCACGGTCATTTCGAGGCGCTGCTCTCCACAGACGCGGAGGGCTACGTCAATTCGCTACGGTTCAACAAACCAGCACCATCCCCTTGGAGTTCCTTACCGAGGTAAAGGACGGCTGTCCCTACGATTGTGGCCTCTGTCCCGAGCACAAGCAGCACGCCTGTGCTCACCTTGATCGAGGTCAACACTGCGTGCAACCTGGCATGCCCCACCTGTTTCGCCAACGCTGGACCCGGCTACAACATCACCCTGGAACAGTGCGAGGTGATGTTGGATGCCTTCATCCTCTCTGAGGGGGACCCGGAGGTAGTCCAGTTCAGCGGAGGCGAGCCCACTTTGCACCCCCAGCTCATGGATATGATGCGCATGGCCGCAGCCAAGGGGATTCGCCACGTGATGATCAACACCAACGGGCTGCGAGTCGCCCGCGATCCTGCCTGGGCTCGGGAGATGAGCAAGCTCCGCCCCATCATCTACCTACAATTCGATGGGCTGTCCGATGAGACGTACGTCAAGCTGCGGGGGGAGCCGCTACTCAAGGAAAAGCTCGCGGCCCTGGACAGGCGCTGAACTAGACCTGCCTACCATCCTCGTGGCGGCGGTGGAGCGCGGAATCAACGAGCATGAGGTCGGCCCGCTTATCGAGTTCGGCTTGAGACATCCCGCAGTGCGGGCGGTGAACTTCCAGCCGGTCACCCACACGGGCCGGCATCTGCCCTTTGACCCGACCGATCGCGTCACCATCCCGGAGGTCATCAGCCGCATTGAGGAGCAGACTAAAGGCCTGTTTCGCAAAGCGGACTTTGTGCCCGTTCCTTGCTGCCATCCAGCCTGCCAGTCGGTCACCTACGCCTACGTGGATGGGACCCAGGTCGTTCCCCTGCCAAGAATCCTCAACGTCGAGGACTACCTGGACTACATCACCAACCGCACCTGGCCGATGCCCTGGCCCGACGGCGCCGAGGTCATCCAGAGTGCGCTGGAGGGCTTGTGGTCGGCGACCGCTGTGCCAGGCACGGATACCTTGGCCAGCCGCTTCCAGTGCGCCGGCTGCAACCTGGACGTCCCCCTGTCCCACAACCTGGCGAAGCACGTATTCGCGGTCAGCGTGAAAGACTTTGTGGACCCGTACACCTTCGACGTGAAGAAACTGATGAAGTGCTGCGTGGAGATAGCTTCCCCTGACGGCAAACTCATTCCCTTTTGCGCCTACAACAACGTCGGGTACCGGGAGCAGGTGCGGACAGCTATGACGGCCCAGCAGGCGCGGGACCGGTTGAAGCGCCGGCCTTCAGCCGGTACTGCAGGGTAGCGGACGTGCACCGGATAGAGATCACCCTCCCTCCCGCAGAGGTGCACATCAAGGCGGACCGGCGGTTGGCGTTTGAGGTCCCTACCGCATGGGGGGCGGCCGGGCCCGATGGCAAGCCGACGAGCCGAGTAATCAAAGAGGAGGGCGGTCGCAAGCTGATCGAGTTCAGGACGGCCATCAAAGGCCTCCTCGGCCGTATAAGGTGTACATGACCCAAGAGTGGGTGACGACCCAGGAGCCAGCGCGGATATCCTTCCGTGGGCACAAGGGGCCTCTGCCGGTGCTCCGGGACGAGTTTGTCCTTGCAGCGGAAGGGCCATGCTGCCGCATGCGCTATGAAAGCACCTTCGCCCTTGGATGGGGATACCTGGGCTGGCTCCTCGGGAAGCGCTATGTGGTGCCAATGATGAGAAGGTTCATGCGAGAGCACCTCGCCGAGGTAAAGCGCACTATCGAGGCGAGGGCGAGCCGGAGCAGGGTGTATCCCCAGCAGCCTAGCTCGCACAAGGATGGGCTATGAGCACCGATAGCGAACTGGCCAGTTGCTGCACTGCGCTCTACGATCACCCTGCGGTGCAGTTGGTCATGGGCGAATCGTGGCATCCCGGCGGGCTTCGACTCACGGAAAGCGTGGCGCGTGAGATGAGATTGGGGCCGGGCATGCGGGTCCTGGATGTCGGCTGCGGCAGAGGCGCCAGCGCTGTCCGCCTGGCCAAAAGCCTGGGGTGCAGAGTCGTCGGTGTCTCATTGGAACAACAGAGCATCGAGGCGGCCCGTGCAACGGCGGCACGCCAACAGGTGGACCATCTGACGGAGTTCATTTGCGCCGACCTGCTAGAGGCTCCTCTCGGCTCAGATAGTTTCGACGCCGTCCTCATGGAATGTGTGCTGTCCATAGTCCAGGACAAGGACGCCGCGGTTAGCCGGATCTTTGACCTCCTGCGCCCTGGGGGATGTGCTGGCGTTACGGACGTGACGGTGGCCGGCCCCTTGCCCGACGGCCTGCGTGGCGTCCTGGCCACGGCAGGCTGCGTAGGCGGCGCCCGCCCCCTAGAGGCATACGGCGAACTGTTGGTGCGTCATGGCTTGGACATTGAAGAGTTGAGCGAGTTGCTGGACGTTGCCTCCGGGTTCCTGCGGGACGTGAAGGGCAAGCTCCTCGTCGCAGAAATTGGGATGAAATTGGGCAAGCTGCCTCTCGACCCTGAGCTCATCCGAGTGGCGAAGCTGCTGCTGACTGAGGCTCAAGGCCTTGTGAACGCGGGCGTGCTCGGTTATGGACTTGTCCTGGCCCGCAAGCCCGGCTGAGGCCAACTACCAGCTCGTCGCTTTAGAAGAGACCGTCTGAGATTCTCCCCTGCCTCGTGGTGGCCGGGCGCTCGCCCATGTGCGGTTTCGACCTGGTCATCGCTAGCGTCTAACAGGGTGCTGAAAAACTCTTTCGACCATCCCCCTGGCCCCCTTCCTG
>JACQUK010000060.1 GCA_016210325.1 Chloroflexota bacterium
CGTCTCAATGCCGGCTGTCGGCAACTCCTTCTGAGCCCGGTCCCGGTGGCAGGATCGAATGTTATGGCCCTGCGACACACGCGTCTCAATGCCGGCTGTCGGCAACTCCTTCTGAGCCCTATCAGCTTCAGAAATCAGCTTGGTCTGCGAGAGGCCCCCCTTCCGACGCCCTCCGGCAGCCCTTCCACCACCTCATCGCTCCTATCTGGGCCGCGCCGCTTTTCAAGCTGTTGCGAGAGGTCCATAGCTGGCGCCCTCTTCACGCCACGTCTCGCATGGGCTTTCTCCTGCACTGGCCCTTGACCAGGATGCTGGGCCCTGATGCGAGGCATCCTGGCCGGACGGCACCCTTATACCAGCCACCCCGGTCGATGTCAAGAGGCGCGACTGGCCCGAAAACAGCGATTGACCCCCGTAGGGCATCCCGACACGTCCCGAGTCGTCGGGACACGTCGGGACGGACCTGCCCGCGGCGGACGGTCGGGTTGTCCCGACCCGTCGGGACGACCTACCGCTTGAATCGCTCTTCTTGGGACCGGGTGGTCTCTCGACGGTCCTCGCAGCCCCGGTGTCACGGCACCGTGTAGTCGTGTTGCGGCCCGGCCGCTGCCAGGGCCGTGCCCTGGCCCTGGGTGCGCTCCTGGCAGCGCGCGCACAGGTGGTAGAAGCGCATGCTGTCCCTGGGGCCTTTCACCAGCGCCCGGGAGCGGGCCCGCAGCTCACGGAGCTGGGCCCCGCTCAGGAGGCACTCAAAGACGCTCTTCTGCACCGGGGACCCGTAGCCCAGCAGGAGCTCATGGAGCCGCGCGCGCCGTCGGTTGCTGGTGATGTCGTACGTGACCACCAGGTACATGGTGCCCCCCCTGTTGCGCTCATCGGGTGCGAAAGGGCTCGTAGCCGGGGCTGTGTCCCTCGATGGCGGCGGCAAGCTGTCGGGCCTGGACCTCCAGCAGGCGGTGGTAGGTGGTGCGGCGTCCCAACCGGGGGATGGTCACCCGGGTCCGCAGTCGGTCGGCGAA
This sequence comes from Chloroflexota bacterium, assembly GCA_016210325.1. Classification (GTDB taxonomy): domain Bacteria; phylum Chloroflexota; class Dehalococcoidia; order Lucifugimonadales; family HRBIN23; genus JACQUK01. The sequence goes on from JACQUK010000060.1 coordinate 1,020, forward strand.
GGCGCCCAGGACCACTCGGTACCGGTCCAGGGAAAGGATGACGGGACGATGGGGCGGTCCGGGGCGGAAGTCTCCGGATGCCAGCATGCGGTTTTTCGTCAGCGTCAGGACCACGGAGTCGGCGATGAGGGGCCGGAACTCCTCCATCAGGTCCAGCACCAGGGCCGGCCTCCCCCACCGCTCGCTGTGGTAGAAGCCGCAGTAGGGGTCCAGGCCGGCCAGCGTCACGGCAGAGAAGACGGCTTCAGTGAGCAAGGTGTAGCAGGCACTGAGCAGCACATTGACCGGGTCGGGTGGTGGGCGGCGCCGGCGGCTGGGGAACTCCCATTCGGGCCGAAGGTGCTCGCGAAGCGCGGCAAAGTAGGCCCTGCTCCCGCGGGCCTCCAGGGCGCGGACGCTGGCCAGGCTGGGGGCCTTGGGGAGGGCCCGGAGAATGTCCGAGAGCAGACCGGCCGATTGCCTGGCCCGGGCGCTGCCCGTGGAGGCGGCCAGCCGCAGGCACCGGACGCGGCTGTTCCAGAGCTTGCCCTTCACGCTGGCCCGGGCCAGGTCCAGGCGGAAGCCCGGGTTGGCCGCCTGTTGGTACTGGGCCCGTCGCAGGCCCACGTTGGCATGCTGGTCACCCCCCAGGCGACCCAGGAACTCTCCCCACCGGCTCAGGAGCACCAGGCCGATCTCCCGCTCCAGGAGCATCTGGAGGGCGGGAGTGGTCACCCCTACCCTGCCCACCAGCACCACCTCAGAGACTTGCACGGCGGGAACGTCTAGCAGCACCGCCGCGTCTTTCGTGACGACCAGGCGGTTGTACTCGCGCCCCAGGCGGGCGCCCTGCTCGGTGACATACAGGTTGGGCATGGCCTGCGCCTCCTATGGGTAGCCGTCCACGTCCAGGGGGAAGGCCCCGCCCAGGTCGCTGCCCTCCACGGGCATGCCCTTCCACGAGTACCGGTACTTGCGCCCCTCGAAGGTAACGCCAAGGAAGGTGAACCCTTCGCGGAAGCTGGCCAGCCGTGTCTTGGCCGTGTTCAGCTCGAGGCGAATGGGGGCCAGCGCGGCGCGGACCGTCTCCAGGGCCCGGTCCCGCGAGGCCTCCGTGGGGCAAAGGACCAGGAAGTCATCGGCATAGCGCACCTCCTGGAGACGCTCGCGGCGAAGGGCAACGTCGAGCTGGTGCAGGTAGACGTTGCAGAGCAGGGGCGAGATGACGGCGCCCAGGGAGATACCTCTGGGCTCCTGGGACCGGCGAAGGCCACGGGGGCGGCCGAAGGGGAGCCAGAGGGCGATGAGGTCCAGCAGGTCCTGGTCCACCAGGCGCTGCCGGAGCAGGGAGAGGAGGAAGGCGTGGTCCAGGCTGGGGAAGCAGTCGCGGATGTCGGCGTCCACCACCCAGGTATGCCCCTGGTCCCGAAGGTGAAGGACCCGACGGACGGCATCGCCCACGGAGCGGCCCCGCCGGTAGCCGAAGCTGACGGGCAGGAAGAGCCGCTCGAAGATGGGGTCCAGGACCCCGAGGACGGCCCGCTGCAAGACCCGGTCTGCCACGCACCAGACGGCGATCTCTCGAAGCTTGCGCCCGGTATTGACGGTGACCATGCGGACCTTGCCGGGCTGGTACGCCCCAGTCTCGACGCGCTCGGCGAGGTGGAGCAGGTTCAGCTCCAGGCGCCGCTCGAAGCGGGCGAGGGTGATGAGGTCGCCGCCATGGGCGCCGCGGTTTCGCCGCACGTCCTCCCAGGCGGCGTACAGATTGTCCGGGTCAAGAGCGCGCGGCAGGAGGAGCTTTCCGGCGGTGCTTGGCACGTCTCTTCACGCCTCCTGCCTTCAGGCAACGCGCCCCCCTACGGCCCGAGCTTCTCCGACGCAGCTTCACGGACGGCGGGACCTGCCTGCCCCCGTGCGCTTTCAGGGCCCGCCTTTTCCCAGAGAGTGTCCCAGAGCTTGTCGAAAGCATCGTAGGGACTCGGGTACCGCCGGTTCCTCCTGAGCACCATGACGGGAGCATCGATGCCAGGGTGGCCTTTCGGGAGCACACCGATCACGGCCTCTTCATCGTCGAGGAAGTACATCCACCAGGGCAAGAACTCGTCGTAGAGCCTGATCTCCATCTTGCCCGCCTGGTATGGCAGCGACGTCTTGAGGACCGCCACGTTCGCCCGGATCTTCTGGCGGTCCGCCTCTACGGCCTGGGCCAGCGAGGGGTCGCCAGGCGCCCTGTCCTTCTGGTGTGCGGCCCTCGCGGCAAGGGTAGCCCCCTTGGGGTCCATCAGGAGGAAGGAGATGCGCAGGGGAGAGTCGGCGGGCAGCCCGTTCGCCCATCGAAGGAAATCGTCCAGGCCAATGGAGCCTGCGCTGACGCCCAGATACCGCAGCGAACGCTTCGTGCGAGGCCACACCCGTTTGTTCTCCTCAGTAGGGTAGGTGAAGATGTACTCCGCAAACCCCGAGCCGAACAGCACCTTCCAGCGGTGGTTGTAGTGCAGGGCCAACTGTGCAGCAAGGAGAAGCAGGAGTACCAGCGACCCCACGACGAGAGCGGCCCAGAGGGCCTGGCCCAGGAGCGTGGTAGCGATGGTGGCCAGGATGACTAGTGTCACCTGGCCAGCAACTCGGAGCACCCGGAGCGGGACGAGTGGGCCCTCAGCCATCATGACCCCCTGGCGGATTAGGTTCTGTTGACATTCTGCCGTTTCTTCCGCTCGTGGTGAGTCCCGACCTGTCGGGATCGCACCATGAGCGGAAGGCCGCTGGACCCGCTCGCCCTTCGAGAGCCTCAGGGTGAGCGGACAATGTCAACAGAACCTAGTATTCCCTTCTCCCCGATGGAGAGCCGCGCGCGACACGCGGCTATGATGGAGCCTGGCACCCAGCAGAGGCCATTGGAGTCCGGCTCCTGGCCGGCTCCTTTCTTATCGTTCCAGAGCCTCCCTGCCAGGAGCTCCACGTCCCCGCGCAGGTTGCGGTCCCCATTCATGGCCAGGTGGGCGGGGATGGGCTGGCCCTCCAGGACCGTGATGCTCGGGGACCCTGCTCTGAGGTCAAGGCGGTGGGTAAACAGCTCAGGCTGGGGCTGCGTCAGCTCCTCCCAACCATCCTGGGCCAGCGTAAGACGCCCAAAGCCGTACTTGCGCTCGCCGCCAACGAAGAGCTCAGTCACTGCCGCCCTGAAGCGCTCTATGTCCCTCGGGGAGCTCAGGTCGAGACCGGCAATACGGGCCTTGTCGTTCACCATCACATAGCCCACGTAGAAGACAGGCGTCGCAGCACCGCGCTCATGGCTGGCGAAAGGGGCAAGGTATTCGGTCTCGCGCAGCGTTGCGTCCTCGGCAGTGTTGCTTTGCGGCTCGATGGCCGTCTGCCCATAGGACCGCACAAGGCGTCGCTCGAACTCGCCCTCCGTCCAGCCGTCGGGGTCGGCGCCGTAGAACACTCCCTGCGGGCCAAACTGCGGCAGAAGGGGCCTCTCCCGGTCAAGGGCGGGATAGAGGTAGCTGAAGCGGAGGGCGCTGGAGACGTCTTTGCCCACTTGCGCATAGTCGTTGTAGGTGGCATAGGCCCGGGTGAGCTGGGCGGTGAAGGCGCCCCACAGGGCCCTGGCCGGCACGTAGTAGCGCGTGCGCTGGATGAAGCCCAGCGTCCGGTAGCCCACGTGGATGGGGCTCCTGGCCTGGTAGACCACGCGGAAGGCGCGCCATCTCATGATGTGCTAGTCCCCTTACCTTCTGCTGCCGCAATCGCCCGGGCATGGTAGCGAGCGTAGACCAGGGTGTGCTGGAGCAGGTCCTTGGCCAGGAAGAGGGTGTCCAGGTCAAGCTGCTGGACCGCGGAGCGGAGGGCCCGGGCGCTGGCTGTCACCTCGGCTCGTTTATCGGCTCGGTTAATGGCCTGGTCATCGTTGTCACTGTTCTCTGGGCACTTGATGCAGGACTTCCAGATGTCCACGTTCTTCATGAGGTCGTTCAGGCTGCGGAGGAGCGTGGCTGCGCCCTCCCCCTTTTTCAGCCGTGAGAGCGTATACACAAACAGCGCGTAGACGCCATCTTCCTGAAGGACGCCCAGCGCGTTGTCAATCAGGCCTCGGTCCACCTTCCCATCGGCGATGGCGGCGGCAGCCTCGGCGCAGTCCAGGTCAAGGTTCCGCGGCCCTTCAGTTGTCATGCTCACCTCCCTCCGTCGGAGTCATTGCCCCCTCGGAGACCCCGGCCGAGGGCGATGCCGCGGGGCCAGCCGGGGCTGGCAACTCCTGTGGTTTCAACCGCAGCAGCCGCAGACGCCCCATGCCCCGCGTGCTCATGCCGCCCACACCGAAGTGCTCCATGAGCTCCAGGCCCCGCCACACACTCTCCTTGATCTTGTCATCTGTCAACGTGATTTCTGCCTTGCCAACCTTGAAGAACTCCTTCTTGCTGAAGACCACCTCGGACCAGAGCACGGTGGCGCGGGGGATGGCCTCGTAGCTGTAGAGGGCGCCGGAGTCTGCGGCGCCAGTGGCGGGGTCAATGGCCACGGAGGTGCGTACCTCCAGGTTGTCGTTGACGACGCGGCTGAAGAGGCCGTCTGGTACCAGCACCAGGCGCTCAAGAATAGTCTCCAGGACAAGCTTGGACTCATCAGGCACTCGTGCATCATCGGCCCAAGAGACCGGCTTCTGGGGGATTGGTTCCACAAAGTAGAGCCAGCCCAGGTTCAAAGGTTTACCGTTGCTCACCGCCGTCTGGACCTTGCTGTCCTCGGCACCCAGCTTGTTGCATAGGGTCAGTGCCGCTCCATCGGATGCCAGGCCAAAGTCGGCCAACACTGAGGGGCACGTCACCCAGACCGGGCCGCGCATGGAGCGGACGGGGAAGAAGAGGATGCGGGCATCAGAGAACTGGGCCAGGCCCTGGAAGCTGTCCCCCCGCTTGGAGTAGCCATAGGGCACGCAGACCCGGCAGTCCTCCTTGCCACAGTGGTTCTTGCCTTCGTCGCCGCCCTTGCCGGCGCAGCCGTACTTGCCTTTTGTGCTCATAGCGCTATAGGCCCGGGCCACGCCTGCAATGCTGGTCCCCGGGACCTTGGGCAGGTTGGTCCCCGGCTCGCGGACGATGGTGTTGTCCACCCGCCCCAGCCGGTAGCCGCCGGTGCCGACGTGCAGCGGGTCCAGGGTGATGGCGCAATAGCAGGACTTCTCGTAGGGCGTCCCGTTCTTCGCTTTGGCACTGCTCGGTGGTGTCGTCATGGTCCCTCCTTCCGGCCGATCCGGTCCTTCAAGATGCGGAGGTGGAGCTCCAGGCAGTCGAAGAAGAGGCCTGAGAAGATGGCTTCCTTCAGGCGCTCCACGTCCCGTTCGTGGGCCTCCCTCTGTTCCGGGGTCGCTGACGCCTCAGGGGGGAACTCCTTTTGCAGGGTGGCCAGGACCAGGTCTTTCCACTGTTGGAAGGCCTTGTTGGTACGACAGGACGGGTCCACGCGCCACTCTTGCAGCTTGGCGAGCCAGAGGCTTTCGATGTTCCTGAGCTGGGTATCGGTCAGGCCCGGCATCAGCGGCAGGCCACACTTCCGTTCCAGCGGCGTCTGCTCTTGATTGGGTTCCGACGCGCCCGGCCCTGGGCGCAGCAGCCGCAGACCGCCCGCCGCGTCGAGCGGCTTCTGGCATTTCATGGCTGCCCACAGGCGCACGAGCCCCTGGTCCAGCTCCTCCAGCAGGTAGGGGCGCGACATGAAGCGGTCTACTGGGCCTTTCCTCCTGCCGCCGCTTCCGACGAGGTCGAACCGGCGGGCGCTGGAGTCGAGGAACTCGAAGTCGTAGTAGTTCGGGTAGACCTCGAGGGTATCGCCGGCCTGCACCTCCGTGGCGTGGATGACGTCACCGCGAATGGTGCGGAAGTAGCCTTTTCGGGACGCATAGCGGCTGTCAAGGTCCTCTGGCACGCGGACGTACGCGTGGTAGTAGTCTATGCGCCCGTCGCCAAGGCGGTAGGGCATGCGCCACGTCAGGGACCGCTCGACGGGGGCACCGTCGGGGAAGCGTACCTGGTCTATCCGGATGGCAAGCTTGCGGTCGTCATCGGAGGGAGGACGTCCCTCCAGACGGTCCGGAAGCCAGCTATGGTCCCTGGCCACCCGCAGGCAGACGGGCTTCTCCGCCAGGGCCTCGAAGTTGCGCACCATTCGTCGGGCGGCGTCCAGCACCACGAACATGGGCGTGTGCTCTTCGAAGAAGAGGTTGCCAATGCTGAAGGGGAGCCGGCCCGCCACCTTGCCGAAACGGCGCACGTACTCGCTGTAGATGTCCCTGGTTACCTCCACGGCCTTGTCCGCGGGCACGATGACCATGAGCATGTCGGGCGACGTGGTGATGACCCGCATGGGGTGGTATTCGTAGGGTTGTTCCATCTTCTGGATCGTTCTCGTGAACTTAGTCCCCACGTTCCGGGCTGTTTCCCAGACAGTGAGCTGTCTTGCCCCGTCGCGAATCGCCTTACGGACCGTTTCGTGGTCACCGATCACGAGCACCAGACCATCCGTGACCCAGGCCACCTCCACGGGGGTGTCCCCGACCACCTTCACGGGGGTGTCCCCGACCACTCCCTCGTAGGCGGCGTGCCGGTCGAGCTTGTCGGGTTTCGGGACACGGATGGCCCACCTCCGCCGCGTGCGCACTCCCTTTCGGACCCCGCTCAGGACGTCCTCCGTGAAGAAGCGCTCCGTCGTGTCCCAGATGTCGAGCACAGTCGAGGGGGTGGGCGTCTTGCCGCACAGGAGGTTGTACAGGAGCGCCGAGGTGTCGCCGGCCTCCAGACCGTGCTCCTCGACAGCATCCTTCTTCCACTCGTCCCACTGCTGGTGGGCATCCTTCGGCTCTCGGTTCAGCCTGGCGGGGTCTCCTGTGACGCGCTGGTTGTAGAGGAACACCGTATTCTTGGCATACTCCTGCTCTTCTGCGGTCTTCCCTTCGTACCCGTAGCTGAGGTCTATCTCCCTCTGGATCCGTTGGTAATCATAGCCCTGTCTGACCAGGTCTCCGCAGGGCGAGGTCTCCAGCCACTGCCTGACTTCTTTCTCCTCGCGGACGAACTGGCGGGTGTTCCCCAGGTCGGCCACCTCCTGGTCGAGGCCTCGGGCACTGGTGACGAAGGTGGTCCGCACCATGCGGCCGCTGAGCCACTCGCGCAGGTGGAACTTGGCGACGATGAGGGCGGCGCGGCGCGGCCCTGACTCGCGCTCGCCGTCGCCGTTGGCGTTCTTCGGCATCTCCTGGGCGGCATCGGCTGGGCCAGCAGCAACGGCGTCTGTGGCGCTTGCCGGTCCGCCGGTGGACTCAGAGGGACGTGTCGGCTTTTCGCCCCGAGCGCTGGCCAGGGCGATGTCTGCGACAAAGGGGGTACCGGATGTGGTCTCTTCTTCTTGGAGCTTGTCCCGCACCTTCGTCTCATCCAGCCGGCCGTCGCCCAGGACGTGATGGAAGAACCCCCTGTCCCACCTCCTGTCCCAGCACACCTGGCAGAGGTCTTCTCGTCGGTCGGTGCGTACGGTGCGGCGGAGGCAGGCCGGGCAGACGTCTCTGGCTTGGCCCGAAGGGGCCTTCTCCGCGAGGACCTGGGCGAACGCCTTATCGACATGCTGGAGTGGGTAGCCAGTCATCTTCTTGAGTTCGTCCAGACAGCGGACGATCTGCGTCGTGAACCGGGTGTTGGGGACTAGCGCGAACTTGGGCTGCAGGTCGCCCGCGCTCTTCTCAGCGACTTCCTGAGTGATCCGGTTGAGCAATGGCCACAAGCACTTGAGGTAGTCACGTTGGCAGGGGGTAAGACCAAAGTCACCGACAGCGTCCAAGTCCTGATGCTGCAGCAAGCTGAGGTAGTGGTCAGCAGTGCACCGCAGGGGCTGAGCCTCGGGCTCGAGGCTGGGGATGATGAAGCACAGGCTGGAATCGTCCTGATAGACACAGTTGCCCAGGCAGAAGTCGTATTCCACTGTTTTCTGGATATCCTCTGCCACGCGGCGAATGAGGTCTCGGCGCGCCAGGATGTCAGCGATCTTCTGGCCCTGCGCCATGAAGCCCAGGGCATCCCACCCGACGCCCAGAATGGCGAAGCGGACCCTGGGGAACGCGCTGAGAGTCTCGCCGTAGATGATCTTGTGGAGCACCAGGACTCGAAACAGGGAGGCGACGGCGTAGGAGTGCTCCCAGAGGGAGGCGTCGTTGGCTGGGCGTGTGGTGTCCCCGAAGGCGCCGGCGGGGTGGAAGGCGCACTTCAGGGCCTTTAAGAAGCGCTGGCGAGTCGTATGGGAATAGAGAGGGCGCTTGTCCAGCCCCTGTAGCAGGGTTTCGAGTTCGCAGTAGAGCTTGGCCCGGCGGTCATCGAGGGTCTTCCATGACTTCGAGTCCTTCAGCGCGTCTTTGGGATCCTCGTAGCCAAAGATATCGGCGTCGTACACGGGGCCGATCTGGTTGGCGCTGAACAGGGGATTGTTGCGGTCCTGCGCCGCGTCGATGCTATCAGCCGCGTGGAGCATCCCGATCAGCCCGTCTAGGTCAGAGTCAGGCTCGTCCTTCTTGGCCCCGGTATGGCGGTGGACGAGGCCCTTGATAGTGTATGTGTCAAGGTCTGGGAACGTTGTTGACGGGAGACGCGCAGGGAGCAGCCCTTTGCGCAATCTGGGAGCCGTGTATGTGTCACGGTGCGGGAACGTTGCTGACGGGTATCCGAGCAGTTTGCTCAGGGGAGTGTTGAGGCGCTTCTGGACTAGGTTGTACCCGCCGCCCTTGAGCAGCCCGTCATACCTATCCAGGAAGTCGTGGTCGTGCGGGTCCTCGTTCCAGCCGCGTTCCCTACGGCGCCATTCCTGCCGGTAACACAAGAAGGCGCTACTCAGCTTGCCCACGTCGTGCAGCAGGCCCGCAAGCTCCGCCGCCAGGATGAGGCTTCGGTGGGATGCTATCTTCTTCCTCAGCGTCACGAGTCCTCCGCAGTGCCCTGGCCTTGCCTCGCCAGTCGGACAAGGTCCTGAAGGCCGGTGAACGTCTTGAAGCGCTGTTCAGGGCTGCCGGGGAGCACCAGCTTCCCGGCCTTGACCATCGCGGTGCCAAAGCCGCTGCTCTTCTTGGCGGAGAAACCGTAGGTTAGCATCATCTCGGAGACAGCCTTCTCCACTGTGGCTAGGTCCTGCAGGGCCTCAACCCTTGTGACTTGCCCAAGGGGAACATAGAGCAGGCTGAAGGTCCCCTTTGCGGTTACAGGAGCGCACTCGAAGAAGATGGGCTGCCTACCCGCCCGCGTGCGTCGGTCGTGGGGATTGATGACCTCTAGCCCTATCTTGTCGAAGAAGGTGGGGTAGAAGTGGAGCGAACCCGCCAGGTGAGGAAGGGCCTGGCCACCCGAGCGCCGAAACTCTTGGCGCAGAAGGCTCCGGTACGAATCGTGGACCTTTCTGCACGCCTCGTCTCGACAACGCTCCGCATGGTCCGCCTCCGTGGCGCAGCGGTGGTCCAGGAATCGCTCCCAATCCCTGGAGGTCTCGAAACCCTTCTCCGTGCCAAAGAGCAATGTGTGACGAAGCCTGCGGCGCGCGAACTGCTCTGGGTTGTCTCGCACCGGTTCCAGGTCCGTTTTCATTGCCGTCCAGCGGAGGTTCCCCTTCCAGCTCGCCGCGGAGACGGTGGGCACCTGGAACACCTTGTCCTTCCGCACCGGGTTGTCCATGATGTGGAAGGCGTCGTCGTCTCGGCTGATATAGGGGCTCTCCAGAGTGAACTGGAACTGGAAGAAGAAGGAGTAGCGGGTGAGGCGATCCAGGTCAGGCGGGGTTGGCAACACCAGGCCTACGTTGCGTAAGAGCTCGGATGTCGCACTGATGGCTTTGTCATAGCTGGATGCCTGTTGGCCATCCGTTTCAAATAGTTGCTCATAGCTTGCCCGAGCCGCGGTGTCACCCCGTTTCGGCTTCAGGGCTTGAACCCTTGCGTGAGCATCCAACCCCCCGAGAGAGAGTCCACCAGCATCAGCAGCCACATAAAAGTCGTAGCTCATGATGCACCCGCCCCGGCCGTGAGGCCCAGAAGCTCGTTCAGGTACGTTGCACCGTCCCGGTTGTTCCGGTCCAGGGGATGCCACTCCGGGATCCCTGGTCGCAGAGCGCTTCCTGGGCCAAATACGGGGGTCCAATCTGTCTTGGGGCCTGAAAGTAGTCCCTTCAGGTCTTGAAGGAAGCTGTCCCTGTTCAAGCTCAAGCCGGCGGGCGTCGTGCAAGGTATCCACCCCCAGATGCGGAACTCCCATTCGCCGCTGTCGAGGCGGTAGGCGTGGGAGACGTTGATTTTGGAGGCGATGTTGTGGTTCGGCCTTGTTTGCCCAAACAAGTAACCCTCAAGGCTTCCAAGCGCTGTCCCGGGCTGAAAACGGGAGGGGAACCAGGTATACCGAAGCCAGTTGCGGACGGCAGGTGCCAGCGGTACAACACCCTGCTGTTGTACCACGATTACCAGGGTGTTCGTGGCCTCGTTGTGCTCTTGAGGATTCTTGAATACCCGTCGAGTTTCACCCTGGTCGGTCACTTGACCGTTGAAAGTCTCTGCAATCCCCTGAATCTTTTGCCACCAGTTCGGGTCCTCGGACGGGGCCTGGAACCTGAGCTTGGCAAAGAAAAAGTCACGCAGGTCTGGCAGGTCGCCGGACGGTTGCCCCATCCTCCCGCTACCTGCAAGGCGTTCCACCAGGGATGAGTCAACCGCCAGCAGGTCACCATTCTCCTCGGTGATTCTGACCACGCCGTAGCCGCTGGAAACCTTGGCACCCAACGCAGCATGACGATGAATGAGGGTCAAGGGAATCCGCAGCTTGTCGGCCGCATCCACCGGCCCTAGGGGCACGATCCCCAGCGTCAAGTCACCCGTTCGTGACTCTCCCTGCAGATACCAGGCGCCGACGGGGTTTCTCCGCTTGGGGTGCAAGCGTCCGCTTGGAAGAGGGATGCGGAGCTCCCGGAACAGGGGATCTCCATCTTCCATCTCTAGTCGAAAGCAACGACGGTGACCTGTGGCGCCGAAGAGCTGGCACACGTCACAGTAGTGCTGATTGTCTCGTGGACAACGCTCGCGTGGGTCGTCGGAGGTGGGGTCACAGACATCCCGCCCCAGTGCCCGCAGCGTCGCCTCGTACCACCAGCGCAGGCTTCCGATGATGCCGGTCTCGTGGACGCGGTCCATGCGGCCCGACGAAGCCCCGGCGGTCCACAGAGGAGTCAGGAGGTGAAGCTTCAGCCGGTCGGCGCTGGGAACCATCACGCCCCCCTTCGTGCGCTTCCACAACGTTTGCTATGTAGGCGGCAGGGGTGAAAATCAAGTCCTTCTGGCACGGCCCTGTTATACCACCGCTGCGGATTTGGGGCAAGAGGCGGTTTTTTGGAGAGCCTCCCGGTCGCCATCCGCGAGGCGTGGCCCACTTCTCGCCGGGCCGTGGGCCGGCTGTTGTGGCGGGCGA
>JACQUK010000009.1 GCA_016210325.1 Chloroflexota bacterium
CCCCGAGAGCACCAAGGCCACCACGTGCGCTATTTGACGCTACGGGATAATTGCCTTGAATTATGCAAGATGCTCATATCAGCGTGCAGGATAGGCCAAGTTTGGTCTTACCGTTGACGACGTGGTTGAAACTTTGTTCGTCTTCCCGACCCTGAGTGAGGGGATCAAACGGGTAGCCCAGGCCTTCACGCGGGACGTCTCACAGATGGCCTGCTGTGTGGAGTAGCAGCCCAGCCGTCACGGCAGTGCCAGGCGCCCCCGTGCATCATGGCAGGTGTCCGTTCCATCATGCAATCTCATTACATGGGCAAGGCAGCACATGCCAACAGGAGGTGTTCCCATGACACAGGTACAGCAACTTGAGATGAAGGTGTTGGACAACGGTATCCACTGTGACGCCTGTGAAGCCCGCATCCAGAACGTTCTGGGCAGGCTCCCCGGCGTGCTCAGGGTCAGGGCCGACCACAGGACCCAGAAGGTCAGCGTAGCCATAGACCTTGGACGGCTCTCACCCCAGGAGGTCAGGCAGAGGCTCGTGGCCATAGGGTTTGCGACGGAGGAGGACGGCGATGGGGACGATGGTGCAACTTAGGATTGCGGTCACGGCGGCCCTGGTGGGGCTCTTCCTGATAGCCTCGGCCTGCACAGCATCCATGGGGGAAATGAGTCCCACCCCGAGGTCAACCTCTCCCACCATGGGCGAAACGGGAAGCCCGACGCCCTTCCGTGACTTTGCTCCCCTCGTCAAGGGTTTCGCCAAGGGCGGCGAAGTGCTGTTCATCCACACCGAGACTTCGGACCCGGACGTGGCGACCATGCTGACCAACATGATGGGCCCCAAGGTGATTGCCGTCTCCAGCCTGGCGCAGGTACCCGCTTCCCTGTTGGGCAACGTCTACGCGTTCACCAACGGCGTCCGGGGAGGCGGTCCCTTTGGGTTCCAGGCAGACGTGTTTGACTCAGTACCGGGGGACAGGGGGTACACACCACTGAGGGCGCTTCACCTGGTCACCTGGAAGGACGGGGCGACTCCGACAGAGCTACGCTCCGCAGAGGAAATAAAAAGCGCCGAGGCCAGGGGTGACGTGACCGCGGCACGGCGGGATGTTGTCGTCAACATGCCAGTCCTGGCATGGCCCGACGGCCAGCGGTAGCATTGCCAACAGCGGTTGATGAGAAGTAGGACCCATGACACAGAAGGCAGAGCAAGGAAAAGCCCAAAAGCTCCAGGTCAAGATCGGTGGGATGCAGTGCTCCTTCTGTGTAGCGAGCATCACCAAGGCATTCCGACAGATGGACGGGGTGAAAGGGATCAGCGTGAGCCTGGCCCACGAGGAGGCGCTGGTCACCTATGACCCCGACCGCACCGGCCCCCAGCGGCTGAAGGACACCCTGACAGAGATGGGGTACACCTGGCGGGACCCGGCCAAGCTCCGCTCCTTCGAGGAAGAGGAGGCAGAACTTCGCGCCGCTCGGCGACGGCTCCTCGTCGCTGTTGGGGCTACAGGGATTGCCCTGGCCCTCATGGCCACCATGTGGCTGGGAGCCCATCAGTCCTGGTCCCGCTGGCCCATGCTGGGCCTGGCGTTAGGCACCATGTTCGGGCCAGCCTGGCACATCAAGCGGATGGCCTGGGCGTCCCTGCGACGCCGGATCCTGAACCAGCACGTGCTGCTGGAGTTCGCCGCTTTCGGAGGCCTGGCGGGAGGCCTCATCGGCCTCTTCAGGACGGAGTTCCCTATCGGGGATTTCCTGGCCGTCGCCGTCTTCGTGACCACCTACCACCTGCTGTCCGGCTACGTATCGCTGCTGGTGCGCACCCGGAGCTCCCAGGCCATCAAGCGGCTCATGGCCCTCCAGCCAGCAACGGCACGCGTCGTCCGAAATGGCCGAGAGGAGGAGGTGCCAGTTGACCAGGTGCAGGTAGAAGACCTCGTCCGGGTGCGCCCCGGAGAGTCGGTCCCCGTGGACGGTGTGGTGGAGGACGGCGTCTCGGCGGTCAACCAGAGCCTGGTGACCGGGGAACCTATCCCAGTCGAGAAAGGCAAAGGCGATGCAGTCATTGGCGGCTCGGTCAACGGGACGGGGGCCCTGCTGGTGCGGGTGGCCCACGTAGGCCCCGAGAGCTTCCTCCAGCGGGTGGCCCAGCACATCCAGGAGGCCAGGGCGCTCAAGCCTGGCATCATCATCCTGGTGGACCGGGTGCTCCAGTACTTCGTGCCAGGCGTCCTCATGGCCGCCGCAGCCGCCTTCCTCATCTGGACCCTGGGGGCCTGGCTGGTCACCGGTGAGCCGGACTTCAGCCGGGCCATCTTCGCCTCCCTGGCAGCCCTGGTGATGGGCTATCCCTGCGCCCTGGGAATGGCCACGCCCCTGGCAATGGTCCGCGGTGGCGGCATCGCCGCGCAGCGGGGCATCCTGATGCGCTCCGGCGAGGCCTTCCAGACCTTCAAGGACGTTCGGCGGGTGGTGCTGGACAAGACGGGTACCGTCACGAGGGGCAAGCCAACCGTCAGCCAGGTCCTCTCGCTGGCCTCTGGGGGAGAAGCAAACGTGCTGCGGCTGGCCGCCTCCGTTGAAGCAGCCTCCGAGCACCCACTTGGGCGCGCCATCGTCGCCCACGCTCTTGGCCAGGACATCAAGTGGGAGGAGGCTACTGATTTCCAGGCACACATAGGCAAAGGGGTATCCGCCTCGGTTGGCGGCCATCAAGTGATCATAGGGACAGCCCGCTTCCTCCTGGCCCGGGGGATAGACACAAGCGCCCTGGGCGAGCAGCAGGCTGCACTGGAAGGGCAAGGGCAAACGGCGGCCCTGGTGGCGTGTGATGGGCGGATGTTGGGGCTCATCGCGGTTGGGGACACTCTCAAGGACGATGCCCACACGGCGGTGGCCCGCATGAAGGCCGATGGCTTGGAGCCTATCATGGTCACCGGGGACAACTGGCGTACCGCCAGGGCGGTGGCCTGTCAGGTGGGCATCGAGCAGGTGCTGGCGGAGGTGCTGCCGGAGCAGAAGGCGAGCGAGGTACGCAAGCTCCAGGGCCAGGGCCACCGCGTTGCGATGGTGGGGGACGGCATCAACGACGCCCCAGCCCTGATGCAGGCTGACGTGGGCATCGCCATAGGAGCGGGTACAGACATCGCCATTGAGTCGGCTGATGTCGTGCTGGTGGGGGAGAGGCTTGATGCAGTGGTGGATGCCTACCACATCGCGCGGGGCAGCTTCACCAAGACGGTGCAGAACGTTGCCTTGGCCTTCGCGTTCAATGGCATTGGTGTGCCGGCTGCCGTAACCGGGTTCGTACATCCCGTGTGGGCCATGGTGGCTATGGCGGCCAGCATCAGCGTGGTGCTTGCCAACTCCTTCGGCGACCGGTATGTCCCTCTGTCCCACTTCAGAAGGAAGGTCTCGCCTGCCAGCACAGCCAAGTCCTTGGCATGATGGAGGCCGCTCTCAGGGCCGCGTTGAAGAAAGACGTCCGGTACTCCACGTGGCGGTGGTATCATAGGGCCACGAAACGCACACCGCCGGGGCCATGGCCCTCATCTGACTGTCCGTGATAGCGAACGCCAACCGCCCGCGCACCTACCAGCGACCAGCCCCGGCAGGCACCGAAGCGCTCGAGCAGCGGGTAGACCCCGGTGTTAGGGCAAGCGATTGCATTCTCTACAGAGGAGGCGCCAATGGCAACCGCGAAGGACCCGGTCTGCGGCATGGAGGTAGACCCCAGGAAGGCTGCGGGCAGGATGGAGTACCAGGGCAAGCCCTACTACTTCTGCTCGCAAGAGTGCCTCAAGCAGTTCAAGGGCGGCCCCAAAAAATACGTCAAGTGACAATGGGCAAACAGCGGGTACTGGTGGTGGACGACGACCCAGCGGTGACCGGCTTCCTGCGGCGCGGGCTTTCCTATGAAGGCTACGACGTTGATGTAGCCCACAGTGGCCAGGCGGGGCTGGACCTGGCCCAGGAGCACACCCCGGACGTGGTGGTGCTGGACATCATGATGCCGGGCATAGACGGCCTAGAGGTGTGCCGGCGCCTCAAGGCAGAGGGCAACGGTCCGGTCCTGATGCTGACAGCGAAGGACGCAGTATCAGACAGGGTGCGGGGCCTGGAGACGGGCGCCGACGACTACCTGGTGAAGCCCTTTGCCTTCGAGGAGCTGGTGGCGCGAGTCCGTGCCCTGCTGCGACGCGGGGAAGCCCCCACAGCGGAGGTGCTTCACTACGAAGACCTGACCCTGGACGCCGGCGCGCGCATGGCACGGCGAGGAGGACGGGAAATCCAGCTTTCAACCACCGAGTTCAAGCTGCTCCACCTGCTCATGCGCCATCCGGGGCAGGTGCTGACCAGGGACCAGATTATGGAGCGGGTCTGGGGCTACGACTTTGGCGGTGAGTCCAACGTTCTGGAAGTGTACGTGCGCTACCTGCGCAACAAGCTGGAGGCCAACAGCGAGCCCCGCCTGGTCCACACCGTGCGCGGCACAGGCTACGTGCTGAGGAAGTAGGGGCCTTGTCTATTCGCCTCCGCCTGGCCCTGTGGTACGGGGGGACCTTTGGCCTGGCAGTGCTTTTTCTTGGCCTCCTGCTCTACGTGCTCATGGCCAGGCACCTTGAGGCGATGGTGCACGAGGCCATCACCACCCGTGCCGACCACCTGGTCACGGCTATCCAGAGCGCCAACGAGCCGGTCCCCGAGGGCAACGCGCTGACCGTTCCTCCCCTCGATACCTTCGAAGCGCCCGAGGTCTACGTCCAGATTCTGACGCCAGAGGGCACGGTGCTGGCACGCTCCTCCAACCTGGAAGGTCAGTCCCTTCCCCTCCCCCAAGGCCCCTTGAAGCGCGGTGACTTTCCTGCCTCCTTGGGCAGCGTCCGCATGCGAGCATTGCTGGACCCCATTACGGCTGGAGGCCGCAACATCGCGTGGGTCCAGGTGGCAGCCTCGTACCGCGAGAAGGAGAGGGTGCTGGGCCGTCTGCGGTGGACCCTGGTCACCGGCGGGCTGGGGACGGTCGCGGCCGTTGGACTGCTGGGCGGCGCCCTGGCAGGCCGAGCCCTGCGGCCCGTATCCGAAATGGCGGAAACGGCCCGCGCTATCGCACTCTCCAGGGGCTTCAGCCGCCGCCTGGGCGTCAGCAACCCCAAAGACGAGCTGGGGCAACTGGCCCAGACCTTCAACGAGATGCTGGCCAGCCTGGAGGAGGCGTACGCCGCCCAGCAGCGGTTCACCGCCGACGCCTCCCACGAGCTCCGGGCGCCATTGACGGCCATTCGTGGCAACCTGGACCTGTTGGACAGGATCAGGGACATGCCCGAGGGCGAGCGCCGTGAGGCCCTGGCCCAAGTCCGCCGCGAGGTGGAGCGCCTCTCCCGGCTGGTCAACGATCTGCTGGCGCTGGCCCGCGCCGATGCCGGCCAGGCCCTGGTCATCCGTCAGGTGGAGTTGGATGCCCTGCTGGTGGACGCCCATCGTCAGGCCCGCTCCATAGCGAAAGGGGTCTCCGTCCGCCTGGGCCACCTGGAGCCTGCGCTGGTCCAGGGGGACGAAGACCGCCTGAAGGAGCTTCTGGTCATTCTCCTGGACAACGCGCTGCGGTACACCCCGGAGGGTGGTTCAGTCACCCTCTCGCTGAACCATGAACCTCCCTGGGTCACGGTGTGCGTCGAGGACACCGGCATCGGCATTGAGCAGAAAGACCTGCCTCATATCTTCGACCGCTTCTGGCGCGCTGACCGGGCCAGGTCCAGGGACAGCGGCGGTACCGGGCTGGGCTTGGCCATCGCCAAGTGGATTGTGGAACAGCATGGTGGCGAGGTCCTGGTGGCTTCCGGGCCAGGGCAGGGCACCCGCTTCTCGGTCCGGTTACCGGCTGCCCCCAGCGCCCCTCCCCAGTAGGGTTCTCACAGAAAAGCGTCAGGCAACTCTCATGCCTGTTTAAGGAAGCCCCCATACGATGGCCGCAAGGTGTGTAAGGAGCCGCCCGGTGTTGCTTTCCCTCTATCGTGCCCTGGTGCTTGACCGGAGCCGGACACTCCTGAGCGTGCTGGCGGTGGGCGCTGCCATCGTGCTCGTCGTGGTCCTGGAGGGGTTCAAAGTAGGGCTATGGCAGCAGGTACGAGCATACCCTGAGCATCTTCCCGTGCAGCTCATCGCGGTGCAGTCCGGGGTCAGGAACATGACCATCGCGCGCTCCACACTGCCAGCCGGTGCACTGGCCCAGGTCAAGGCGGTGCCCGGCGTACAGGAGGTATACCCACTATTAGGCATACCGGTCATTTTTGCGGAGGGAGCGAAGAAGACGCCGGTCTACGTCCTTGGCCACGGTGAGGTGGGTGGACCGTGGCGGCTCAGGCAGGGGACGGATGCGGCGGGCCCCGGCGAGCTAGTCATGGACTACGGTCTGGCCCGTAAGTCCGGGCTGGCGGTGGGCGACCGCGCCACGCTGCTGGACAAGGAGTTCAGGATCGTGGGGTTGTCAGAGGGGACCTCCTCGATGTTCAACTCCTACCTGTTCATTGGCTTGGACGACGCCCGGACACTCGGCTCGCCGGGCCAGGGCATAGACGAGAGCACTCTCAGCTTTCTGCTTATAAAGCTCCAGCTTGGAGTAGACACTGCTGTGGTCCGGAAGGCGGTGGAAGGTGCAGCGCCCCCCGTTGACGTGTTCACGCCTGCCGAGATGGCGGCAAACGACGTTGCCACGGGCCGCCGGCTCATGGCCTCCGTCATTGACCTCCTGGTAGCGGTGGCCTACGTGGTGGGCATCCTGGTCATTGGCCTCACCCTGTACGCCGCGGTCTTCGAGCGGCGCCGGGAGTACGGAGTCATGAAAGCCATCGGCGCCACGAATAGCCGGCTGTACCAGTACGTCCTGGCCCAGGCGGTAGCCTTTGCCGCCGCTGGCCTGGGTGTGGGGTTGCTGGCAAGCCAGGGCGTGGCGGCCCTGCTCTCCTGGGCAGCCCCACAATACCTGGTGGTCCCCTGGGACACGGAGGTAGTAATGAGAAGCGGCATTGCTGCCGTCATCATGGCGTCGTTGGCTTCGCTCCTCCCCATACGCCAGGTCGCCGGCGTGGACCCGGCCCTGGTGTTCAAGCAGTAAGGCCATGATACGTCTCGCTCTGAAAAACCTTGCCCAAGAGCCCGGGCGCGTGCTTATCAGCCTGGGCGGCGTAGCTGCGGCGTTGGTGCTGCTCCTCCTCATGGAAGGCATTTTCGCTGGCGTGTCGGAGCTGATCGTGGCCTACCCGCAAAACGCGGGGGCCGACGTATGGGTGATGCAAGAGGGCGTCTCCAACATGCACATGGCCTCCTCCCTGGTCCCGGAGGCCACGAAAGGTGCCATTGCCCAGGTCCCGGGCGTGGCCGAGGCGACGCCCATTCTGTACTTCAGCAACTTCGTCGAGGCGGGCGAGCAGCGTTGGTTCTCCTACATTGTGGGGTTGCCAGAAAACGCCCCCAGAGGTGGCCCCTGGGCCATGAAGGAAGGGGCAGCTACGCCCCGCCCAGGCGAGGCCGTGGTCCCTGATGTGCTGGCCCGGAAGAGCGGCCTGCACCTGGGCGATGATGTCACGATTGTGGGCCGCAGACTCCGGGTGGCGGGAATCTCGACGGGCACGTTCTCTATGGCCAACTCCATCACCTTCCTCTCCTACGAGGATATGGAAGGCATTCTGGGAACGCCCGGGGCTGCCAGCTATGTCCTGGTAACAGGGGGACCAGAGGTCCCCGCCAGCGTCCTCGCGCAACGGGTCCGTCAGCGGGTCCCAGGCGTCAACACCATGACCAGAGAGGCCTTCATAGCCAGCGACCGCTCCATGGCCCGTCAGATGGGCGTGGACGTCATCCAGGTGATGACCCTGGTAGGCTTCGCAGTGGGGGTGCTGGTAGTTGGGCTCACCATGTACACCGCCACCGCCAACCGGGCCAGGGAATACGGCATTATCAAGGCGCTGGGGGCCAGGGGCCACTCATTGCTGGCGCTGGTGGCGTTCCAGACGATAGTGATCGCCGGCCTGGGCTTCGGGGCCGCCGTGGGGATAGCGTACCTCGCAGGACCGTTGATCCAAATGGCGATGCCAGAGATAGCCGTGCTCTACCCCGCCAGCGGCCTGGCGAGACTTGCGGTGGCATCGCTTGGGATTGCGTTCCTAGCGTCGCTGCTCCCTGCCTACCGCATATCACGCGTGGAGCCAGCAGTCGTCTTCAAGGAGTAGGGGGAACGCCATGCGCGAGAAAAGCATAGTCCGTGCGACGGGCCTCACCAAGGTCTACGGTTCCGGCCACACCGCCGTGCGGGCCGTGGACAACGTGTCGCTGGACGTGCGGGAGGGCGAGCTGGTGCTCATCATGGGCCCTTCAGGCTCAGGCAAGACCACCCTTCTCTCCATGCTGGGCGGGCTGCTGCGCCCCACCTCCGGCCACATCTTCATCAACGGCGTGGAGATCACGACTCTGAGCGAGGCCCGCCTGCCTGACATCAGGGCAAGGGAGATTGGCTTCATCTTCCAGGCGTTCAACCTCCTGTCCAGCCTGACGGCTGAGGAGAACATCTTGTTCCCCGCCGGCCTGGTGCCAGGGGGCGACCGCAGAGCACGGCAGCGTGCATCGGAGTTGCTGGACCGCCTGGCCCTCAGCCCACGCAGGCGCCACCTCCCCCGGGACCTCTCCGGGGGCGAGAAGCAGCGTGTGGCCATCGCCAGGGCGCTGATTAACAGCCCCAGGCTGATACTGGCCGATGAGCCGACGGGCAACCTGGACTCCAAGACAGGCCACGAGGTAATGATGATCCTGCACGACATCGCGAGGGACGAGGGGCGCACGGTGATCATCGTCACCCACGACCCCAGGCTGGAGGACGTGGCCGACCGCATCCTCTGGTTGGAGGATGGCAAGATCCGGGACCGCAAGGAGGACGCCCACCTGTGGGCCCAGGACCCCGTGTGCAGGATGAAGGTAGACCAGTGGACGGCATCCCTCTTCGCAACCTACCAGGGCGTCCGCTACTTCTTCTGCTCACAGCGCTGCCTCGACAAGTTCCGCCGGGAACCCCAGGCTTATCTGGTGGCGACGGCAAAGCCACAGGGCAGCGAGCACACGTCTGGCCACAGCTAGCCCAAAGGGGCAGCCGGTAGGGCCGGGTTTCTCTCAGGGTGCTTTAAGGTGCTCACCCTACCATAGAAGGCAGCACGAGGGAGTAGCTGGAAGATTGAAGCTACCACTGGCTATAGGCATGGCCTTGGGGACAGGAGGGGGACTGGCCCTGGCGTTGCTGCTGCTCCATGCCGGTGCCTCACGGCGCACGTGGGCCAAGACAACGGTGCAGCCGGGAGGGTTCCAGGAGGCGAGCATAACCATCAACGGCCGGTACCAGCCAGAGACCATTCAGATTGTGCAGGGGCTTCCGGTGCGGCTGCACTTCTACCGCAAAGAGGACAACCCTTGCTCCGAGCGCATCGTGTTCGCGGGCTTTGGCATCGACCGGCGGCTGCCCCCGTTCCAGGAGACCACCGTAGAGTTCCTGCCTGTGGCTACGGGGACATTCCTGTTCACCTGCCAGTGGGGTATGTACCGGGGCAAACTGGTAGTCACGGCGCCAAGCGATAGGCCACGGGCCAACCAACTAGGCACGTTGAGGGGGACGCGTGGCGGCCACGAGTGACCAACGCTCCGGTGTGGGCAGGAAACGCAGAGATCTGCTGAGGTGGTCCGTGCTGCTGGCGGTCGTCGGGGCCCTGGCGGCAAGCCCGCATTTCGCCCCCCGGAGACGAGACGGGACAGACGAAGACTTCCGTCGTGCGCTGGAGCTTCACCGTGAGGGGCGCTATGACCAGGCGGCGGAGCTCTTTGCCAGCGTGGCAGAATCCCGCCCCGGTGACCCGCTGCCCCATGTCATGAGGGGTTCCGCCTACGCCAACAACGGACAGTTCCGCGAGGCTGTCGAGAGCTTCTCGCAGGCCCTTGAGCTGGCGCCCGACGACGCGGTGGTCTACCTGTACCGTGGGGACGCCTACCTCAGGATGGGCCTCCGGGACGAGGCACGCCAAGACTTCGAGGCGGCCACCGCCCTCACCAATGGGGATGAGCGGGTCGCCGCCGCCGCGGGTGCCAAACTTCGCTCATTGGCAACGCAAGGCGGCAGGAAGGGCGGAGGGTGACAACGTCGCTCGCTGCACCAGCACACTGATGAACACTGATATGAGTGAGCATTCCGAGACCGCGAACAAGGACGACGCCCGGAACCGGGTCCGGAAGGTGCCCAAACCAGGACGCTCTAAGTGCCAGAGGGAGTCACATTGAAGAGGCTCATGGGCTGGGTGCTGATGGTCTTTGTGCTGGGTATCATCGGCGCATGTACTACCCTCAACTCTACCAACTCAGGCCTGGAGGCTACGGACCCTCTCCCGGTGAATTTGGCTTACAACCCGAAACCGAAACCGACGGGCCGGATCCAGTCCTACGAGTTGGTAGTGAAGCAGGCCCCCTGGGAACTGCTACCGGGAGTCACCGCCAAGGCCATCACCTACAACGGGACTGTCCCGGGGCCTACTATCAGAGTCACCGAAGGGGATACACTCCGGGTCAACGTCAAGAACGAGCTAGACCAGGACACCAGCATCCACTGGCACGGGCTCCACGTGCCCAACGCCATGGACGGCGTCGCCGGAGTGACCCAGGCACCCATCAAGCCCGGGCAGGCCTTCACCTACGAGTTTGTGGCCTCCCACGCTGGCACCTTCATGTACCATCCGCACGTTAATAGCGTGGAGCAGATTGACAAGGGCCTCTATGGCTTCCTTATCATCCAGCCTCAGCAGCAGGACAGGCCGACCTTCGACAAAGAGTTCCTGATGATGCTGAACGCCTGGATGGTGGGGATGGAGCACGGTGCAGGCCAGGGCATGGCCATGGACTACAACTACTTCACCATCAACG
>JACQUK010000067.1 GCA_016210325.1 Chloroflexota bacterium
GCTTGGGGGTGGGCGTAGCGGTGGGCGGGCGCGGTGTAGGCGTAGCCGTCGGCCCCGATGGAATCGGGGTGGCTGTCGGCGTGGCGGCAGGCCTCGGGGTGGGCGTCGGAGGCACGGGTGTGGGCGTAGGCAGGATTGGAGTAGCCGTAGCCGTGGGTGGCATCGGAGTAGGGGTGGCAGGGACGGGCGTCGGCGTAGGCGGCTGAGGCGTGGGGGTTGGGGTAGCCTTTGCGCTGCATGCGGCCAGCACAGCCATGATGCCCGCCGCAGCCAACATGACCAGGACCTTGGACCGGTGTTTATGCCAGAGCGCCATTCGGTTGTCCTCCTCTTGCTCTAAGCCTTCTTTTCCGCCGCCGGGCGGCGGTCACATGACCATCCGTCGTAGTCGGGCTCGTCCCCGAGCCCCACCCGCGCTGACTGGACGATGTCACGCGATATGAGGGGCAGGCTCAGTGCCAATGTGCCCCTCTCTCTCCAGGTGGACGTACTCGTCGTCGCTGTAGCCCAGGAGCTCCTTGTACACGTACTCATTGTGTTGGCCCAGCTTCGGCGCGGGATGGCGGACACGCAAGCGCCCATACCCGGACATACGAAGCGGGTTGCCAGGAAAAAGGTAGGTCCATCCCCAGGGAGCAGTTACTGGCTCAAAATGTCCTCTGGCCTGCAGTTGAGGGTCCTCGAAGGTCTCCCTGGAGGCCAGGACTGGTCCGCAAGGCACGCCCTCCCTTTGCAGGAGATACATGACTTCATGACGGTCCCGCGACCTGGTCCACTCCGAGATGTGCCCATCCATCTCGTCCTGCCGACGGCATCGGCCCACAGGCGTGGCCAACTCCGGGTCTTTCGTCCAGTCAGGGCGGCCCAAGGCCCGACAGAAGCCGCCCCACTCCTGGTCATTGTGCACCGTAATGTTCACCCAATTGTCTTCGCCAACGCAGGGGTAGCAACCGCAAGGGGCCGCCAGGGGATGACGGTCGGCCAGAGGTAGGTGCGTCCTCTTGTTGAAGATGTAGTCCATGAAGAACCATCCCAGCATGGGCATGAAGTTCTCCACCTGGGACATCTCCACGAGTTGGCCTTTCCCGGTGCGTTTCCTGTGGTGCAAGGCGACGATGGTCGCCAGGGCGATGCCGACGCCGGCGCATCCGTCAGAGATGTCGCTAGCGTGAATGTTCGGCGGCGACACGTCCGGGTACCCTCGCAGCAGGCCATGCCCACAGAAGGCCCCCAGGGTAAGGGCCAGGGCGGGCCGGTCCCGGTACGGCCCGGAGAGGCCGAAGCCCGAGGAACGCACCATGATGAGAGACGGGTTCACGTCTCGAAGGGCTTCGTATTCCAGGCCCAGCCGTGTCATTAGAGGAGGACTGTTGCTCTCCACAAACACGTCGGCGACTTTGATCAGCCGCTTGAAGACCTCCACTCCTGCCGGCTGGCGCAGGTCCACCGTGATACCCAGCTTGTTGCGGGAGAAGGCGTGAAGCCCGCTGCTGCGGTTCCAAGGGTCAGGTCCGGGGTCCGAGTCAGGGTACGCCCAGAAGGGGCTGGCCCGCATGACCTCTTCTCTGGTGGGCCTGGCCCTGATGCCCCGCGCCCCGTACTGCCAGTACTGGGTGGACTCCACCTTGATGACCTCGGCCCCCATATCGCCCAGGATGGCCGTACCCAGGTTGCCAGCAAACATGGGGCACAGGTCCAGGACCCTGATGCCCTCCAAAGGCAGTTTCATCGGCCCTCTCTATCTCTACCCCCGTCTCCATCTCTATCTCTGCCCTAAATTACCCCGGCCTCGCTGAGCCTTACCAGGTCCTCCTTGCCATAGCCCAGCTCCCCCAGCACCTCGGCAGTGTGTTGCCCCAAGAGGGGGGCCGGACGGCGCAACTCCCACGGCGACTCGGTCAAGACAAAGGGACGGCCCGGAAGCGTCGTCTTGCCCAGAGCAGGGTGCTCCACATCGGCCCAGAAGCCCCGGGAGTTGATATGAGGGTCTTGCAGCAACTCCTCCACCGTGTTGTAGGGCGCACAGATCACGTCCGCTTCCACAGCCTCGTCCCAACACTGTTTCCTGGTCCGCTCCATCATCCAGGAGTAGAGGACAACGGCAACCTCGTCGTGGTTGGCGATGCGCGCTTCCTCCGTGGCAAAACGAGGGTCAGTCAGCAAGTCAGGACGGCCTAGCATCCGGGATAGCTGCCTCCACCGCCCCATACCCCACCATTCCACATATCCGTCAGCGCAGGGATAAGCGCCCGTGGGCGGAGAGGATATTATCCGCCCTTGCTGCGGTTCCCGGGCCTCCTCCCTTTTAGCGAACTGATAGCCCACCTGGTGA
This sequence comes from Chloroflexota bacterium, assembly GCA_016210325.1. GTDB lineage: Bacteria > Chloroflexota > Dehalococcoidia > Lucifugimonadales > HRBIN23 > JACQUK01. The sequence goes on from JACQUK010000067.1 coordinate 2,333, forward strand.
GTGAAACGGCCATCGCCAAAGCTGATCAGCAGCTCCAAGAGAGACAGGTCCAGGTATTGCCCTGTCCCACCCTGCCACTCCCGGGCGAAGAAGGCGCCCATGACGCCCACGGAGGCGTAATACCCCGCCATAAACTGGCTGACGAACTGGGCTATCTTCAGCGGCTCCCGTTCGATGATGCCGCCGCCGGACTGGGACCCCCCCATGCCCGCCAGCACCAGGTCCGAGGCTCTGAAATCCCGATAGGGACCGGTCTGGCCGAAGTTGGAGATGGAAGCCATGATGAGACGAGGATTCACCCTGCTCAGGACCGGGTAGTCGAGGCCAAAAGAGGCCATGATTCCCGGACGAAAGCTCTCCACCACCACGTCGGCGGTCTCGACCATCTCCTTGAAGATGCTCTGGCCCGTTGCGCTTTTCAAGTCCAGGGTGACCGACCGCTTGTTGGTGTTGAGGTGGGCGAAGAGGCCCCCTTTGTCGGGATGCGGCTTGTCGCCGGGAAAAGGACCCAGACGCCGGGCAGAGTCGCCTTCCCCGGGCTTCTCTATCTTGACCACGTCGGCGCCGAAGTCAGCCAGGAGCTTGGTGCAGTAGGGTCCGGCGACGTGCTGGGTCAGGTCCAGCACTTTCATATCTGAAAGGGCCTGCTCCAATGACAACCTCACGACATGTTGATTTGGAC
>JACQUK010000065.1 GCA_016210325.1 Chloroflexota bacterium
CTGTATCTCCATCCGGTAGGAGCCCCAGGTCCTCTGGGCGGCGGCGCATGAACAGGGCTGCCGGAACCACGTTCAGGACCAGGGCGCCCAGTCCCAGCACCTCCCACGAATGGCGCCAGCCGATCTCGGAGACGAGAAAGGTGGCGACGGGAGTCATAGCTATGCCGGCCGTGGACATGCCCATGGCAGTGATGGCCAGGCCCCGGCCCCGCTTGCGAATGAACCAGTTAGTCACCACCATCATGCCGACCATGCCCCCGACTCCCACGGTGCCGAAGGGCATGATGACGCTCTTGATGAGGATGAATTGCCACCGGGAGTCCACCAGGCCCAGGGAAGCTGTCCCCACCCCCAGGATAAGCCCGCTGACCAGCATGACCCCTCTGGCCCCCCGCCGGTCCACCACGGGCCACAGCAGCATGGAGAGGGGGCTGGATATGACTGTGGCCAGGTATACCACGGCAGAGAAGAACCCCCGGCTCCACCCCAGCTCCTGAGTCATGGGCTTCATGATGACGGCGGTGGCGTAGGTGCTCAACCCCGAGGATATAAAGCTGGAGACGAAGAGCACGCCCACAATGTACCAGCCGTAGTACGGGCGATGTGTGGCCAGCCGGGCTGCTATGGCCATGTATCCTCCTGGTAGTCCCCAGCGCGCTCTAGCAACGGGCACGGGCGAGGCATCGAGCCTGTCCCGAAAAGGCAGTTGGCCCACGCCCTCTCGGGGTGATTCCCCCTCTTATCCCCCCTTGGAAAGGGGGGAGGCCCCATCTCCCCCCCCGATGGAATCGGGGCATGTCCTGAGCGAAGCCGAAGGAGGGGACAAAGGGGGATTGGGTCCGCGATGTGCCTTCTTGAGACAACCTCCATCGGTGTGTGAACAGGGCCTTGCATTGAATACGATGGGATGCTGCGCCTCATGTTGAAGGGGCCTCCTTCTGAATGGCAACGGCCTGGTCGCGTTTCTTCGGCGGCAAGGCCAGAAGCGCCAGCACCACCGCCACGACCTCGATAGCTACAAAGACCATGAAGATCCCCTCATAGCTCCCAGTCCGGTCGTAGGTGTACCCCGCCAGGACCGCCCCCAAGGGGCGCAGCACCGCCGACACGGGCTGCGCCACGCTCTGCACCCGGCCCTGGCTTAGTCGTCCATAGTAGTTGGCCCAGCTCAGTCCGACCATGGGCGGCTGCCCACCCCAGCCCAACCCTATCAGGAAGGCCGTCTCGAAGAGCGCTGGTTTGTTGCCTCCAGCGACCGGCAGTAGGGCTATGCCGATGCCGATGAGGACGAAGATAGCCGCTGTGCAATACCGGACGGGCACGCGTTCGGCAATGAAGCCAATGGGTATCTTGACCGTCAGCGCTCCGGCGTAGAGCGCCATCACCACCAGGGTGGCCGTCTGGGTGTTGAAGGCCATGTCCGTCAGGTAGGCAAAGAGATGGACCAGGATGCCGTCCACTCCCATGACGCCGATGGGTAAGGCAAGGGCCAGGAGCCAGAAAGTACGGGTGCCCATGGCCTCCTTTCGGGTCCAGGTTGCCTCATCACGGGCCGGCCGACGGCCCGTCGCGACCCCGCTACCTCCCTCTCCGTCGGGGAGCAGCCCCACGTCCTCGGGTCGCCGCCTCATGAGCAGGGCGATGGGCGCCAGGACCACCGCCCATGCCACCAGTCCCAGCACTATCCAGGCCTGCCTCCAGCCCAGTTCTTCGATGAGGAACGCCGAGACGGGCGTCATGGTGAAGAAGCCGGTTGTCAGGCCCATGGTGGTGATAGCCATGACGCGGCCCCGTTTCTTGACGAACCAGTTGGCCACGGCCACTGAAGGCGCCAATTGCGACAGGGCAGTCATGCCCAGAGGGATGAGCAGCGCCCTCACCAGGATGAAGTGCCACTGGGACTGGACGAAGCCCATGGCAATGAGGCCCGCTCCCAACGCGAAACCGCCGGCCAGCATGGGCAAACGCGCCCCCCGGTTGTCTATGAGCGGTCCCATAAAGAGGGAGATGGGACTTACGGCCACCGTGCCCAGGGAGACGGCGGTGGCGAAGAACAGGCGACTCCAGCCCAGGTCCTCGGTCATGGGCTTGATGAACATGCCAGAGGTCCCCGAGCCCAGGCCGGCGGCAGCCATGTTGGAAGCGAACACTAGCCCCGCGATGTACCAGCCGTAGTACAGGCGATGTCTGGCCAGTCGGGCTGCTATTGCCACGTATCCTGCTCCGTGTAGTTCTCCGCGCTCCAGCAACGGGCACGGGCGAAGCATCCGTCGGTGTATGAACAGGGCCCTGCATTGAATACGATGGGATACTTCGCCTTACGTTGAAGGGACCTCCTTCTGAATGGTAGGGGCCCGTTCGCGTTTCTTCGGCGGCGCTGCCAGCAACGCCAGGACGACCGCCAGGACCTGGGTGGCTATGAAGACCACGAAGATTCCCTTGTAGCCTCCAGTCCGGTCATACGTCCAGCCAGCCAGGATGGCTCCTGAAGGGTTTATCAGCGCCGTGATGATCTGGGCCACGCTCTGCACCCGGCCCTGGCTCATCCGCCCATAGTAGTTGGCCCAGGTCAGACCCACAAGGAGAGGTTGTCCTCCCCACCCAAGACCCATGATAAAGGCTGTCAAGAAGAGGGCGGGCTTGTTGCCGCCGACGACGGTCAGCAAGGCCAGGGCGATGCCCTCCAGGATGAAGATGGAGGCTATGCAAAACCTGACGGGCACGCGCTCGGCGATGAAGCCCAGAGGTAGCTTGACTATGAGCGCCGCCAAATAGACCGTCATCACCAGGAGGGTCGCCGTCTGCGTGGTAAAGTCCATGTCGGTCAGGTAGGCGAAGAAGTGCGCCAGGGTCCCGTTCACCCCGAAAACGCCCAGCGGGAAGCCGAAAGCCAGAAGCCAGAAGGTCGGGGTGCTCATGGCCTCCTTCCGCGTCCAGGGTGCGGGGCTAGGGGCGGCGGGCTGGCCGGTGGCAGCCTGAGCTCCAGGCCGCTCCCCATCGGTAAGCAGACCGAGGTCCTCGGGCCGCCGTCTCATGAGCAGCGCCATGGGCAGGGGGACCAGCACCCATCCCACCAGGCCCAGCACTATCCAGGCCTGTCTCCACCCCAGCTCCTCGATGAGGAAGGCGGAAGCTGGCGTCACGGTGAAGAAGCCGGTGGTCAACCCCATGGTAGTGATGGCCATGACGCGGCCCCGCTTCTTGACGAACCAGTTGGCCACGGCCACTGAAGGCCCTAGCTGTGATAGGGCCACGATGCCCAGGGGGACCAGCAAGCCTCTCACCAGCGCAAATTGCCACTGGGTCTGCACGAAACCCATGGCGATGAGACCAGCGCCCAGCATGAAACCTCCCGCCATCATGGGCAAACGGGCGCCGCGCTTGTCCAGGAGCGGACCTATGAATAGCGAGGCCGGGCTGGCGGCCAGCATGCCCATAGAGACGACGGTAGAGAAGAACATGCGGCTCCAGACCAGGTCCTGGGTCATGGGCTTGATGAACGTAGCTGATGTCCCGCCACCCAGTCCTGTGCTGGTCATGTTGGCGGCGAAGACCAGCCCTGCGATGTACCAGCCGTAGTAGATGCGCCGTCTGGCGAGGGTCTGCGCTAGAGCCAAGCTGTGTCCTTTCTGTGACCAGTCCTGTGCCCTGCCCACCGGATGGCCACCATGTTATCAGGAAACCACGTCCGGTGTCCAACCCGTTGGCCGTCGCCTGCGTTGCGGCGCGGCGACGCGAACTGGTACAATCACTCCTGGATAGTGGCATTGGCAGCCGCTGGAGTTGCTGCACACAACATTCCTTCATCTGCGATCGTACCAAGGGCATGAGGGCACCTGGACATGGTCATCTGGTCGGCGAGCGGAGTCGTCGAGGCCTCTGAAGCTGGTCCAACACAGGCGGGAGCGCTGAGACCGCATAACGAGCAACTCTCCGTCTGCCATCCTCCGTCCAATCCTCCAGCGGTGGTTCACACACAACAATGACTACCAAAAAGGCATGGCCCATGAACATCAGCGTCAAGCTCAGGCTGGCCGCCCTGGTCCCGGCGGTCATGGCAGTCGTCATAGCCGTGGCGTTGTTCCTGTCCTACAAAGTGGTGGC
>JACQUK010000064.1 GCA_016210325.1 Chloroflexota bacterium
CTGGGTCGGTGTAGTCGTCGGCCGGCACGTAGATGGCCTGGAAGGAGGTGATGGAGCCCTTCCGCGTGGTGGTGATGCGCTCCTCCAGGGCACCCATCTCGGTGGCCAGCGTCGGCTGGTACCCCACTGCGGATGGCATGCGGCCCAGGAGCGCGGACACCTCCATGCCTGCCAGGATGTAGCGGTAGATGTTGTCAATGAACAGGAGCACGTCCTGGCCCTCGTTATCTCGGAAGAACTCCGCCATAGTCAGTCCCGTGAGCCCGATCCGGGCGCGGACGCCAGGGGGCTCGTTCATCTGGCCAAACACGAGAACGGCGTTCTTCATGACGCCAGAGGCCTTCATCTCATTCCACAGGTCGTTGCCTTCACGTGAACGCTCGCCCACGCCGGCGAAGACCGAGAACCCCTTGTGCTCGGTGGCGATGTTGCGGATGAGCTCCTGGATGATGACAGTCTTGCCCACCCCCGCGCCACCGTAGGCGCCGATCTTGCCGCCCTTGGTGAAGGGCGTGATCAGGTCAATGACCTTGAGCCCCGTCTCAAGCATCTGGATGGTGGTCTGCTGCTCCTCGAAGGGCGGCGGCGGCCGGTGGATGGGCCAGCGCTCCTCCACCGACACCTCGCCCAAGCGGTCCAGCGGCTCGCCCAGGACGTTGAACAGTCGCCCCAAGCAGCCACGTCCCACGGGCACGCTGATGGGAGCGCCGGTGTCCACCACCTCCAGGTCCCGGGCCACGCCTTCCGTAGGGCCCAGGGCCAGGCAGCGCACCCAGTTGTTGCCGATGTGGTGCTGCACCTCCAGCACCAGCTTCTGCCCATCAACGTTGAGCTCCAACGCATTCATGACCGCCGGCATCCCATCCGGTGGGAACTCGCAGTCCACCACGGTGCTGATGACCTGCACCACACGACCTTTGGTATTCGTTGCCACAGCTACCTCCTCCAGGGTCCAAGCGGAGAATACCAGAACTGGATGCCTTGAGGCCCCGGCAACCGACCTGCGGACCCTTTGCCGAGCGCCGCCGTGGTCGCGGGGGCCAAGGCCTTTTTCCTAATGCTGCAAACTCAGCGCGCCCCCAATGATGTCCAGCAGCTCCTTGGTGATGCTCTCTTGCCGCACCTTGTTCGCTAGCAGCGTCAGGTCCTGCACCAGGTCTTTGGCGTTTTCCGTGGCGTTGCGCATGGCCACCATGCGGGCCGACTGCTCGCTGGCGTTGGCCTCAAGGAGAGCGTGATAAAGCTCCATCTCCACGTAGCGGGGGAGCAGGGCGCCCAGCACCACATAGGGGTCAGGCTCATAGATGTAGCCTACGGCCGCCGCCGGTGGCAGTTCCACGGGCTGTACCGGCAGAAGCTGCTGGAGCACCGGCCGCTGGACCGTGGTGCTGACAAACTGGGTGTACACCAGGTACACCACGTCGGCGTGCCCACTCACGAAGTCATCAGTCACCAGGCGGACCACTGAGGTAATATCGGCCACCGCAGGGCGGTCACCCGGGTGAGGGAAGACGGCGCGCATCTCACGTCCGGTGCGCACCAGGAAGTCCCGCCCCTTTTTGCCAATGGCAACGGCCCCGACCGGCACCTGCTGGTCAAGGATGAAGCGGCCCAGCAGGCGGTTCAGGTTGCCGGGTAAGCCGCCGCACAGGCCCCTGTCCGGCGCAATGTGGACTACCTCGATGCGCTGCACCGGGCGCCGCTGGAGCAGTGGGTGGACCTCTTCTTCTGGGTGGGGCTGCGCAGCCAGGTGCCCCAGGAGCTCCAGGATGCGGGTGGCGTAGGGGCGCCCTGCCAACACGGCCTGCTGGGTACGGCGCATCTTGGCCGCCGCCACCATCTCCATCGCCTTGGTGACTTTGGCGGTGTTATTGACACTGCGTATGCGTCGCCGGATCTGACGCAGACTGGGCACGGCTTACCTCGTTATGATGAAGGGTACGCGCGGGGTCCCAGAGGCTGACCAGAGGCCAAGGGGCTCACGCAACCTTGCCCCCCTGGGGCTGGAAGGCCTTCTTGAACTCAGCGATGGCCTTCTTCAGGGCCTCTTCCGTCTCGGGGCGCAGCTCCTTGGTCTCCAGGATGGCCTTCCCCACTTCTGGATGGGCGGTGTCCATGTAGCGGTGGAACTCGGCCTCCCACCGTTGCACCTGGGGGATAGGCACGTCGTCCAGGAAACCATTGATGACGGCATAGAGGACCAGCACCTCGTGCACCATGGCGTAGGGCTGGTACTGGGGCTGCTTCAGCACCTCGGTGATCCGCTGGCCGCGCTCCAGTTGGGACCGGGTGGCCGCGTCCAGGTCGGCGGTGCCGAACTGGGCAAAGGTCACCAGCTCCCGGTACTGGGCCAGGTCGAGACGCAGGCGGCCAGCCACCCGTCGCATGGCGCGGGTCTGGGCAGCGCCACCCACGCGGGACACCGACAACCCCACGTTGATGGCCGGGCGGATTCCAGCATTGAACAGGTCCGGCTCCAGATAAATCTGCCCGTCAGTGATGGAGATGACGTTGGTGGGAATGTAGCCGGATACATCCCCTGCCTGGGTCTCAATAATGGGGAGGGCCGTCAGGGAGCCGCCGCCGAACTGCTGGTCCAGCTTGGCAGCCCGCTCCAACAGGCGGCTGTGCAGGTAGAAGACGTCGCCAGGGTAGGCCTCGCGGCCCACGGGCCGCCTCAGCAGCAGGGAGAGCTGCCGATAGGCCCAGGCGTGCTTGGACAGGTCGTCATAGATAATGAGGGCTTCCTTCCCCTGCTCCATGAACTCTTCGCCCATGGCGCAGCCGGCGTAGGGGGCCAGGTACTGGAGGGCCGCCGGCTCGGAGGCGTTGGCCGCTACGACAATCGTGTGGTCCATAGCGCCGTTCTGCTGAAGCGTCGCCACTACCTGGACCACCTTGGAAGCCTTTTGCCCAACGGCAACGTAGATGCAGATGAGGTCTTGCCCCTTCTGGTTGATGATGGCGTCCAGAGCGATGGCGGTCTTGCCGGTGGAGCGGTCGCCGATGATCAGCTCCCGCTGGCCGCGACCAATGGGGATCATGGCGTCAATGGCCTTGATGCCCGTCTGGACAGGCCGGTCCACACTCTTCCGCGTGGTGACGTCGGGGGCAACGCGCTCCACAGGGCGGGTCTTGGTAGCCTTGACGGGGCCCTTGCCATCCCGAGGCCGTCCCAGCGCATCCACCACACGGCCGACAAGAGCATCGCCCACTGGCACCTCCACGATGCGGCCGGTGGTCCGGACGGTGTCCCCTTCCTTAATCTTGGTATCATCGCCCAGGATTACAGCACCGACGCTGTCCTCTTCCAGGTTCAGCGCCATGCCCATGATGCCGTCGGGAAACTCCAGCAGCTCGGTGAAGCGGCACCCGGCCAGGCCGTGGATGCGGGCGATGCCGTCGCCGACCTCGACCACGGTGCCCACATCCACCATGCCGACTCTGGCATCGAAGCCTTCAATCTGCTGCCGGATGACAGCAGCAATATCCTGTCCTCGGATGGCCATTTTCTCCCTTACCTCCAGTATCCACGGCCTGGGGAACGTTGCCCGGCCCGGAGCAGCCTTGGGTTATCCCAGCGCCGCCTCGGCCAGCGTCTTCCGCATCTGCGCCAACCGCGCCTTCACGCTGCCATCCAGCAGCCGGTCCCCCACCTGAATAATAAGCCCGCCCAGAATGGCGGGGTCCACCAGGGACCGCAACACCACCTGACGGCCCAAGATGGTCGAAAGCCGCTGGGCGATATGCTCCTGGTCACCCTGGGCCAACGGCACCGCCGATAGTAACTGGACCCTCGCCACGCCCCGCCAGTCGTCCACCAGGCGGCGGTACTCCGCCAGGATGGCGGGGGCCAACTCCACGGCCCGTCGCTTGGCCAGCAGGCCCAGCAGGTGATTGGCCGGCAACCTGAGATCGGGCAGGACCTCACGAGCCGCCCGCAGCTTCTCCTGCATGGGCACCCCAGGGGCGTCCATGAGTGCTACGAAGGCCTCGTTCCGCACCGCATCACTGATACGGACCAAGTCCTCTTCCCACTGCTCTGCGGTACCCTGCTCCCGGGCCATCTCGAAAATGGCCTGCGCGAAGCGTTTTGGAGAGAGGGTTGCTCTGGCAGGCATACGAGCTTATGACCTCCTCAAAGTCCCGCTCTCCTCTAGCACCTTCTCGATCAGACGGCGATGGGACTCCCGGTCCACAGAGCGTTCCAGAATCCGCTCCGCGGCCAGCACCGCCAGGTCAGCAAAGTGGTGGCGGACCTCATCCAGGGCAGCGTCCCGTTCGGCCTGGATTTCCTGGCGGGCCCGCTGGAGGTAGACCTCCACCTGCTGCCGCGCCCGCTCCTGCTCCTCCCTGCGGTAAGCCTCGGCCTGCTGGCGCGCCTGCTCCAGCAGGGACTGGCCCTCCGCCCGGGCCTGCGCCAACTGCTTCTGCATCTCCTCATGGGCCTGAGCCGCTTGCTGCTTCGCCCGCTCAGCCGCCTCCACTGACTCCTTGATGCGCCCCGCGCGGGTATCCAGCATGCGCAGCACCGGCTTGTACGCAAAAACGTACAGGATGCCCAGCAGGACCAGGAAGTTCACCATGAAAATGATCAGCGTAGGGAGATGGAACCCCAGCTTCTGAATACCCTCCACTACAGCCCCCTGCTCTGCTTCGTCATGGTCAGGCTTGCTATGCCACGAGCGCGAGGATAACGGCGACGATCAGTGCGTAGATGCCCAGGGCTTCGGCGAAAGCGATGGCCAGAATCATGTTCGTGAGGATGGCACCGCGGGCCTCCGGGTTGCGGCCCAGGGCGCTCAGCGCCGCGGCACCAAGAATACCAATACCGATTCCAGGGCCTATGAGGCCCAGACCAATCGCCAGCCCGGCTCCCAGTAGCTTCAATGCTTCCGCTTCAGGCACGCTCCCTCCTTTCATTCTCACAGCCAGAGCTTAAGGCAGGCCCACCCGTCAGCGCGCACACCTGGTAGTAGCGCCGCGCAGGAGGCCGCCTCAAGGCAACCTGCAAGGCGACGGAATACTACGAGTCGCGCTTGGATGCGTAGAGGGCGAAGACTCCGCCGAGCAACGCCCCCAGGAGGCCAACCACCATCAGCAACGCGATCAGCACCAGGGTATCCCCAAGGGTCACGGGTCCTCCTTAGTGCTCGCCCTCGTGGGGCGTAATGGCTACCGCCGTGAACACCAGGGTGAGGCCGGCAAAGATGAGCGCCTGGACAAACCCCACCAGCAGTTCCAGCCCGTAGAAGGGGACCGCGAAGACAAAGGGTACCAGGAACGATGCTACGAGCAACAGGATCTCGCCAGCGGTCATGTTACCGAACAACCTGAAGGTGAAGCTCACGATGCGAATGAGCTCGCTGATGAGCTCCAACAAGCCTACAAACAGGTCAATGAACCCCTGGAACACCCGCCCTCGCAGCAGGTTCCCTGGGCGGAAGAACTTGCCCAGGTAGGCAAAGCCAAGGGTGCGAATCCCCCAGAACTCCACGTAGACAAAGGACACCAGGGCCAGCGCCAGAGGCATGTTAAGGTCCGTCCCAGCGCTGCGCAGCAAGGGGACGTTGATGACCTCTTGCTGGCCGCCCTCAACCACGCTCTCGGGGAACACAAGGGCTGGGTAGATGGGCAGCAGCGCAATCCATGCGTTGAAGGCCACAAATAGGAAGATGGTGCCGATGATGGGCAGGAAACTCCGTGCCTTCGCTTGCCCGATCACACTCTCCACGAACTGGAGCAGGCCCTCCACGATGATTTCAACGACACTTTGCAGCCGTCCGGGCACCAGCTTCATGTTGCGAGTGGCCAGGATGACCAGGAGGGCCAGGGCCAGCATGGCTAGCCAGTTGGAGAGAACGGTGTTCCGCAGGGAAAGCCCTCCAATGTTGAGGACTTCCTCCGCGGCGAGTTGGACGTGGGGACGGGGTAAGAGGCCCGCGTCTTTTCCCAGAAAGGCAGCCCCAATGGCACCGGTCACCAGGCCAGCCAGGAAGAGGGCTAGCAGGGCGACGGCGGCGAACAGAAGCAGCCGCGTTCCTCTGCGGCTAACTGCGGCTGCCGGTGTTGCTGTTCCTCGGGCTTCCGCCATTCTTCTCCATCGACATCAAGGGTGCCACCATCCGGTACACACCGTAGAAGGCCACCACTGTTCCCAGCAGGATGCCCACCAGAATGAAGAGCGGCTTAGTTCCCAGCCACCGGTCCAGAAAGTAGCCCCCCACAATGCCCGCTAAGATGCACAGGGCGATATACCACCCCAGTCCAGCGAACCGGAGGGACCACGCCCACCAGGGCATACCCCACCCCAAAAAGCTTGGTGAAGAATATCACGGAGTCATGGAAGCGTCAACGCCCTGTTGCACAATCCCCCAGCCTCCAGTCCCACTTCCTACCACTCAGCCTTGGCTCGTCGCAGGACGCTGACGGGAAGGGGCCTGCTTACCCCAAACAGGTCTGGTCATAGCTGGCGGGTGAGGAACCACCGGCGGCGGGCTTCCAGGCGCGTGCCCCGGTCCAGGTAAAGCTCGTACACCTCCCCATCCGTGGTGCGCACACGATAGTAGGTGCGGTGGCGACGCATCCACCAACGCCGGTAGCTGAGCCGCTCGCTGGGATAGCCATAGTCAGCCCACGTCGCCAGGACCTGGGCCACCCGGTGCTCCCGCCCCTTCAGCCGAAAGGCCAGAGGCTCCGAGAGCAGGCCACCCGCAGTCACCTCTACCTCTTGCCCCAAGAAGCGGCCCCCAGGGCCAGACATGCTCCCTCCCCGCCCCCACACAGCCACTGGCTACACCCCGCTCAGTGCTATGTTGTCAATGAGCCTGGTTCTGCCGATGCGCACCGCCAGGGACACCACCGTCGGACGGTCTACCCGCTCCAGCTCGTCGAGTGTCTCGCTGTCGGCCACGCTGACGTAGTCTACCGCAACCACCAGGGGCTCGGCACCAAGGACCCGCTCCACGGCCTGCCTGATGCGACCGGCGTCCCGCTCGCCTTCCCGGTACAGCCGCTGCGCCGTACACAGTGCGCGGTAAAGCACCGAGGCAGCCGACCGCTCGGCTGGGCTCAGGTACATATTGCGGCTGGACATCGCCAGGCCATCGGCTTCCCGCACGGTGGGCACCACCACGATCTCCACGCCGGTGTCCAGGTCGCGGGCCAGCCGCTTCACTACTCGTACCTGCTGCGCATCCTTCTCCCCAAAGTACGCCATATCAGGCCGGACGATGTTGAAGAGCTTGGTCACCACAGTGGCCACGCCACGGAAATGGCCGGGGCGTTGCCCGCCCTCCAGCCGCCGTGCCACCTGCCCCACCTCCACCCGGGTGTCGAAGCCCTCCGGGTATATCTCTTCCACCAAGGGCACAAAGACCAGGTCCACCCCCAAGGGCGCCAGAAGGTCCAGGTCGCGCTGCATGTCACGAGGGTAGGCCGTCAGGTCCTCATTGGGACCAAACTGGGTAGGGTTCACAAAGATGCTGACTGCCACAGAGGCACACTGCCGGCGGGCTGCCCCCACCAGGGCCAGGTGCCCCTGGTGCAGCGCCCCCATGGTGGGCACGAGGCCCAAGGGCCGCGGCGTCTTGGCCACAAACTCGCGTACCTGAGCAACGCGCCCTACAACCAGCACGGCAGCCTCCCCATCCTAGGAAAGGAAGTCCCGCCGGACGTCCAGCGCGCGCAACAGGGCCAACTCTTCGGCGCTGGGCGGTCCTTCGCGTCGCACCTGGGGGGCAACCCGCAGGTCCCAGCCGCAGGCGCGCTTCGCCTCGGCTACTGCCTGCTCCGGGGTCACTCCTTCCTGCACCAGAAAGGTAGTGAGCACCAGCTCCCCGTCCTGTTTCTCCAGAACGCCCTTGTCAGTGACCAAGGTCCTGACCTGCTGGCCAGGGACCGTGATATAGTCCACCTTGCCCACGCAGCGCTGCGGCGTCATGGGGGCCAGGGCAAGCGCCTCCGCAGCCCCTGCCACCAGGTCGCTGCTGCCACCCGCGCCGGTGATGAAGGTGCCGTCTCCAAGACGAGTAGAGTTGATATTGCCGTGACGGTCCACCTGGCCCGCCCCCAGCACACCGATGGCGAGGCTGTCAGGCCCACGCAGAAAGGCACCATAGACGTCCTGCACATCGCCAGAGAGCTTGGCGGTCATGAGGTGCGTAATACTATCCAAGGCCGCCGACCTGGGCAGGAAGCCATAGGGACCGGTGCCGATCATCACCTCCACCGGCTGCCCCTGCTGGCGTAGCTGGTAGAGGGCCAGGTAGCAGGCCAGCCCTCCGGCGCCCACACCGCTGAGGATCATGCGGTAGCTGTTCTTGCATACCGCCTCCTGGATTCGACGCGCAGCCGCCACCACCATGGACTCAGTATTCGTGGCTAGCCCCAGGTCCTTCCAGGATGCGGCAAGCTCCTCGTCCCAGGCCGCCAGGCCCGCGGCCCGCTGCTTGAGGCGGTTGATGCGACGGAAGGTCAGCTTTTTAAGGTACCCCCCATGGCCACCCGGCGCCAGCACCCACTCCTTGACCCAGGCATCCAGGGCCTCCGACGACCTGGCGGCCTGGCGGTGCTCCAGGGCGAAGTCCCGGTCCTCGGCGTAGGACTCTCCCCCGCCCACTTGTTCGGCGTAGAGGCTCTGGGGATGTGCCCCAAAGGGGGTGACGCAGACCGCCAACACCTTGTAGGCAGGGATTCGCACCAGGGGGGCGTAGCGCCGCACCGTGGCGGTGTCGGCCAGCCGCTCCACCGTGGCGATAACCCCCTGCTTTGCCGCCCGGGCGGCCCAGACCGCCTCGCCGTCAATGGGCACCGGGACCAGGTTGCCGGCGGCGTCGGCCATGAGGCCGTGCACCAAGGAGATGTCCGGCCGCAGGGCTTTCACCAGCCCCACATGTTGTGAGGAGCCAAAGGGGTCCTCTAGCTCCAGGAACCCCTCTCTGTTTTCCTGGACCATGCTGCTGCCCAGGAGGGAGCGGGTCGGCAGGAAGGGCAGCCCCATAGCCCCGGCCTGGAAGCGCAGGAACATGGTGTAGAGGGACCAGTTTTCCACCTCCAGCCGTCCCTCTTTCAGAGCGCGTGCCACAATGGGCGTGGGGCCGGGGGTGGGGTTCATGTTGCACACGTTGGAGGCGATGACCTTCGTCACCAGGCCCGCGTGCACCAGGTCCAGGAGGTGCTGCTCGATGATGGCCCCTGCCAGAGTGAAGCCTGGCTGCGTGCCGTGGAAGGCCCGCAGCACCTCCTGAGCTGCTGCCTGGGCATCGGCAGCGATGTGCAGCGTCATGCCAGGGCGTAGGTAGCGGCGCACCGTCTCGGCCAGGGAAAGCACCTTGCTAGGCCCCTCGTTCTCTGCGGGGGCTAGCTGTGGCAAGACCCGTTGAAGCTGCTCATCCATCGTTTTTCCACCAGCATCGGTGTGATAGCTCCCCACAAAGGAAAACCCCCTTGCGGGGGTTCCTTTTCATAGCCTGGGCCCAATGGTGTCTTGTTTGCCTAGGACTTCCCCTTGTCCAGGTCTTCCAGGTTAAGCTGCTCAATGAAGTCCTTGAAGGCGGAGAGCTTGCGCAGGTCTTCGTCCCGCACCTCTTGGCTCTGGGACCCCTCACCCTTGCCCGCCTCTTCGGTCCCCAGGGCCTTGCTGGACTCCTTGTCCAGCATCACCCCAGCCTTTTCCAGCACGGTGTCTGCGGCGTAAATAGGTACCTTCACCCGAACGGCCAAGGCAATGGCGTCGCTGGGGCGGGAGTCCACCTCCATCTCCTTGCCATTGACCTCCAGGACCAGCTTGGCATAGAAGGTGTCGTTCTGAAGATCATTGACCAACACATGCTTGATCGAGGCCCCCAGGGCGTGGATGACACTGCGCAGCAGGTCGTGGGTCAGAGGGCGAGGCACAGCTACATCTTGAAGCTTCACCGCGATGGCGTCGGCCTCAGCAGGGCCCACCCAGATGGGCAGGTACCGGTCGTAGGCCTTCTCCTTGAGGATGACCACGCGCTGATAGTTCATCAAGCTGACGCGAATACTATCTATAACCATCTCCTGCATTGCCACGAACCTCCTGGCCGCCCTCCTATAGGGATTGTAGTCCCCCTCTCCTAGGGTGTCAACGAAGGCAGCCGCTCGGCAAAGCGTGGCCCGTTCACCGCAGCTCCACCAATGTGCCGCGGACCACATCCACCAGCCCCCGATCGGTCAGCTTCAGCTCGGGGATGACCGGCAATGCCAGGAAGGAGAGCACCGAAAAGGGGGACGGCGCCACACAGCCAAGCCCTGCGGCCAGGCGCTCCAACTCCGCCAACTGCTGCGCTACCTGCTCTAGCGGCTCTGGCGAGAGCAGGCCCGCAATGGGCAGCGCCAGGGAGCCAGCCACCCTGCCCCCTTCAGCCACAGCCAGGCCACCCTGGAGGCGCACCAGCTCCATCACAGCAGCGTAGATGTCCTCATCCGAGACCCCAACTGCGACAATGTTATGGGAGTCATGGGCCACCGAGGTAGCCAGGGCGCCCCGCTTCAGCCCAAAGCCCTTGACCAGCCCTATCCCAATGTTCCCCGTGGCGCGGTGCCGCTCCACGACCACTAGCTTCAGCAGGTCCCGCTCCACGCTGGGTAGCACAGTGCCATTGCTCCTTGACACGGGCTCTTGCCGCCATTGGGTCACAATCTGCCCCGGCACGATCTCGATGACCGGGAAGGTAGGCTGGGTCCCGGCCTTCAGGGCCAGGTCATGGACACTGAAGGGCCGGACACGCATCCCCCGCATGACAGGAGGTGGCTCTGGCAGCCGGGTGTCGAAGGTGGCCTTGCCATCCTGGGCCACGAGCCTCCCCCGATAGTAGACCTGCTGCACATCCAGCCCCTTCAGGTCTCCCAGCACCAGGAGGTTGGCCCAATAGCCGGGGGAGATGCCACCCATTCCTTCAAGGCGGAAGTAGGTGGCAGGCACCAGAGTGGCCATCTGGATGGCCCGCAGGGGGTCCAGCCCCAGGCGGACCGCCTTCCGTACCACCGCGTCTACATCGCCATCGTGGAGCAGGTCTCTGGCGTTGCGGTCGTCCACTACCAGCATGCAGCGGTGATAGTTCCCATCGTTCACCAGGGGTAGCAGCTCTTCCAGGTTCTTCTCGCTGGAGCCCTCGCGGACCATCAGGTGCATACCACGGCGCAGCTTCTCCAGCCCCTCGTCGTAGCGTGTTGTCTCATGGTCCGACCCGATGAGAGGGCAGAGGTAAGCATTGAGGGCTTTCTCCCGCAGGCCCGGCGCGTGGCCGTCGCGGACCCTGCCGCCCCTGGTGGCCTGAAGCTTGTGCAACACGTCGTCCGCCGCCTGGATGACGGCGGGGAAATTCATCATCTCTCCCAGGCCAACGACGCTCCGGTAGCGCAGCGCCTGACGGACGTCCGCCGCCTCCACCTTGGCCCCAGAGGTCTCCAGGTCAGTGGCTGGCACACAGGAAGGGACCACGAAGCGCATATCCAGGGGGACGCGGCGTGCGCAGGCCATGATGTAGCGCATCCCCTCCAGGCCGGCCACGTTGGTCACCTCGTGCAGGTCGGTGACACAGGCCAGGGTGCCGCGGGGCACCACGGCGCGCGCGTACTGGTCTACGTGCAGGTAGGAGCTTTCAATGTGTACGTGGCCGTCAATGAAGCCCGGGGCCAGGTAGCGCCCCTGGACGTCCACCACCTGACGTGCCCAGGCGTAGTCGCCCACGCCGGCGATCCTGCCCCCCGCGACCGCCACCGCTCCCTCTTCCACCTCGCCGGTGAAGGTGTTGACGATGCGGGCGTTAGTCAACACCAGGTCTGCGGGCGCGTCGCCCCGGGCCACAGCGATGAGGCGTCTAAGGCCCATCCTTCCCCTCTTCCAACGCGTAGATATCCGGAAGCTGCCGGTGCTGCTCGGCGGCGTCCAAGCCGTAGCCCACCAAGAAGCGGTCAGGCACCTGGCAACCGACGTAGTGGAGGGGCACCGGCACCTCGCGGCGGACCGGTTTGTCCAGCAAGGTACAGACCCGCAGGAGCGCAGGGCGCCGACGCTCCAGGTAGCGCAACACGGCAGCAGTAGTACGCCCCGTGTCAATGATGTCTTCCACTACCACCACATGCCTGCCGCGGACCTGGGACCTGACACCGTAGAGGACCCGGGGCTTACCGCTGCTGCGGGTGCTCTGGCCGTAGCTGGCCACCCGCACAAACTCCACTTCCACGGGCATGGTCAGGTGCCGCACCAGGTCGGCCATGAACATGAAGGAGCCTTTGAGGACGCCTACCAGCAAGGGCCGCTGGCCCGCGAGGTCGCGGTCCAACTGGGAAGCCAGCCGCCGCACGGTCTCCTGGATGGCGTCTCGCGGCAGCATCAGGGTGAGGGGAGTCTTAAGCGCAGGCACTGGCTGCTGGGCAAGCAGGCTACCGGAGGGTTTCATCCCGACTCTCGTGGACACCTGAGCCCTCCTTGCAGGCCCACCCGTTATGGCCCACGCGATACCTTGGCAGCCCAGGAGGATTGCTCAATCTGACAAAGACATGCTGCCGGGATGGGGGGCAACACCTGCTGCCCCAGAGTCCCAAGGTCGTACACAGAAAGTCGCATACAGAAAGAGGATAGGTCGCCTATCAACGACCAACCTACGCGCAACGAAACATGAGGAGACCCCGTGCGCGCCTCGTTATGTCCATCAAGGCGGAGGAGCGATACCCTCCGCACAGCGTGTAGCGCTAGCGCTTGGTGTACTGGGGGGCACGCCGTGCCCGCCGCAGGCCGTACTTCTTGCTCTCCTTGACTCGGGCATCTCGCGTGACCAGGCCATACTGGCGAAGGGCTTTTTTGAGGTTGGGGTCGTAAGCCACGAGGGCCAGGGCGATCCCGTGCCGCATTGCCTGGGCACCGCTGGAGACTCCCCCTCCCTGGAGCTTCGCCACTACTGCGAACTTGCCCAAAGTGCTGGTGACACGGAAGGGCTCCAGCACCATCATCTGGTACACCCAGTAGGACAAGACCTGCTCTATTGGTTTGCCGTTGATGAGGACCTGGCTCCCGTCCGGGTAGAGGCGGACCTGGGCAATGGAGTTCTTCCGCTTGCCCAGGCCATAGTAGTACTGCTGCGCTGCCGGTGTAGTGGAAGGCTGTGTGGTCACCTAGGCGCTCTCCTTCTCTTGGGGCTGTGCTCCAGCCGAGGGGTGGGGCTGGGCTGGGCTGCCCTTGAGCTGGGCCTCGTGGGGGTGCGTAGGGCCCGCATACACCTTGAGGCGTCTCAACATGTCCCTGCCCAGGGCGCCCTTGGGCATCATCCCTTGCACCGCGTGCTCCACGACCCGCCCCGGCGTCCGTTCCAGCAACTGGGCCACGGTGGGCTCCCGCAGCCCGCCGGGGTAGCCACTGTGGAAATGGTAGACCTTCTGCTGCACTTTCTTGCCGGTGAGCCGGACCTTGGAGGCATTGACCACCACCACGAAGTCCCCCGTGTTGATGTGGGGGGTATACATGGGGTGGTGCTTGCCCTGGAGGATCCGGGCTATCTGGGTCGCCATCCGCCCCAAGGGAGTAACGGATGCATCGAACAGGTACCACTTGGGATGCAGATCCTTCGGCTTGGCGACGTAGCTTCGCTGCCTCTTCAGAGCAACCATACCTTACCTTGCCTCACTGTGCTGTACCACTCACGCTCAATTCGACCCGCGCCAGGCAGCCCTCTGCTCGCCAGCCATCTGTTGCGAAAGGGCCTGCCACTGCTTCCTCTTTAGAGGGTGATTCAGCTACAACTCTCGCCCTCACTCCACCCCAGGAAGGGGGCCGCGTCCGACCTACCCCCGCCACCTCCCGGTAGCTCGGGAGGAAAGCCCTTGTAAGTCACCCGCACCAACTCCAGACCACACGCCGGCAGACAGGGCACCTTTGGGAGCCGCCCTGCCGGAGCCTCGACACCGCCCAACAACCCTTTGAGCTCGGCGGCCTTCAGGCGCCGCAGCCCTACCTCGACCAGGGCACCGGCCATGTAGCGCACCTGGTGCGGCAGGAAGGCGTTGGCCTCGACCAGGAAGCACACCATGCTCCCCCGTTGGGCCACTCGCGCCCGGTACACCCGCCGAATGGTGCTGCGGCCCCTGGGCTGCCCCGCGCCGCAGAACGCGGCGAAGTCGTGCGTGCCTACCAGCAGGCGCGCTGCCCGGCGCATGGGCGCCATCTCCAGCGGCGCAGCCAGGTGGTAGAGGTAATAGCGCCCCAGGGCCGGCGCCGATGGCGCATTCCACACCCGGTAGCAGTACGTCCGGCTGAGCGCCTGGCGCCGGGGATCAAAGTCCACCGGTACCTCGTAGGCCGCCCTCACCCGGATGTCCGGGGGCAAGTGGGCGTTCAGGGCCCGCTGGAAAACACCGGGTGGATAGGGGCGGGCCGTCAGGAACGCCACTACCTGGCCCCTGGCATGGGTGCCGGTGTCGGTGCGGCTGGCACCGTAGGTTTTAACGTGCTCCCCTATCAGACGAAGGAGCGCCTTTCCCAATTCCCCTTGGACCGTGGCCTCCCTGGGCTGCACCTGGAAACCAGCGTAGCGAGTACCCTCGAACTCCACCACCAGGGCTAGCTTTCGGACCGGCCCCGGTGTCTCTACGTGCGCCTTCTTGCTCACGTTCAGCGCTCCGGGGCAGGGCAACGCCGGCTCGCAGCACCTACTCCACCAACTCCAACACCGCCAGCGGAGCACCGTCGCCCTGGCGGAAACCTGCCTTGACCACGCGGGCATAGCCCCCTGGACGGCTCCGGTACCGCTTGGCCAACTCGTCGAACACCTTGCCGATGACCTGCGTGTCCTCGATGTAGGCCAAGGCCATTCGCCGGTAGTGCAGGGCCTTGGCGCGGTGCTCTACAGCATCCCCCTGCTCCGAGGCCTCCAGGGCGTGCCGTCCCAACGTAATCAGGCGCTCCGCAATGGGGCGGGCCACCCTGGCCTTGGGCTCAGTGGTCAGAATCCTCTCGTGGAGCAGCAGGGAGCGTACGAGTCCCTTGAACAGGGCCTGACGCTGGCCTGTCCGCCGGTTGAACTTCTTATTGCGCACTTGGTGGCGCATCGCCCTTTACTCCTCGCCTTGGTCCTCTTCGGGTCCCTCAGGGGCAACCTCTCCCTCCAGGGGCACCTCGCCTGCCAGGCCCTTGGGGACCGGGATCTCTTTCTCTTTCAAGCGGTTCAGGAGCTCCCCCAGGGACTTCTCACCGAAGTTCCTGATCTTGAGGAGCTGCTCCCGGTCCTTTTCCAGAATCTCGCCAACCTTGTGGATGTTGGCACGCTTGAGACAGTTGAGCGTGCGGGAAGAGAGCTCGAGCCGCTCCACGGGCATGTTGTAGACCTCTGCGGGGATGGCGAGGGCTGCCTCCGACCTGGGGACCCCAGGCACGCCGGCCTTCCCCACCGCAGCGAACAGGAAGAACTGGTCCACCAGTATCTTGGCCGCTTGCTGGAGGGCCTCAACCGGCGAAATGGTCCCATCGGTCCAGACCTCCAGGAGCAGCCGCTCGAAATCTGTCCGCTGGCCCACCCGGGTGCGCTCGGCGCGGTAGTTGACCTTCCGCACAGGCGCAAAGAGGGCGTCCACCTGGAGGGTGCCGATGGGGAGACCGTCACCATGCTGGGCCGGCTGGTACCCCTTCCCATGCTCCACATTGAACTCGATGACCAGTTTGGCCTCTTCCGACTCCAGCGTGGCGATGTGCTGCTCCGGCTTGACCACTTCGAAGTCCGCCGAGGCTACAATGTCGGCAGCGGTGACCTCTCCAGGGCCCTGCACCTCCAGGCGCATCCGTCCGGGGCGGCCCGACAGGGAGCGCAGCCGGACGCCCTTCACGTTCTGGAGCACCTCCAGCACCTCCTCCTTGACGTGAGGAATGCTGGAGTACTCGTGCAAGACGCCGTCGATCCGGACCCACGTGACCGCGGCACCGGGGAGTGCGCTGAGGAGCACACGCCGCAAGGGGTTCCCCAGCGTGGGACCAAACCCCTGCTCCAGAGGCTCCAGGGCAAACTTTCCGTAGGCGTCGGTGAGTTCCAGGACTTGCAACTCAGGGGCAGGCACACTCACCCCGGTGCCCTGCTCCTCTCGCGTACCGACGCTGACAAACGCCTCCAACTCAACCTCTCCTCACCGTGTCGTTGCTCACGCCCTAGCGTGAGTAGAACTCTACAATCAAGCGGGTGTCCAGCTTCATGTCCAGGTCCGCTGGCTCCGGCACCGAGACGACCTTGCCTGTCATAGTGGCCTGGTCGAGGCTGAGCCACGACGGCATGGGCCGTTGCGGCGCGCCTACCAGCACCTCCTTGACAAAATCCTTGCTCTGGACGGTGCTACCCCAGCCGATGACATCGCCTGGCTTGACGATGAACGACGGGATGTCCATCCTGCGCCCGTTCACCGTGATATGTCCATGGAGCACCAACTGGCGGGCCTGCCGACGCGACTTGGCGAAGTTGAGGCGAAAGACCACAGAGTCCAGGCGGCGCTCCAGGAGTTGGAGCAGGTACTGCCCAGTGACGCCGGGCTTCTTCTGGGCTGTCTCCATAGTACGGCGGAACTGCCGTTCCATGACGCCATAGACGTAGCGCGCCTTCTGCTTCTCCCGCATGCGCACCGCGAAGTCCGATGGGCGACGACGGCTCACCGCCTTGGCCCCCGGCGGCCTACGCCGCTTCTCGATAGCACACTTGGGGGTATAGCACCGCTCCCCCTTCAGGAAGAGCTTTTCTCCTACCTGACGACACAGTCGGCAGGCCGGGCCAGTGTAGCGACCCATAACCGCTTTTCTCCTCAGACACGACGTTGCTTGGGGGGGCGGCACCCGTTATGGGGGATTGGCGTCACATCGCGGATGCCAGTAATGGTCAGTCCGGCCGCTTGAAGCGAGCGGATAGCCGCCTCGCGCCCAGGGCCCGGCCCCTTGACGAAGACCTCCACCTGGCGGAGGCCGTAGTCCATCCCCTTTTTCACCGCCTCTTCAGCAGCGCGCTGGGCGGCGAAAGCTGTCCCCTTCCGTGACCCCTTGAACCCCACGCTGCCCGAGCTGCGCCAGGACAGAACGTTGCCCTGGGCATCGGTCAGGGTCACGAGGGTATTGTTGAAGGACGAATAGACGTAGGCCCTCCCGATGGGCACAAGCCGCTTTTCTCTTCTCTTTGCTCTGCTCTTGGCCATTGATCTCCTTCGCTACATACCTGTCTGGGGTCAGCAGAGGCGCTCGGCACCTCCCGGCCCCAAGATTATCTCGCGTTACTTCTTGGCCACAGTGCGCCGGCGCCCGGCCACGGTCTTGCGCGGCCCTTTGCGTGTCCTGGCGTTGGTCCGGGTGCGCTGGCCGTTCACCGGCAAGCTCCTGGAGTGCCGCACGCCTTGGTAGCAGCGGATCTCGATCTTGCGGCGGATGTTCATCTGCACCTCGCGCCGCAGGTCACCTTCCACCTTGTACCGCTTATCTACCAGGTCGCGGACACGGGCAAGCTGCTCCTCCGAGATCTCGCGGAGTTTGGGATTCCCCTCGATGCCGGCCTCGGCAACAACCCTCCGCGCCAGCTCCGGCCCAATGCCGTATATCCGCCGGAGGGCAATCTCCACGCGCTTGGTATCCGGTAGATTAACGCCCGCTATAATAGGCATGACCCTTCCTCCGAGCCCTAGCCCTGTCGCTGCTTATGCTTTGGGTTGGAACAGATGATGCGATTGACGCCCTGGCGGCGTACAATCTTGCACTTGTCGCACCGCCGCCGGACTGAAGGACTTACCTGCATCGTCGGCTCCCGTCTTGTCAGTTTCTCTTAGCTCAGGTATCCCTGCTGCGACAGCCCAATCTGCACGCCGGGAGACAAGCTGCGTGTCCGGGTGCAGCCCTGTATGCCCGGTTACTTGAACCGATAGGTAATGCGCCCCCGAGTGAGGTCATACGGCGAAAGCTCCACCAGCACCCGGTCGCCGGGCAGAATGCGGATGAAGTTCATCCTGACCCGCCCCGAGGCATGGGCCAAGACAAGGTGGCCGTTGGCCAACCTCACCCGGAACATGGTATTCGGGAGGGACTCTTCAACCGTCCCTTCCACCTCAATGGTCTCTTTTCGCACTGCCGCCACGATGACTCCTCGCCTCCTCTGCGCTCCCCCACCCTGAAGCACCGCCGGGGTCCAGCCCCAGCCGGGCACGTTCCCCTGAGCTTAGCTTGCCGTCAGACGGGTCAGCACCTCTGGGCCGTCCGGCGTGACTACCAACGTGTCCTCAAAGTGGGCCGACAGCGCCCCGTCGGCGGTCACCACTGTCCACCCGTCGTCCAGCACCGCCGTCCGCCACGTTCCCAAATTGACCATCGGCTCAATGGCGATGGCCATGCCTGGGCGCAGCAAGGCGCCCCGCCCAGGGACGCCGTAGTTGGGCACCTGCGGCTCCTCGTGAAGGGCCCGCCCAATACCATGCCCCACATACTCACGTACCAACGAGTACCCACGGGGTTCCACAAACCCTTGAATAGCTGCTCCAATGTCTCCAACCTTGGCGCCCGCCCTGGCGGCACTGATGCCGATGCGCAGCGCTTCCTCCGTCACCTGGACCAGATGCACCACCCCGAGTGGTGCATCTCCAGCGACGAAAGTGCGGGCCGCGTCGGCGAAATAGCCATCCACTACGGCGCCGGCGTCAATCTTTACCAGGTCCCCTGGCTGAATGACCTTGTCCCCGGGGATGCCGTGGACAATCTCGTGGTTCAGGGAGACACAGACCACCGCCGGAAAGCCCCGATAGCCCAGAAAAGCGGGGATTGCCCCAGCCCGCTTCAGCTCCCGGGCGGCCAACCGGTCCAGCTCTTTAGTGCGCATCCCCGGCTCTAGAGCACGGCCCAATACCTCAAGCAGGCCGGCCACCACATGGCCAGCCCGGCGCATCGCCTCTTGCTCCGCCGGCGACTTGATGGTGACCCCCTTGGGCCCTACTTGCCCCAGGGCCTCTCGCAGCGCCAGCTTTCGCTGCTGCATAGACCTCCCCATCAACAAGCGCTGGGCGAGCGGCCCAGTCGGTATCCATTCTACTGCAAGCTCATCGGCTTGGGTAGGTGTCTGGCCCGCAATGCAGGGCCTTTCGTTTTCACCCCCCTTGTGCAACTGGGGACATGGGTAACACCTAAACTGGGCACATAGGTGACACCTGGACGGGAGTAGGCAGAACCAGATGGGCATAGTCATCCAGCACACCGA
>JACQUK010000066.1 GCA_016210325.1 Chloroflexota bacterium
CAATGAAGAAGTTGACCAGGAGCCTCAAGCACTCGGTCCGGCTGGGCCGCTTCGGCCTGCCCCTCTGGGCTGTAGCTCTGGCGGTAGTCATCATTGGGGCAGCGGCTGGGCAAGCGATTGGCCCCGTCCTGGCGGGCGCGGTCACCGGCACCGCCGGTGTCGTGGCGGAGCAGAGCATCGTCCTGCATACCGACACGTACGCCTCGTCTCACGGGGGCAACGACGACGCCCTGGCGGTCATCAACGACGAGGGGACCAGCTTCACGGCGGCCATCGAGCAGCACATGGGCGATACCGAGACTGTCCTGGTACTCAACCTGTCAAACGTGAGCAACGACGGAGCCAACGCCCTGCTCACCCTCAACGTGCCGGCGGGCGTTGACGTCGAGGTCGAGTCCCTTGACGCCAACCTAGAAGAGGCCCAGATGACGGCCAATACCTGGCTGTTGAAGGAAGCGGCCGGTGGCCCCCATGAGTTGGAGATCACCATCGAGTCCAAGGACGACGCGGCGCCTGGCTTCTACACCATCACCGGCAGCATCGTCCAGATCGGCGGGTAATCGGGTCCGTTTCCGCTCGTGGTGAGCATGTCGAACCATGAGCGGAAACCAAGCGGCGGCGCTCACCCTTCGACAGGCATGTCTTGAGCGAAGTCGAAAGGCTCAGGGCGAGCGGATTCCAGGCAAAGAGAAACGGACCACAGGCAATGGGGAAGATGGCCAGGGCCCTGCGGTACACGGTCCGCCTGGGGCGGGTTGGCCTGCCCGTGTGGGCGGTGGCCCTGGCAGTGGTGGTCATGGCGGCCGCCGCCGGCCAGGCCATCGGCCCCGTCCTGAAAGGCGCGGTCAAGGGCAGCGCCAGCGTCACGGCGGAGCAGAGCATCGTCCTGGCTGGCGCTAGCACCAACACCCACGGCAGCGACGATGGCGTCGCAGTCGTCAACGATGAGGGGACCAGCTTCACGGCGGCCATCGAGCAGCACGTGGGTGACACAGGCGTCAAGCTCAGGCTGGACGTGCAGAACGTCAGCAACGAGGACGCGAACGCGTTTCTCAAGCTCTTCACGGCGGCGGGTATTGACGCTCAGATAGACTCCGTTGACACCACCAAGGTGAAGGAGGCCCAGGCCCTCGACGACACCTGGCTGTTGTGGGTCAAGGCCGGGAGCCATGCTGAGCTGGAGATCACCATCGAGCTAAAAGACAACGCGGCGCCGGGTTTCCCGGGTTTCTTCTGGGGTTCCTACTCGATCGTCGGCGCGATCGTGCAATTCGGCGGGTAGGGGAGTCGTTTCCGCTCGTGGTGAGCATGTCGAACCATGAGCGGAAACCAAGCGGCGGCGCTCACCCTTCGAAAGGCTCAGGGCGAGCGGATTACAAGGCACAAGGTAAAGCAGAGCGGCGGGGTGAACACCAAGGAATGCGTTCCCCGCTTCCGACACACCCCGCCGCTCATTGGCCCGCCACCGAACACACTACCGGACGAGGCGAGCGACAGTGCCAGGCTAAGGCAGAGGGCACCCTTCAGGAAGGGGCAATGGGTATCGGGTTGGTATCAGTTCGGTAGTGAGCAACGTGAGAGGGGCAAAGCCATGATGAACAACCCAAGACAACGGCGGCGGGCAATCAGGATCATCTCCTCGCTGTTCCTGGTCCTGCTCCTGGCAGCGGGCCTGACGGTGCTGGCCGCGGCCAGCGGCAGCGCGGGGCCGGACGATGATGACGACGACGGGGACTGGGTGCAGCCCTACGTGTGGTCCTCGGTCTCGGTGCAGTCGTCCCCATCCCCAACCCCAGCTCCCGCACCCTCTTCGGGTTCCAGCTCGGGCGCCTCGGTGGGCGTCAACGTGGACGTTAACAACGCCGTGCAGGTCATCATCCAGCGGTTCTGCCCCGATGGGGACTGCCCTGAGCTGCGGTCCATCCTGAAGCGGCTGTTCAGCCTCCAGGCCAGGGTAGAAGCCCTGGAGAAGTCCCAGGGCGAGCTGGAGAAGGAGATCGCCAGGGTCGAGCGCTTCGCGGCGGCCAAGATCGCCCTGCTGGAGTCCCAGATTAACGCCCTGAAGCAGCAGACCCAGCGGGCGATTGACCACCTGGCGGGCAGGATCGAGGAGGTCCGCGCCCAGTCCCAGAACCAGATTGAGCTGCTCCGGCAGCAGCAGAAGCGGTTCCAGTCGGAGACCGACAACCGCTTCCGGGCGCTGGAGGCGCAGATCCAGCAGGTCCAGCGCGACACCAACGACAGGATTGCGGCGCTGCAACGGATGATTGACTTCATCCAGCGCGATGCGGAGCAGCGGGAGCGGGCGCTGCGCAAGGACATCGAGGCGGTCCAGCGCAACAACGACATGAAGATCGCGGCCCTGCACTCCGAGCTCCTGGCTGTGAAGGTGGAGATGAGCTCCATGAACAGCCGGGTGGCTACCCTGGAGCGCAGCATGCCCTACCTCCTGCAACAGTTGGACCAGTTGCAGAAGCGGGTGATTTCTCTAGAAGCCAGGCTATCGGACACGGAGCGGGCACTGGGCTACCTGCTGGCCCACCACTAGTCGTGGTGCCCAGCAACCAGCCGCGGTGCTTCGTCCTCCATGTCCGTGCCCAAGGAGAGAAGGAGGAGATCAGTGAAAAGGACCGGTAGAAGGAACAGCAAGGGCATGTGGATTGGCGTATTGCTGGTGGCCATGAGCATCGTGGCGGCGGTGGCCTTCGCCGGCTCAGGGAGCTGGCACCCCCCTGGCTACGCCTATGGGTGGGGGCACGGCCATCACGGCTCGCCACCACCTCCCCCGCCACCCCGGCCGCACTGGAACCCGCCAGTGGTGCCAGGCCCCGTTGACATCACCCTTGACAACGACGTTGCCACCATCGTCACCAACGTCAACGTCAGCAACACGGCGGTGGTGCAGACCGAGGGCGGGTGGTCGTCCTACGGTGGCTACGGTGGCTACGGGTGGGGTGGATGCGGCTGCTACGCACCGTGGTGGGACCAGGGGTCGTGGGGATGGGGCAGCGGCCCTGCCCTGGATGTGGACATTGATCAGGACACCGACATCGGTATCGGCATCTCTCTCAATCAGTAGTCCTCACCTCCTGTGTGACCCCTCGGGGCCGGTCGGTGGTCGGGCCGCCGGCTGGCCCCGAGGGCAAAGCCGTAGGGCGTCCCGACGTGTCCCGACTCATCGGGATACGTCGGGATGAACCTGCCCTGGGATGGTCGGGTTAGGAAACCCGACCATCCGTTGCTCTCGACGGAGTCGGAGCTAGGGAGCGTTGACAGGTTTCACCCCCATCCTCGCCTTCCCCCTTCGAGGGGGAAGGCGAGGATTCTCTCCCCCTCGGCGAGGGGGAGATTGAGAGGGGGTAAGGCGTAAGGGGTCTAATGAAAGCTGCTGGGGGAAGAAGACCAGGAGTCCGCTGGGCAGGTGCCCTGGTGCTAGTGGCGAGCTTGCTTATCGCCGCAGCGGCCGCTGGGGTGGGCAGCCACCCCTGGTGGCGGGTGGGGCCCGTGGTGGGAGACAATGTGTTGCTCTTGCAACTGCCCGGACCCGTCTGGCCTGACCCACTGTGGCTGGATGACCTGGACCTGCTAGGCACCAGCGCCCAGGTCAACATCTTTGTGACGGTGAACAACATCGCCATGGTAGAGGCCTCGGGTGCCGCCAGTGTGCAGGTAACCCAGTTGCCTGACGTGGACGTGGGCGTGAGCCTGGGCTACTAGGGGTTGGGCGGACAACCGCCTGTCCCCCGCTCATGGATTCGACACGCTCACCATGAGCGGGGAAGGGTGCGTCCGCTCGCCCTTCGACGGGCTCAGGGTGAGCGGACGATGTCAACAAAGCCGGATAGCCCAAGAACAGCGATTAACCCCCGTAGGGCAGGTTTCCGAACCTGCCCGCCCGTGACGGTCGGGTTAGGAAACCCGACCTACAGATTGAATCGCTATTCTAGGGAATAGGCTGTAGAGTGAACAAGGGAGCGGAAAGAGGCGAGGCATGTTGAGCACCAGGTCAAGAGGCCGTCGGCGTCGCCTGTGGGTGGGAGCACTCCTGGTCGCCCTGTCCCTGGCTATCCTTGGCGCGGTGGCAGGACATGCTGCGATGGCCCCCTACACGCTGCTTCGGCCACGGTTCAACGACCTGTCCCAGTACATCCGCTACCATGCAGACTTCCACGATGGGCACAGCCACGACGGGTACGGCCACGGGTACCACGGCATCGGCGGCGGCCACATCCACGATTTCACTGGAGGTGCCGTGGCCCCACCCTACCCACCACCGGTGGTCGGTCTACCGCAGAGCGCCCCAGGAGGGTTCGCGGACGACCTCGCCGGCGCGTACCGCGAGCTTTCGGCCCCTATTCCACTGCTCGAGCATCAGTATGCGGTCCCCGGTTTCTGGGACTCCCCCAGTGCCAGCGCGGACGCAACCGTGATCGTCGTCGTTGCCCCCTAGTGTCCTGGTTGCCCATTCACCCCCAGCCTGATCTTTCCCCAGGAGGGTGCCAGTCCCGACAAGTCCCGCTCACGGGACAAGTCGGGACTGCCGGGGGCCTGGGGGTGAGGTATCAGCAGAGACGGCGAGGCGATGTCGTTCTAATTGGTCAATGACCATGAGAGGGAGACGCAGGCCCAAGCCAGCCCCCTACCGGAGCTCCACGTTCATGCCCACCTGGAACCCGTACTGTTTGGCCAGACCAGCGTTCATCTCAAGGGCATACAGCGCGGGGTCCTTGGAGTTGTAGCGCTTCAGGCTGTTTTGCATCACCCCCAGCTCCGTGGGCATGGTGTGAATAGCCACAATCTTCTTGTCCTTGCTCACGAACAGCAGGTCCAGGGGGATGAACACGTCCTTCATCCAGAACTCCCAGACCTCCTCCTTGGGCAGGACGAATAGCATGGCGGTGTCGGCAGGAAGGAAGGGGCGACCAGCCATGCCGCGGCTAATCTCCGCTTCGGTGTCCGCCACCAGAAGGTTGAACCGCTGCCCGTTGACCACCGCGGTGGTGAAGACCGGCGCCTCTGTGACCACAGGCCCCGAGGTGTCGGGGGGTGGAATAGGCGGAACGTTGCCGAACTCGAAGTACTCATAGCTCGTGGTCTCGGTAACCGACCCCACCTTGCCCGGGGCGGTCTTCTTCATGCCGAACCGGCCGATGTAGCCGTCGTCCTCGCGTACCCAGATGGTTATGTCGACAATGGCTTCTTCAATGAACTTGTCCCGGTCAGCCTTGACCTTGGCGTCCTTGACCTGCTCCCAGATGGTTGCCGCCTCCCGGCGGTTGGGCACACGGCAGGAGAAGACCCGGGTGCTTGCGCCGTTGACAACCTCCGATTCCGCCTGTTCCGATATGCTCCCGCACCAGGCGAAGCGCGCCCAGGGTTGGAAGAGGAGCGTGTCAAAGTAGGAGGGGTTTGGGAACGTGTCCACGCGCCATCCCTTCACCTTGGCATCCGGGTCGTTACAAATCTGGTAGCGCGTCCCATTGACGATGCGAATCTCTTCGTCGCCACAGTCAATGCTGATGGCGATGTTGGTGCCGGAGCGGTACGCCCGCGTAAAGTAGCGGGTCATGACTGAATCAGGCGACACGTAGGCGAACTGCTCCTTGACGTTCTTCACCACACCTGCCTCGGTGTTGTCCTCGTAACCCGTGGCAGCATAGCTTGGCGCATTGGCCATGCGGGACACCGTCCTCCTGGCAAACCGCTGCTGCTGATAGGCGCCGTTGAAGTACCAGGCGGCCCCAAAGCCCAGCATCATCACCAGGAGAGCTGCCAGAATGATGAGGCCTCGCAGTCTGCGACGGGAGAACACCGACTCTCGCAAGCTGAACCGCCGCCTCTTCTCCGGCTCATGCGGCGGGAGAGGAGCGATGATGACGCCCCCCGCCCGGGTCCGCACCTTCATGGCCGTGGCCGCTGGCGCCGCGGGTACACCCACGGCCACCGGCAGCCGCGCAGGCTCCGGGGCCACCCTGGGAAGTGGCGACGGCGCGCTGATGCCCAGCAGGCGCTCGAGCCTGAGGATGGTCTCATACAAGATATCCTGGCGGTCGGTCAACTCGCTGAGCCGCGCTTGAAGGCCATCCCAGGGCTGCCGGTGGCGCAGGGCCACTTCCAGCTCCGGAATCGCCCAACTCACGGCACCCTGGCGGGCGTCCAACTCCTCGAGCCGACCCTTCAACCTCCCCCTCACCCCCAGGGCCTTGTCATTGTCGCTCATTCGCCCCCCATCCTGACCTTCCCCCGGAAACGGGGGAAGGGATCTGACTCTCCCCCTCGCAGGGGGAGAGTCAGAGAGGGAGCGAAACGAAAACACCCTGCGTTCACCCCTGCCACTCCTTGAACGCGCGCACCAGCCGCTCCAGTGGCTCTCGGGCCCCCGATGGGGCGGTATCCTTGTGCTGCTCCAGCCAGGTACCGAACGGCGGCATCAGGGCCAGTGCCAGGCCCTTGACCCGCTGCGGCTCAAGGCCCGGCCTCCCCTCCACCAGGGCCAGCAGATGGTTCAGCCACTCCCGGGACCGCAGCTCCACCTCGATTTCAGCGGTCTTGTTGGCCAGGTCCAGGGCCTGCTGAAGGAGGGTGTCCAGTTGTCCCCGGAGCGTCTGTGCCCCTTCATGCACCGCAGCAGCCGCCTCCTGGCCCGCCTTCTGCACGGCGGACCGGGCCCGTTCGCTGAGGGCTCCCACTTCACCTTCCAGACGTTGCCGCTCCTGCTCTACGCCCGCTAACGTGCCCTGGAGCTCACCGAGCTGCGCCTGCCGTGCCTCGATTTCTGCCTCAACCTGCCGCAGCTCTTGCCTTCTGCGCTCAGCGATGGCGTCCACCGCCTGGCCTTGGTCCAGTTGCTCCAGGGCGTGCAGCAACCAGACCTGTGCCTCAGCGGCAGAGACACCATGCCCTTGGGCAACCTTCGCCATCCGCTCCACAAAGGCCTGGAGGTCAGCCGGCGTCAGGGCCAGGGCGGCCAGGGCCTGAGCGGTGCCCTGCCAGGCGGACATCTGGGCCTGCGCGCCCTGGGCCTGCGCCTGAAGGTCCGACACCCGCCGGGCCAGGTCTTGCTCTTCCTGCTGCCATTGGGTTACCTCTGCCAACAGCCTGTCGCGACGCCTGCGCAGGCCTTCGAGCTCTTGCCACAGTCCCTCCACCTCCACCTGGACTGCCTGGGCCTGGGCGTGGCGCGCCTCCAGGTCAGCTACCTCCGCTTCCAGGCGCTGGCGGCGTTCCGCCAGATCACGTGCCCGTTGCACCAACGAGCGGTGGTCCAGACCAGTCTCGCGCTCAAGCCGCTGAAGCTCCAGCGCGGCCCTCACCACCTCCACAGCAGTGCTGCTATCGCCAGCCAACCGCTCGCTGAGGCGGGTGTACTCCTCCATCTGGCCCGGCGCCACACCTAGCCTGGCCAGGGTCTGCGCCACCTTGAGTGCCAGGGCCGCGTCCACGGCTGAGAGCCCGGCGCCCTTGAGCCCCGTCGCTGCCTCTCGCAGGGCCTCCGCATAGGGCTGGAACCGCCTGAAGCTGGGTAGACGGCCCTCGCCGAAGCCTTGCCAGATACTGAGGACGGCGCTCTCACTGACGCCAGACTCAGTAGCCACCTCCCGATGGCTTCTACCCTCCAGCAACTTGCGAAGGATGGTGTACCGCTGAAACTCACCTATTCTGGGCATCTCGCGCCCTCCAAGGAAATGCAGAACTTCATTGTTGCCTGACAGGGGGCATGTGCCCCAGACCAGGACCTCTATTGCCGGCCATCACCCGCGGACGGCCTCCCCGTTGGGCCTGCATTGCCCTTCTCAACGCCCCAGGTAGACCGTGATGTTGTTGACCGTCAAGTACACCCCAGCAATGGCCATGACGATGGGGATCATCCACCGGTGGGGCCCTTCCCAGAAGTGGGCCATGGCGTACAGGACCGAGAGAGCAACGGTCTTGACAAACACGAACCCCAGCAGTTCCCCTGGAAGGCGCAGCGCCAAGCGCATCAGGGGGTTCAGCTCCGAGCCGCCCTTGGAGAACACCAGAAAGGACGAAATCGTGTCGCCAAGGCCGAAGAAGAGCAGCGCCAGGATCCAAAAGAGCAGCGCTGGGTCTGCTGCGTCCTCTTCGATGTCATCCGGCGACTCGCGGAGCTGCACAAAGGTAACGCGAGGCGACGCCGGGAACAGCAGGACCTCTTCGTTACCGTCCGGCCTGTCCAACCGTGGCGTCTCTTCCAAGCCCTACCTCCTGCTTGGGCAGCGAGAAGCTGAAGGTACTCCCCTTGCCCGGTTCGCTCGCTACCCAGATCCTGCCCCCGTGGGCCTCGATAATGGCGCGGGTCAAGGCAAGGCCAAGCCCAAGGCCCTCAATCTGCCGCGTCTCAGCCTGCTGGACCCGATAGAACGGTTGGAAGAGGCGCTCAGCCTTTTCCTTGGCGATACCCAGCCCCTGGTCGGAGACGCTGAGCACCACCTCCTTGGGAGTCTCCTCCACCTTCACCACGATCTCGCCCCCCTGGGGCGAGTACTTGACCGCGTTGGACAGCAGGTTGCCCAGTGCCTGGGCGACACGGGTCACGTCGGCACGAATGCGCACGGCGTAGGGCGGCGACTCCACCCGGAACGTATGGCGGTCGGTCAGGGCCTTGGCCCGGTTGACCTGCTCTGCAATGACATCCTTGAGGCCAACCCACCCCCATGTCAGGGACACACGCCCAGCCTGAAGCCTGGAGAGCTCCAGCAGCCGTTCGGCCAAGGTGACCATCTGCTCTGTCTGCTTGTGAAGCTCCGAGGCCATCTCCTTGGCCTGGGCCGGCAGGTCCTTGCGCGCCGCCAAGAGCTCGCTGAACCCCAGCAAGAACGTCAGCGGG
The DNA here is from genome assembly GCA_016210325.1 of Chloroflexota bacterium. Lineage (GTDB taxonomy): Bacteria > Chloroflexota > Dehalococcoidia > Lucifugimonadales > HRBIN23 > JACQUK01. The sequence continues at coordinate 8,849 of JACQUK010000066.1, forward strand.
GTCCGCAGCTCATGGGCAATGAGTGAAAGCGTCTCTTGCTCCGGGGTAACCCCCTGGGCGCGGATAATCCGCGTGAAGGCCTCGACGATCCCCGGGTCGTAGAGCTTGCCCGAGAGACGGGCCAGGTTGCCCAGGGCCACCGGGCTGGAGACCGGCTGGCCCCCATTGCTGGAGAACGTCATATTGACGTAGTCCTCCACCACCCGCACGACCCTGGCCAGCACAGGGATGTCCTCACCCTTCAGACCGTCCGGGGCGCCGGAGCCGTCGTAGTTCTCATGGTGGTGACGGGCCACCTCCAGGCAGACCGAGGGCAGGCGGACCCGGCTCAAGATTTCGAAGCTCGACCGCGCGTGGGCAGCGGCGGTGGTCTCGTGGCTGAGGGATGTCTGGGACGCCCCTGGCAGGGCCAGGTCAGGCGCTGCCAACATGCCCACATCTCGCAGGTAGACAGCCTCCAACAGGTAATCAGCCTTAACGCTTGTCTGCTCTGCCACAATGGCCGTCAGCTTGGCGACGGTCTCGCTCTGCTCGGGCCGGTGGCCTTTCCTGAACTCGATGATCCCCGCCAGCTCGCGGGCCAGCCTCAGGAGGACGCTTTGGCCCTCGGCCACCGCTCCTTCCAGGGACTGCTTCGCCTCGCGCTCCTGGCGCAGCATCTCCGAGAGCTCGCCCGAGGGGGTACCCGACTCAGCTTCCATGCGGAGGGCAAGGGCCTGCGCAGCCGTATGCATAAGCGAGAAGGCGGAGTCGGAGTAGCTATCCCCGCCTGGCTCTCGCTCCATCGCCAGGGCACCCATCATACGCTGGCTGGTGATGATGGGGATGAAGGCACAAGGCCCCAGGCCATACTTCACAATATCCCGCTGAATACCAGGAATGGTAGAGCGGCCTCGCCGCACCAGTAGCGGCATCTGGTTCTCAGTCAACCACTGGTAGACCGTCTCAGAGCCCGTGCAGGCCTTGGTTACCGGCCCCGAATCGCCCGCCGTTGCAATCGTGGTGAGAGGCTGGTTAGGCTCAGGGGTCAGCAGCACCGCGCACCCACGGCACTGGAACGTGGTCTGGAGGAACTCCACCACCTTCTGGGCCCCCTCTCGAACAGAGGCGGCGGTCCGCACCAGGCCTACCATTTGCTCGCAGTAGCGGAGCCATTCCAGGCGGAACTGCTCCCGCTCCACATCTTCTCTGCTGATGGCCTCCCGCAGGACGTTGGGCAGGTCGTTGACGCCAACCTTCCGACCAAAGAGGGGCTGCACCTTTGGCATGAGCTCCGCCACGGTCCCATCGGCAGCCAGGATGAAGACGTGCAGGCTGGGCTGAACATCCCGGCAGGCAGCGATGGCATCGGCCGAGAGGGTCTCCTCTTTAGGTGCCACCAGCAACATCAGGTCAACGGGCTCCTGCGCCAGCAGCTCCATCACCTCCTCCATGGAGATGGCCTCTTTCACTTCGAAGCCGTGCTTCCCCAGGAGGTGGGTGAGCCGCTGGTTAAGGGTTGCCCGTTCGCCTACCAGAATCGCTTTCATGGTTCTCTTTTTGCACGGTTAGATTGCGTCCGGTCTTTCAAACTCGCCCCTCAAGGCCATGCCCACGGGCTAAACAAGAGGCCGTCGCGCCTCCCATATTACCGCATCCGCCAGGCCTGTGGCCAAAACTAACCATTCTTTAACGTGCCTGTCCGGCCCTGTTGGGTCACGAAATGCCCATCCCACTGGAGCATCCTAAGGCCAGGCCGGGATAACTATCCCCTGGCCCACAAGAACACTATCCTTCAGACTCCGGCCCTCGGGCTATGGCGTTTGGTACTGGATCACCAGCACCGGCCGTACGGAAGAGAGAACGGATTCGCGCGGGCTGAACGCAGTGACGTAGGCTGTACTGGAGTTCTCCACCGCGTCTATGAACATCCAGCCGTAGTTGGTCGCCACGCCATTGACCATTGCCTGGACGTCCGCTGTTACATCCCAGGTCACCCAGTTCATGGACCCAGGGGTGGTGGCCGACGCTGTGGGACTCAGCACCAGGGTCGGCTGGGCGTTCCACGTCACGCCAGTCTCGGTCCATGTGGAGGTGATCCGGTAAGCCCCGTACATCCTGGCCGACGAGGGCACCGAGAAGGCGTACAGCTTCAGCGTGGCGCTGACAATGGTGGCGTTGGCTGGGACAGCCGACAGGTCAAACTTGACCAGGCCACGCCGGTTCCTGTTGTTGCTGTACGACTGAACGTCCAACTCTGTTGCCGTGCCATAGTTGGTCGTGGCTGAGCTCTGGTCCACGTAAGTGTCCGCCAAAGCGCCAGCGTTCAGGACCAGGATTGGGTTGGTCACCTGGACTGTACTGGTCGCAATGTTGCTCACGCCGCCATCCTTGTCGTTGACGCGCAGCGCCACGGTGTAGCTGCCACCGCTGGCGTAGGTGTACGATGGCCCCGTGAGGTCCAGTCCGCTCTGGTCCGCGGCAAACGTCCCGCTGTAGTCGAAGTCCCACTCGAAGACGAACTTGGCGGCCGTGTCAACGCTGCTGGGGTCCGTGGCCGAGCCGGCGAAGGTGATGGGGCTGCCCGCCACGCCGCTATAGGGGCCGCCGGCGGCCGCCGTAGGAGCCACGTTCAGGACAGAGACGAGCTCCTTGCACAGCGCAATGGCGCCGGTGCTGCTGGTCAGCCGGAGGGCCACCGTGGCTGCTCTTGGCCCATCGGGATAGGTGTACTGAACAGGGCCAGGGCCGGTGGCATCGGAGGTGAAGTTCACGCCATCGTAGTCAAAGTCCCACTCAAAGGTCAGAGTACCACCGGAGGGGTCGCTGGCACCCCAGGCCAGGAACTCAATGGGAGAGCCCTCGCTCACGGCAAAAGGACCTATCGAATAGGGCCCGCCAACGGGCCCGGCCTTGACCAGGGCGTAGGGCTGCGGGAGGATATAGAGGCGCATGGTGCCCTGGATATCAATGATGCCAGCCCGCCCCAGGCCAAGTGCTGGTGCCAGGACCAGCAGCAGGAGGCCCAGAAAGGCCAGCCTCCAGAACGCCCCTTGCCTTGGTCTATGCATCGTCTCCGCTCAATCCCAGGGACTCTGCGATTCTTGAAGTGGCACCAACAGAATTCAGCGGCCAGCCCGGCCGCATTTTCCAGCTTCTCCCACCCAACCTCCCGTCATCAAGGCAGCAGGCTAACACGGGCTGGCCCCAGCGCCAATCGTCTTTTGGGTATACAAACGTATGAAGTAGGTCTAGGTTTGGGCTGCTCAGCGTGGTTACCTGGCAGGGGAGAAAAAGCCCGGTGGCGCTATTAAAACCCAACGGTGCTGAGAGTAGAGGGCCGGTGGCGAGGCTGCGGCGACTGTGCCAGCCATCCCTGGGGACTCGTCAACGGGGCAACGAGGTCAGTGGGGCGCTTTCTTCGCAATAGCTGGCTGCCCCGCAGCCTGGCGATCACTGACCTTTGAGATAGGGAGAGCACCGCCCTTCCAGGGCCGCAGCACCACCATGTAGAAGACCGCCATGGCTGGAGCATAGAGGAGCCCCACCAGGGTAGTGATAGCCACGAACTTCAGCCCCTTGCTGCCGGTGAAGAACACCAGGGAACGCCCTATAGACGGGACTCTCACTGCCAGTTTCCCCCACACCGTGGATGCAGGGACCCAGAAGGGGTCAACACCGGTATTGTCTCCCTTGGTCAGCATGACCAGGCCACCGTCCGTGGTCTCGATGGCGGTCACCCGGTGCATGATAGAGCCAGGGGTATCGTCGGCTTTCACTGACGTGGGGGTATCGAAGGCCACGATGTCACCAAGCTTGATGTCAGAGAAGGGGACAGACTTGACGACCACCAGGTCACCGGCCCGCAGGGTGGGCTGCATGCTCGTCCCCTTCACTAGGCGGAAAGGCAGGAACAGGCCGGTGTAGCCCACCACCAACAGGTACAGCAACAGGCCCAGCAGGACGCTCAGGACCAGGAGGCTCGGCCTCCTCTCCAGAACAGCATCTTGCCTCTGAACGCACACCGCTGGCACATTGCCCTCTGCTAGCAGGACTCCAGCCTTGTGACCCACAGACGACGCCCAGGTCCCAAACGGGGAACTCGCTGCTCGGGACTACAACGCTACCTGGGCGCTCTCCACCAGCAGCCGCGCCTCCTGGGGCACCTTGGCAGCAACGCAGTCCCGGTAGGCCGCGTAGACCGCCTTCTGCACGGCAGCCAACAGCCAGCCCTCCCGGTCCGGGTCCTGTCCATAGGTCTTGAGCAACTGCAGGTAGTGGACCAGGCGCGCCATGCACAGCGTCTGGTACACCGTGTAGGTCGCTTTGGTGGTCAGGACGTTGCTCATCGTTGTTCCCCCTCGCCGTCCTTGCCGGTCCCTCAACATGGCGGTAGCATAGACTTCAAAGCTGGATAAGGTATAGTCAAGACTGCGGTTGAATCGGGTATATGACCGGTATCCGTGGCGGCCCATCACGCCGCTTGCACACGCGGTGGCACCAGTGCCCGTCCGCAAGCGACCCCATCTCCATCAATCGCATACGCCCCATCCCTGCGTGAGGTGATACAGCTTGGAAGCAAGGGTCCTGGGCGCCCACAGCCGCGAGACCAGGGACACGCGCGCCATGGCGCTGCTGATAGACGGCGTACTGGCCCTGGATGCTGGCGGCCTCACCGGCGCCCTGACGCTCAAGGAACAGCTTGGCATCAGGGCCATGCTGCTGACCCATCGCCACTTCGACCACGTCCGGGACCTGCTCTACCTGGCCCTCAACACGTTCCACTCGGGGGAATCACTGGAGGTCTTCGCGCCGCCAGACACGGTGGCCCACCTCCGGACTCATCTGTTGGACGGAGCCTTATTCCCCGACTTCACCGTCCGCCCTTCTCCGGAGAATCCCAGGGTGCAGCTCCATCCGGCAATGCCGTACACCCCCTTCACTCTCTTGGGCTACACCGTGACCCCTGTCCCTATGTCTCACGGGGTTCCCGCGACTGGATGGCTGGTAGCGCCTCACGGAGGGCGCTCGCTCCTCTATACCGGCGACTGCGGCCCCGGGCTGGAAGCAGCGTGGGACTATGTAGCCCCGGACTTCCTCTTGGTGGAATGCACCTTCCCAGACCGCATGGGTGACCTGGCGGCAGAGACCCACCACCTCACCCCTGGCCTCCTCCAGCAGGCCCTGGCGGCGTTGGCAGCCCGCCGCGGCAAGCTGCCAACGGTCGTGGCGGTACACATGGTCCCTCAGTTAGTGCGCGAGATCGCCCGGGAGTTGCGTAAGGTGGCCCAGACCCTGGGCGCCGACATATCCATTGCGACAGAAGGGATGCGCGTCGAGGTCTGATGTCTACGGAGCCGTCCTTCCTGGTTGATATCAATGTGGGGCGCCTGGCCAAGTGGCTGCGGGCCCTGGGGTACGATGCGCTCTTGGCCCGCGACCCGTCAGACACAGCCCTGGTGCGCCTGGCCCAGCAAGAACACCGCATCCTTGTAACCAGGGACCGACGCCTTATGCAACGGCGTGCCATCAGCAGGGGACGGCTTCACGCCGTGCTGGTGCACAGCGATGAGGTCCGCCAGCAACTGGAAGAGGTGGTGCAGGCCCTGGACCTGGGCCTGGCAAGCAGCTTCACCAGGTGTATTGCGTGCAACCTTCCGCTGCGGCCTGTGCCCCGCGAGGCCGTGGCGGACCGCGTACCACCCTACGTGCACCAGACGCAGCCCTCTTTCATGGAGTGCCCGCTGTGCCAGAACCTCTACTGGCGCGGCACCCACTGGCGCAACATGCTGCTGGAGTTGGCGCAGGTGCCGTCACTCAAAGCCACGGTGGCCATACACCTTGGCAACACAGAACAGGGCAAGTCCCAGTAGTGGACAGAGCATCCGCTGCTATCAGGAGGCGAGCATGGGGCAGGCCACCTTTGTCTACGATGAGGTCCTAGCCCAGCATGTGCTGCGTGAGGACCATGTCCTGGTGCCCGCCCGCCTGCGGGATGCCCACAGGCCCACTATTGACTCCCGGGCTCAGCACCAGGCTGCCGCCTACGCCAGAGAGAGCGTCGCCCAGGTAAAGCGCCTGGTCTTCCCACTCCACAACCTCGCGGCCGAGAACTAAGGGCCGCAGTGGTTGCCCTATGCTAAGGCCGGTGCTACACTGATGGCCGGTGCAGGGGGCACCGCTCATATGGAAAACCTCATCATCTCCCAGCAGCCTGTGCTCCATTCGCCCTTGCTGGTGGTGGCTTTTGCCGGCTGGCCCGATGCGCAGGAGGGTGCCACCTACGCCGTCCGCCACCTGGTGGAGCGCCTGGGAGCGCGAAAGTGCGCCCGCATTGACTCTGAGGAGTTCTACAACTTCCAGCGCACCCGCCCCATCGTGTACCTCACCGAGCAGGGTGAGCGGGCCGTGCACTGGCCCTCCAATGATTTCTACGCCTGGCACGGCGACGCGGTGCCTCACGACCTGCTGCTGATGCACGGCCTTGAACCCTACCTCCGCTGGCGGACCTTCTGTAACCTGATTGTGGACATGGCACAGCAGTCCGGCGTCTCTCAGGTAGTGGTATTGGGGGCCCTTTTGGACGCCATCCCCCATACACGCGAGCATAGAGTCAGCGGAACGGCCACCACCCCCGAGCTCCGCACGACCCTGGAAGAGATGGGCGTGCAGTTGTCCCGCTACCAGGGGCCAACGGGCATCGCCTCAGCGCTGATGGAGGCGTGCCAGCAACGCGGCCTGCCCTACTGCTCCCTATGGGGCCACGCGCCACATTACATCCAGATGTCCCCCAACCCCAAGGTAAGTCTGGTGCTCCTGAAACGCCTCTCCAAGTTCCTGGAGTGGGAGCTGCCCCTGGAAGACCTCTACGGTCGGTGCGCGAGCTTTGACGCCGAGGTGAACAAGGCAGCGGCCGGCAACGCCGAGGCGGTGGGCTACATCCGGAAGCTGGAAACTGCCTACGACCAGGCCCAGCGGAGCGGGCAAGAGCTGCCGCAGCCGGAGGAGGTGGTCAAAGACGTGGAGGAGTTCTTGCGACGCCAGCCCCATGAGCGGGGTGACGGACCCTCCCTGGGCCCATAGTAGACCAGAGCCCTTATGGAGAGCGCCGGGGCCTGTCACACTCCCGTGTTCGTGGGGGCCCTGGCCAGCGCCCTGCCGCCAGAGGCCGAGGAAACAAGAAGGCCGCTGGGGTCCCATGTCCACGCGGCCTTCTGCACACAACGGCAACGTGCTCAGCGTGGCAGGCTGCCAGACAGCCCCTCTGGCACTACGCTGAGGATGTCGAGAGCGTGGCGCCCTCGACCAAGAGCTTGGCCTCCTGGTGCACTCCTGCGGCTACACAGTCCATGAACGCCGAATACACTGCCCTCTGGACAGCTTTCAAGAGCCAGACCTCGCGGCTTTGGTCCCGCTCGTAGCCCTTCTGAACCCGCAAGAAGTGCTCCAGGCGTGCCAGGCAGCGTGCCTGGTACGGTGTATAGGCCAGCCCCTGGTTCTGAGGCAACGACCTCTCTGTTGCTGTTTGGCCGGGCCTTATCTGCTCCATCCCCGCTTGTCCCCCACTGCCCGGAATCGGGCCAGCAACGGATCCTTAGATTTATGGTACTGGAAAAGCCCTCATTTTGCTAGAGGTTATCGTCGTAAACTTAGTTCTCTGTCACACCTACTCAGTCGAAGCGGAAGATGCGCACCGCCAGGACTCCACTAACGACTACCCACGCCCCGAGCAGGCCCAGGGCCACCGGGAACTCCCACAGGGGACGGGCCTCCAGCATCACCCCCCGCAGCGCATCCAGCAAGGGGGTCAGCGGTAAATATTGTACAACAACTCGCAGCGCCGTGGGCAAGGTGTCAGTCGGGAAGAACACACCGGAGAAGAACATCATGGGGATGGCCACCACGTTGCCCAGGCCGCTGGCCGCCTCCACGCTGCGGGCAATGGAGCCTGCGATGAACCCCAGGTTCAGAAACGTGAGGTTGGCCAGGATGACGAGGGGAAACAGCCACAGGATGTTGCCGTAGACCTTCGCATCGAACAGGAAAAGCCCTGCCATCAGAATGATGGCCGCCTGCACCAGGGAGAGGACCAGATATGCCAGCACCTGGGCGGAGAAGAAGGTGGTCACCCGCAGAGGAGTAGCCCGAATGCGCTTGAGGATCTTCTGCTGGCGGTAGAGGGCAATGACGGTGGCCATGCCGATGATGGCGTAGTTCATAACCCCCATGCCAATGAAGCCGGGCAGGAGGAAATCGAAGTAGCCGACGCGCCGCGCGTTGACGCCCTGCATCTCCATGCCCAGCAGGCGCTGCCCCCCTTGGACAGCCAGGTTCATGCTGTCAATGAACCGCTCAACGATGCTGCGGACCATCTGGTTCTGAGGGCCCTGTGCTTCGTCCACCAGTAGGGTCAGAGTCACCGCGCCTGCCCCACCCACCCCCTGGGCCAGCCCCGCAGGAATGACCAGCACGTAGCCAATGTCGCCGTCAGCCAGCGCCCGGCGCGCCTCCTCCTCGGACCGCTTCGTGTCCAGCTTCAGCGACTCGATAGTCTGGAGTCCCTGGAGCAGTTGTTGGGACACCTCGTCGCCGGCATGGTCCACCACCGCCATGTTCACTGGCGTGGGCCGGTCGAAGCGGAACACGCCAAAGACCACCACAAAGACCAGGGGGAAGAACAGGGCCCACAATAGGGCCTGGCGGTTGCGGAAGACCATCTTGAGGTTGGCGAGGAAAAGCAACCAGAGCATCGGTCAGTCCCTTAGCTGCTTGCCGGTCAGGGCCAGGAAAACGTCCTCCAGGGTGGCGGTGATGACCTCCAGGTGCTCCACGGTGGCCCCGCGGCCGTTGAGCCACATCAGCAGCGCCGGCAGCGTTTTGCTGGCGTCCGAAGAGGCCAGCAGGCAGTAGCCATCGTTCCCAGCCTGGACACTCCGCACTGCCTCCAGACGCTCCAACTGGTCCGGCGGGAGCGGCGTTGAAGTCAACAGCCGGACCAGGTACGGCACTGGCAGCCGATGGATGAGGCGAGTAGGGGTGTCCAGGGCCACAATGCGGCCCCGGTCCATGATGGCAACCCGCTGGCAGAGCTCCTGGGCCTCCTCCATGTAGTGGGTGGTGAGGACCACCGTCCTCCCTTCCCGGTGCAGCGCGGTGATCAGCTCCCACAGATTGCGGCGCGCCTGGGGGTCTAGCCCGGTGGTGGGCTCGTCCAGAAAGACCAGCTCGGGGTCGTTGACCAGCGTAGCAGCGATGCTGAAGCGCTGTTTCTGCCCACCGGAGAGCTTGGTTACCGTGCTGCGGGCCTTGTCCGACAGCCCCACCTTGGCCAGCAGCTCCTTGGGCGCAATCCGGCGGAGGTACATTCTGCCAAAGAGTTCCAGGATCTCTACCAGGGTGAGATGCTCAAAGTACGAGGAGGCCTGAAGCTGTACGCCGATGCGCTCCTTGGCCCGCTCCGGCTCCTTGGCCGTGTCAATGCCCAGCACCAGGGTCCGGCCGGAGGTGGGACGCTGAAGGCCCTCGATGCACTCGAGCGCCGTGGTCTTGCCGGCGCCGTTGGGGCCCAGGATGCCAAAGACCTCACCACGGCGAACCTCAAAGGAAACCCCATCCACCGCGGCCAGCGCCCCAAACCGCTTCGTGAGGGCTTCGACGAGGATAATCGGCTGCGCGGCCTCAAGAGAGGTCTGAGCCCAGCGGTCGCCGACGGGCTTGGCCATTTGCCGCTCGGTCTCAGGGTCTGCCAGGTGACCAGCACCTTGCAGAAGGCCGCGGCCGGGTTCTAGGGAAGACACGGCCTACACCTTTACTGCGACCACACTGAGCCAGTTGCGGGGCACAGCCGTCAGTCCCAGCTCCTGGAAGGTCTGGACCACGGCGTCTTGAAGCGATCGACTTGCCTTATCCAGAGGGACACCCGGCATGGCCCCCTGAACAAAGTCCTCGAAGCGGCTGATGTCCAGCCACCCCCCCAGGGGAACATCCACGATCCTGACTTCTCGGGTCCGCACCTCGAAGCCGTGGTCATGGAGCAGACTACAGTACTGGTCGGGGGAGAGGTGATGACGGGCCTCCACCTTGTTTCCCTCCGGCATCAGGCCGTAGTTGGCGCGCAGGAGGCGGATAGCACGGAACATCCAGCGGCGATAGAAACGCTCGGTCTCCGGCGGATAGACGCCCTGGAAGAAGGAGGTGTTGAAGGCGAAGACCCCCCCCGGCTTCAGGGCCTGCGAGACCTGGTCCAGCAGACTGGCCTTGTCAGGGATGTAGTGGATGCCATTGCAGAAGACCACGGTGTCAACACGCTCTTTGACAAGCTGGGAGAGTTGCTCCGCACGGCCCTGGACAAACTGGACGGCGGCCCCACGGGCAGTGCCCAGTTGCTCCATGGCCTCCTTCAGCGCGGCCCCAGACATGTCCAAGCCGATGACCAGGCTGTCCCGGGCGCCACGTAGCTTGTCCAGGATCATCCGAGTCACGGCACCCGTGCCGCAGGCCACCTCAAGGATGCGCTGGCCTGGCTGGAGGCTCGCCAGGTCCAGGAGCTGGGCGTTGACCGCCCGGTAGAACGGTTGCTCAGCAAACCACTTGAAGGAGAAATCGCTACCGGAGGCTTCAGTCCCCGCGTTCTCTGCCACTGCCACCCCTCCACATGCAATTCGCGGCCGTATTCTACCAGCAAAGGCTCCAAGCGTCTATACCTTGCGCGGCCCCAAGAATAGCGATTGACCCCCGTAGGGCATCCCGACACGTCCCGACTCATCG
>JACQUK010000068.1 GCA_016210325.1 Chloroflexota bacterium
GGGGTGCCCATCGCCACGGCTCCAACCGTGCCCTCGATCCGTGAGTCCAGATTCCGGAAGGTCACCTGTCAGGTGACGCCGCTAATCCACGGGGTATCTCGTCGTTGCGAGCCCCGATGAAATCGGGGCGTGGCAATCTGGCGGTGGGGTCCACCCTTCCTCCAGATTGCTTCGTCGTCCTTCCCCCGAAGGACTCCTCGCAACGACGCCGCAGACTTTGCACTCACGGATTAAGGCGTGCACGGCCCTGCGGCTGAAGGGCATGGCCTGCCGCAGAGGGGCGCTGCGGCCCTATAATGCGCGGGAGTCTTCAGTGGCCTCACGCCAGAAAGGAGCCGGTCATGCCCAAGGAGCAGCAGGAGTTCATTGACAGCCTCTACCAGGACCGCGGCTATGTGATGGACTTCCACAAGGTGATGGCAGCGGAGGACTTCCCCTGGCTGAAGGCCTATGATGCCTGGTCGCGGGCCACCTACACTGCGCCTCGGCTGCTGGACCGCAAGACCAAGGAGCTGGTCCAGACGGCGGTGGAGACCGCCCTGCGGGCCAACCCTGGGCAAATCCGCGAGCACATCCGCCTGGCCATGCAGCACGGGGCCAGCAAGCAGGAGGTGCTGGAGGCCATCGAGTGCGTGGCGGCCCCTATGGGCATGTTGAGCTTTCTGGTAGGGGTCCAGGCCTGGGCCGAGGAGGTGGGCGCCCGGCGGGTGGAGCCCTCCCGTCGCACGAAATAAGGAGTCTGGCCCCGAGAACAGCGGTTCAATCTGTAGGTCGGGTTTCCCAACCCGACCGTCCCCCACGGGCAGGTCCGTCCCGACATGTCGGGATGCCCTACAAGGGTCAATCGCTGATTTCGGGTCGGGCCACCTCTCTCTTGAGTTCCTGGGCGGACTATGCCATTCTTCTGTCAGCCAGGGCCGTGGGGCTTCCTGGCGGCATCGGCCCTATCTAGTGTTGTGTCCGACATATGGAAGGCACTATTCTCCAGGCAGCCGTAGGGCATCCCGACGGGTCGGGATGCCCTACGGCAAGGTTCCGGTGTCGTCAGGCAGGTGCATTTATTAGCCAGACGCGACACTAGATGTCTGGGAACCGCAGGGCCTTCAGTCCCGTTGTACCTAAGGGCGAGGCAGGTGACGGAGGGGGTCGCCGCCTCGCGGTGGGAGTTCGGAGCGTGGCGCAGCAGAAGGCCGGGCCGCTGGTAGATGTGGTGGTTCCGGTCTACAACGAAGAGCGGGACTTGCCTTGGAGTATGCTGTGCCTTCGCCAGTTCCTGGCGGAGAGCTTTCCCTATTCCTGGCGAGTCGTAGTGGCCGACAACGGCTCCACCGACCAGACCCTGGCTATTGCCGAGATGCTCGCTCAGAAATACTCCGACGTGGCCTGCATCCACCTGCCGCAAAAGGGGCGTGGCAGGGCGCTCAAGAAGGCCTGGCTAGAGAGCCCGGCGGACATCGTCACCTATATGGACGTGGACCTCTCTACTGACCTCGATGCCTTCCTTCCGCTGGTGGACGCCATCGTCCGGGACGGCTACGACGTGGCCATCGGCTCGCGGCTGCGGCGTGAGTCCCAGACCACCCGCTCCTGGAAGCGGACGGCCCTGTCCCGGGGCTATAACCTGATGATCAAGGCCATGTTCTTCACCAGGATCTCCGATGCCCAGTGTGGTTTCAAGGCTATCAGCCGGGCAGCAGCCCAGGTGCTGCTGCCCCTGGTCAAGGACGACTACTTTTTTCTGGACACCGAGCTCCTGCTCATCGCGGAGAAGCGTGGCTTCCGCATCAAAGAGGTCCCCGTCAAGTGGATTGAAGACCCCGATAGCCGCGTCAACATCTCTCGCACAGTCCGGCAGGACATCGCAGGCCTGCTGCGGTTGCGCTTTGGTGGTATCCCCCGGCCCGCGTCGCTCGCCGAGGCCGAGCCGCGCCGGACGTCTTGAGTGGCGCCTGCCACGGTCCACGTTCTTCGCGCCTGATGCATGAAAGAGCTTGCGCGCCCCTTCGTTGGTGCAGCCCCCTGGTCTACGACTCGCGAGCGCCGCGTGGCCGACCGCCCATCCCGAGGGGCTGGCGCCGACGGCAGGCTTCCTTCATATTCCGCCTGTGGCTATCTATCGTCCTTGATGGGCCTGGGCTGGACGCAAAACCAGCGGCCCCTCTACTGTGAGTGCGCTGAAGGGCACGCTAGCCGCAGCACGGATGGACTTGTGACCGGGGGCCCTAACGCTCTCTGCGGCAGGGCTTTGCGGCCACGCCCAATTGCGCTACCATAAACCGAGCGCGGCACACCCGTCGGCTGAGGGTCCGGGCCATCGCCGGCAGCAACACCGGTGCAGAAGGTGACCGGTAGCTGTGCCCCACCCTCCGGCAGTTCCGGCCACCGCACCGAAATCAACCGAGGAGGAGCCATGAAGGTCACCCTGAGCGTTATCAAGGCTGACATCGGAGGATGGGTGGGGCATTCCAGCTCGCATCCGGAGGTGATGGGCAAGGCCACCGAGATGCTGGAGGTGGCCAAGAAGCGGAGCTTCCTCATTGACTACCGGGTCTTGGCCTGCGGCGATGACCTCCAGCTCATCATGACCCATGACCGGGGGGAAGAGGACGAGCAGGTGCACAAGCTGGCCTGGGACGTGTTCTGGGCCGGCACCGACGTGGCCAAGAAGCTGAAGCTCTACGGGGCGGGCCAGGACCTGCTTACTGACGCCTTCTCGGGCAACATCCGTGGCGCGGGTCCGGGCGTCGCTGAAATGGCCCTGGAAGAGCGTCCCTCGGAACCGGTCATCATTTTCATGGCCGACAAGACCTCTGCCGGGGCGTGGAACCTCCCTTTCTACAAGATGTTCGCCGACCCCTTCAACACCGCCGGCCTGGTCATCGCCGAGAGCCTGCACAAGGGCTTCGCCTTCGAGATTCAGGACGTGAAGGCCCACAAGAAGATAACGCTGAACAGCCCTGACGAGATCTACGACATGCTCATGTTCCTGGGTGCCCCCTCGCGGTACGCCGTCAAGCGGGTCTACAGTCGTGCCACCGGGGCCATTGGCGCCGTCTCCTCCACGGAGCGGCTGGCGGAGATTGCTGGCCGCTACGTGGGCAAGGATGACCCGGTGCTGGTGGTGCGCTGCCAGGGGGACTTCCCCGCCGTGGGCGAGGTGCTGGAGCCTTTCGGCCATTCCTTTATCGTGGAGGGGTGGATGCGCGGCTCCCACCACGGGCCCCTGATGCCAGTTGCCTTCAAGGACGCCAACCCCTCTCGCTTCGACGGGCCGCCCCGCGTCATTGCCGCGGGCTTCCAACTGGCTAACGGCCTGCTGGTAGGCCCGCGCGACCTGTTTGATGACCCCGCCTTTGAGCCGGCCAGGCAGGAGGCCAACACCCTGGCCTCGGCGCTACGCCGCCATGGCCCCTTTGAGCCCCACCGCCTGCCCCTGGAGGAGATGGAGTACACCACCATGGCCGGCATCATGAAGCGGTTGGGGCAGCGCTGGGAGCCGCTGTAGGCGGGAGAAGGCGTCCTGGGCAGCGGGGACCTGCCAGGCTATTCTTGAGTTGTCTACCAACAATTCGCTTCCCCCTGGTGCCGAGGGGTGCTATAATGTCGTCAAGCGCGCGCTGAGGGGGCGGTTGCTATGCGAGTGCCAATGAAGGTTGACTATGGGGTTCGCGCGCTGGTGGACCTGGCGCATCACTACGGACAGGGGCCGGTCCAGACAGCCGAGATTGCCAGCCGGCAGAGCGTGCCTGAGCCGTACCTGGACCAGTTGCTGACGACCCTCAGCAAGTTTGGCTTCGTCCGCAGCAGACGCGGGCCCCAGGGAGGCCATATGCTGGCGCGGCCGCCCAGCGAGGTTACTCTCGAGATGATTGTCTCTACCCTGGAAGGGAGTTCGGCGCCCCTCGACTGTATCGAGGAGCCGGCGGAGTGTATTCTCTCTCGCGCCTGTGCGCAGCGGGATGTCTGGCGGTCTGTGGAAGAGGCGGTCCAGGCGGTCCTGAGCTCCACCACGCTGGCTGACTTGGCCAACCGGCAGCGCCAGTTGGCCGTACGGGGAATGTACCAGATCTAAGCAGGTCGCCATCGCGGCCGAGGTGCCCCGCACAGGACTGCCCGTGGACGGTGGACCGCCACCAGCATCCAGGTGCGCAGCGGGGCGTTTTTTCGTAGAAGAGGTCCCTCGTAGAACGCAAAGGCTTGCAGCGCCCAGGGACCGTGCAGAGGAACTCTAAGGGGACCATGAAGGTGGGCAACGTGGCGTGTCGAACGCCCGTGGCCCAGCGCTCTCAAGAGAGGTGAAAGTAGTGGTGCAGACATTGACGCTGAGGCCGGAGCAGGTCAAACGCTACAGCCGGCACATTATCATGCCCCAGGTGGGCAGCAAAGGGCAGCGGAAGCTGATGGAAGCCAAGGTCCTCATTGTGGGGGCCGGTGGCCTGGGATCGCCTTCCGCAGTGTACCTGGCCCTGGCAGGGGTAGGGACTATCGGCATCGTGGACTTCGACCGGGTGGACCTCTCCAACCTTCAGCGCCAGATCCTCCACCACAATGATGACGTGGGGCAGCCAAAGGTCGTGTCGGCTCAGGAGGCCATTCACCAGTACAACCCCGATGTACAAGTCCGGACTCACGAGACCCGCCTCACCTCCGAGAACGCCATCGAGATCGTCTCTCAATACGACCTGGTGGTGAACGGTGCCGACAACTTCCCCGCTCGCTACCTGGTCAACGATGTCTGCTACCTGCTGGGCAAACCCCTGGTGGATGGCAGCATCCTCCTCTTCGACGGGCAGGCCACGGTCTTTCTGCCAGGGAAAGGCTGCTACCGCTGCCTTTTCCCCACCCCACCCCCACCAGGCGCGGTGCCGAGCTGCGCTGAGGCCGGGGTGCTGGGGGCCCTCACCGGGCTGGTGGGCAGCATCCAGGCTACCGAGGCCCTGAAGCTTATTCTGGGCATTGGGCAGTCGCTAGCATCTCGCCTGCTGCTCGTAGACGCCTTGAACATGGAGTTCCGCACGGTCAGACTGCGCCGCAATCCCAAATGCCCTCTCTGCGGCGACACCCCAACGGTCAAGGAGCTTATTGACTACGAAGCCTTCTGCGGGCTCAAACCGGTAGAAGCGTAGGACGGTTATGCAAACGCAGCATCGTGCCGACTCCCTGGAGCTCAAGGCGGGAAAGGCCAAGCGAGACCTGCTGGATGCCATCGGGGACACGCCGCTGGTCCACCTGCGCCGGCTCAGTCCCAGCCCGCACGTGCGCCTCTTCGCCAAGCTGGAAGGGCACAACCCCTCCGGCAGCGTAAAGGACCGGATCGCCAAGTATATGGTCGAGCGTGCCGAAGCAGAGGGCCGGCTGACCCCGGACAAGACGGTGCTGGAGCCTACCAGTGGTAACACCGGCATCGCCCTGGCCATGGTGTGCAAGGTCAAGGGCTACCGTCTGACCGTGGTGATGCCAGAAAACGTCAGCCAGGAGCGGGTGCAGTTGCTGCGGGCCTACGGTGCGGAGATCGTCTTCAGCGATGGCACCCGGGGCACCAACTACTCGGTCCAGGTGGCCCAGGAAATACTACGTCAGGAGCCCGACCGCTACTACATGCCCTTCCAGTACGGCAACGAAGAGAACCCTCGCGCCCACTACGAGACCACGGGCAGAGAGGTCCTGGAGGCGCTGCCGGAGGTGGATGTCTTCGTAGCTGGCCTGGGCACCGGTGGCACCCTGATGGGGGTGGGCAGGCGGCTCAAGGAGGCCAACCCCAAGGTCAGGGTCATTGCCGCAGCGCCCAACCCGGACGAGATGATCGAGGGGCTGCGGCGTCTGGAGGACGGTTTCGTCCCGCCTATCTTGGACCTGAACATGCTGGACGGGCGGGTCCTGATGGGCAGCAATGAGGCTTTTGCTGGTGCACGGGCGCTCCTGGAGAAGGAGGGGATCTTTGCCGGCGTCTCCTCCGGGGCTGCGGTGGCCTGTGCGCTGCGCATCGCCCAGCGCATGAAGCAAGGGAACATCGTGTGTCTGTGCGCCGACGGCGGCTGGAAGTACCTGAGCACCAGCCTGTGGACCCAGGACTTCCGTCAAATCGAAAAGGACGTGAAGGGCAAGCTCTGGTGGTAACGAGAGGGCCCGAGTTGAGGCGGTGGGATACTGGAGCAACGCTGGTGCAGCACTCTGCCTCGTTGCACGGAGTGTCTTTGGTAAGTCATCATAGGGGAGGTGGGCCGATGTGTACCTGTTGCTGTACTGCAGGAGGCCGATAGCGGGCTGCCGGACTTGGCGAGTCCCTTGTCGGCCCTGCACCAGGCGAAGGCGCAGGGCCTGTTCGTTAACACGGGAGCAAGGGTAGCACAACATAAAAAGGGGGAGGGCACTTAGATGGCTACAGGCAACTATGCACGTCCCGAGGCGCTGGTCTCGACGGATTGGGTGGCGGAACATCTCAAGGACCCCAGTGTCCGCCTCATCGAGGTGGACGTGGATACCTCGGCCTACGAACAGGGCCACATTCCCGGCGCCGTGGGCTGGAACTGGAAAACGCAGCTCCAAGACCCCGTGCGACGGGACCTCGCCAGCCGCGAGGAATTCGAGCGGCTCATGAGCGAGGCCGGAGCCGACAACAACACCGCGGTGGTTTTCTACGGCGACAATAACAACTGGTTTGCAGCCTGGGCCTATTGGCAGGCCAGGTACTACGGTGCCACCAACGTCAGGCTGATGAACGGTGGGCGGGTCAAGTGGACCGCGGAGAAGCGGCCCCTGACCAAGGAGGCCCCCTCCTACACGCGGAAACCCTTCCGGGCTGGGCCTCCCGACTTCAGCCTCCGTGCCCTCCGCGACTACGTTTACCAGGCCGTCATCAACGGGGCCAGCATTGGCCTGGTAGATGTCCGCTCGCCCCGGGAGTTCTCGGGCGAGCTGCTGGCCCCTGAACACCTGCCACAGGAAGGGTCCCAGCGCGGTGGCCACATCCCCGGCGCAGTGAGCATCCCGTGGAACACCGTCGTGAACGAGGACGGGACCTTCAAGTCAGCCGACGAGCTGCGGCGAATCTACGCCAACAAGGGCATAACCCCGGAATGGGAGGTCATCGCCTACTGCCGCATCGGCGAGCGCTCCTCCCACACCTGGTTTGTGCTCCACGAGCTATTGGGCTATCCCAAGGTACGGAACTACGAC
>JACQUK010000069.1 GCA_016210325.1 Chloroflexota bacterium
GCCGAGGAGTGGGAGATGTCCCGCTCGTGCCACAGGGCCACGTTCTCCAGGGCGGTCACGGCGTGGCCGCGCACCAGCCTGGCCAGGCCGCAGATGCGCTCCGACAGCTCCGGGTTCTTCTTGTGGGGCATGGCCGAGGAGCCGGTCTGCCCCTCGCCAAAGGGCTCCTCCGCCTCGCGGACCTCAGTGCGCTGAAGGTGCCTGATCTCAGTGGCGAACTTTTCCAGCGAGGCTGCGATGAGGGCCAGGGTGGTGACGAAGTGGGCGTGGCGGTCCCGCTGGATGACCTGATTGGAGAGCGGCGCCACGACGATGCCCAGACGGGCGCAGGCCCGCTCCTCGACCCGCGGCGGCACCGTGGCGTGGGTGCCCACGGCACCGGATATCTTGCCTACTGCCACCTCCCGGCGGGCCTGGGCCAGGCGCTCACGCTGCCGCCGGACCTCGTCCCACCAGAGGGCCAGCTTGAGGCCGAAGGTGATAGGCTCGGCGTGGACGCCGTGGGTGCGGCCCATCATCAGGGTGTCCTTGTAGCGCCGCGCCTGCCCCGCTAGCACCCCCTGGAGGGCCTTCAGGTCCTCGTCCAGCAGGTCGGCAGCCTCCACCATCTGGAGGCTCAGGGCGGTGTCCATCACGTCGCTGGAGGTGAGGCCCAGGTGCACCCAGCGTCCCTCTGGCCCCAGGGTCTCGGTGATGGAGCGTAAGAAAGCTGTCACATCGTGGCGGGTGCGCTGGAAGATTTCGTCCAGGCGCTTCAGGTTGTAGCGAGCGCCCCGCAGCTTGGCCATGTCCTCTGGAGGGATAACGCTCTCCTCGGCCCAGGCCTCGCAGACAGCCAGCTCCACCGCCAGCCACTTGTCGTACTTGCTCTCGTCCGACCAGACCCGCTTCATCTTGGGACGGGCGTAGCGGTCAATCATGGGATGCTCCTGGCTTGGGTTCAAGGAGGGCGCCGTTCCGCAGGGCGGCGACCACGTCGTGGAAGTCTCGTAGCTCGTGGTGGGGGACAGCGTGGGTCTTGCAGTACTCCAGCAGGCGGTGGCGGGCAAACAGCACGTCGGCGCGGGCCGCCGGGCAGAGGTCGGAGCGGTCGCTGTCGCCCGCGTAGAGGACGCGGTAGCCGGCTTGGCGGTAGGAGTCCAGCACCTTGCACTTGCAGTTGCCCCACTCCCAGCAGTAGGGCATTGCATGGGGATAGGAGTATTGGAGGGCCCCGGCGCTCAGGCGCGTCTCCACGCTGAAGACGGGGATGTGCGGCAGGCCGTACTTGTCGAGCAGCGCCTGGACGTAGAAGTCCAGGCCGTTGGTGGCGATGGCCAGCGGCACATCGCGTTGCCGGCAAAGCTCTACCAGCTCCGGGAAGCCGGCCCGCAGCAGACCGTGCTCCTGGATGAAGCGCCGCATCTCCTCCACGGTGGCGGCAACGCGGTTGAAGGCGACCTCCTGGTAGTCCCGGAGGTTCATTCTGCCCTGGCGGAACTCCTGCCGGAGGGTTGCCAGGCCCTCGGGGTTGAAGCGGCTCAGCAGCAGCTCGGCGATGTTCTGCTCCGCCGCCGTGTCGTCAAAGTCCACCAGGATAGCCAGCTTTTCCTTGTCCACAGCCCCACTCGTCCTCAGATGCTCTCCTATCTTAGGCCAAAGGGGCTGCCGCTGCCAGTGGGTGACTTGCTTCCCGCCCGGCCAGAGCCTAGAGTGGTGCCGGGACGCTGCACGTCGAGGAGAGCGACATGGACTTCGCCTTCACGCCTGGGCAGGAGGCCTTCCGCGCCGAGGTCAGGGCCTTTATCAAGGAGGTGCTGCCGCCCGACTGGCGCGGCATCTACCCCGACACCTACTTCCACGACGAGAACTGGGAGTTCATTCGCGGGCTCAGCAAGAAGATGGCCCAGCGAGGCTGGCTCACGATGCACTGGCCCGTGCAGTACGGCGGCGGGGGCCGCTCGGTCTTGGAGCAGCTCATCTACAACGAGGAGATGGCCTACTGGCGCGTGCCCACGCGGGATGTGAGCACCGGCACCCACATGGTGGGGCCAACCCTCATGCTCTACGGCTCCGAGGAGCAGAAGCGGGAGTTCTTGCCCGCCATCGCCAACGCGGAGATTGTCTTCTGCCAGGGGTTCAGCGAGCCGGGCGCCGGCTCGGACCTGGCCTCGCTCCAGACGCGGGCCGTGGAGGACGGCGACGACTACGTCATCAGCGGCTCCAAGATATGGACCTCCGGCGCCCACCGCGCCACCCATTGCATCCTCCTGACGCGCACCAACCCCGATGCCCCCAAGCACCGCGGCATCAGCATGTTCCTGGCCGACATGTGCGTGCCCGGCATCACCGTGAAGCCCATCCTGAACCCGCTGGGGGTGCACTACTTCAACCAGGTCTTCTTCGATGGCGCTCGGGTCAGCAAGCGCAACCTGGTGGGGGAGAAGGACCGGGGCTGGTACGCCGCGGCCACCACCCTGGACTTCGAGCGGTCGGGGGTAGCCCGCTTCGCCATCAACCGCCGCGACCTGGAGGAGCTGGCCGAGCTGGCGCGCGAGACGACGCGAGGTGATGGCCCCCTGAGCAAGTCCCCTCTGGTGCGGCACCGCCTGGCCGACCTCTCCATCGCCAACGCGGCGGGCACCCTGGTGGCCTACCAGGTGGGCTGGATGCAGTCCCAGGGTAAGGTGCCTAACAAGGAGGCCTCGGTCTCCAAGCTCATGGGCAGCGAGATTGCTCAGCAGGTCCACACCTTTGGGGTGCAGATGATGGGCATGTACGGCCTGCTGGACAAGGGCTCCCCGTGGGCCGTGCTGGAGGGCCGGCTGGCCTGGGAGTGGGCCAACGCCTTCTCGCTGACCATCCGCGCCGGCACGTCCGAGGTGCAGCGCAATATTATTGCGACAAGGGGTTTGGGGCTGCCAAGGGAGTAAAGTGGCTCCCTACGCCAGGGGCCTGAGGCACACCACGGGCTCCCGCGCCAGCATGTGGCGCAGCGGGGCCAGGTCTGGCAGCCCCAGCGCCCCTGCGATAGCTTCATCAATGGCTTGTCGCGTGGGGTCCCCGGCCATCTGCGGGAAGGGCAGCAGCGGCGCCTGGCACAGCCGGTCGTAGGCTGCTACCAGTGCCGCTCTCTGTGCCTCTGTGAGAGCCCCCGTGTCAAGCACGAGCATTTGCTCCAACATAGGCTTCTTGAAGTCCACCCAGGCACCACGCGTCTCCAGTCTGCGTGACCATAGCAGGAGCAGTCCCAGCGTTGAGTTGAGCCACAATGTAAGGGTCTTTTCGTCGGCGTCGTCGCTAGTATGGGGAGAGAAAGGCCACCACACGTTGGAGAGCACTGGCTTGTCTAGACGGATAGCGGCAACGTGCTGCGTGTAGTTCCACAAACGCTCTGCCAGGAGCAAGCGGCCAGCTTTAGGCCAGAGGTCGGTGGCCCGCCGCAGGGGGCGGCCCGTTTTGGCGCGAGGCAGGGGTGACAGATGGCGGTTGGGGGCCTGGGCCAGGGTGGTCATGGTAGCGGCATCGTGGCTCCAGAAGGCTGGATAGGCTGTTTGCCCCTTGGCCAGGCGGAACCCATCGTGGATGTCGCGTCGGTCCGGGCCCAGGGTGCCCAGACTGCCCAGCGGGCAGAGCGGGATGGTGCCAGCGATGTCCCGGCCGGGCATCCACAAGTTGCCCCGCGCTAGGTGCATGGCCGCGCGAAGCAGATCGGATTGTGCGAAGGCGCAGGGCAGCATCCAGGGCTGCTCGCGAAGCTCTGCCCAGGGCATGGCGACGGCCTCGCCAAACTTCACCTCTCCCAGGTCCACCGAGAGCGCACCCTGGCCCTTCTCCAGGTCCGGGGGCGCCTCCCGGGCTACGATGTGGGCCACCGCCAGCGCTTCCACAGGAGTAGTCGGGTTCTTCCAAAGGTTCAGGCAAACGACGCTCTCAGTCACCAATGGGGGGCTGGCCTCGAAGGAACGCAGCTTGCGGGCCACCAGCAGGACTTCGCTCAGGTCGGTGTTCTCCGAGAAGTTCCAGCGGGCAGGGTCATGGCTAACGATCAAGTACTCAAGCTGGTACTTCAGCCGAAAGAGGTTTCGGGTCTCCTGCCAGGCCACACCGGAGAGCAGGGCTTTGGGGAGCACCAGGGCCATGCGCCCGCCGTCCTTCAGGTGCAGGTCTCCGGTGGCGGCAAAGACTGACCCCAAGCCCGCGGTGGCGCTGGCGTGGACCCTGGGGATTCTGAGCAGCTTCGCCAACTCCTGCTGCATCTGGTGACGCTCACTGTCCGGGAGGGAGCCGAAGAGGAGATTGCCGCCGACGCTCCTGGTGAATGGAGGGTTCATTACACAGATGTCCAGGTCAGGAAGACGGGCGTACTCCTCGCGGCGACGGCCTTTGGCGGTGACCTGCCCCGGCGTAGTCGAGGCGCCAAAGAGGTCGGCAGTCATGGGGACGGTGAACTCCCGCAGGAACTCGATGCTGCCCAGGCGCCGGTGGCGGCTGCCCAGGGGAAGGTTGTAGAGGTGCATCGCACGAAAGGTGACCTCGGGGGCGCGCAGCGCCAGGGTGGAGGCGGTCAAATGCAGGGCGGAGGGCAGCACGTCGTAGCCGTAGATGATTTCCTCCATCAGGAGGCGGGAAAGGATGTCCAGCTTGGGGCGCGTCTGCGCCTCACCGCAGGCGCGCAGGTAGTTGTCAGTGAGGGCTTCAGCGCCAGCCATCAGAAGGGTGCCGGTGCCGCAGGCCAGGTCGCCTATCCGAAAGGAAGACAGTTCCCCCACATCGCCCCAGTTGATGGGCCAGCGACCGGGCTGGAGCACCAGCTTCAGCAGGAGGGTGGCAGCAGGAACGGAGGTGTAGTAGGTGCCCAGGTACTTGGCGTCGGCCAGCAGCCGGTGGTAGACACGCCCCATGAGGTCATGGCGTAGGGCAGCGCGTTTACTGACGATCTCCAGGGCTGTCTGGGCCAACGAGCGCACTGCCTTCTCTACATCGGGGTTGGATGGCAGGGCCAGCAAGAGCTCGCGGGCCACGTGGAAGATAGGGTAGTAGTTAATCTGCTCAAGAACGTACTGCCAGTGGTCGCCGAAAGCGGAGACAGCATCGGGCGCCTCGAGCGTCTGGCGTAAATGGAGGACCTGGGGTTCGTAGTCGGCCAGGTCCTCCTGGTAGACCAAGGCGTTGACGATGGTGAGACGGGCGATGCGGGCCGCGGAGGCGTCGCTGGGCGGCTTGCTGGCGCGGGTCACTCCTCGCCCTCCTCTTGCCTGCGCGAGCGACGCGCTGGCTCGCCGACACCCAGGATTTCGGCTGCCCGTTGAACAGTTGTCGGCGTGGTGAAAGCCGCGCGGGCAAACTGGGTCACACCGGCGTCAAGGGTTTCGACAGCCTTGTTCAGGGTGTCCTCCTGGACAAGCTGGCGGAAGGTGCGGTGCAACAGATCGCCCAGATAGTCCAGGTTGCCCTCAGTCCAGCCGGTCTGCCCTGCTTCACTGCATACGGCGATGCGAAAGGTAGACTGCGCTAATGCCTCCAGGAGCTTTTCAAACGGCGCTTGGCGCAGGGCGGCCGGGTACAGTACCGCCAGGCCGATGTGTGCGATGCCTTTGTCAACCCGTTCTTGTGCATCTGCCAGCACCTTCCCGGTCGCATCAGGGGTGTCATCGACCTTTCCTTCAATGACGGTCCGGAGGCCGTGGAACACTACCAGTACGTCGGGCACACTGCGCCGCCTTTGCACTGCCTCACGGAACGACTGCTCCGGTGCCGCTACGATGCCGCGCTGGTGCAGCAACAAGGCCAGAAGGACGTTGAACACCTCTTCCCGGTACCCGCCACTCACCACTTTGCCCTCCAACTGCGTTGCCTACTCACCCCACCACACCCTGCTCGCGAAGGGCGCGGACGCGCTCCGGGGTGTAGCCCAGCGATGCCAGCACCGCGTCGGTGTGCTGGCCCGGCAGCGGGCCGGGGGAGCGCACGTGGCCAGGTGTGGCTGACAGCCTGGGGCCGATGCCCACCTGCCGCACAGGCTCACCGTCCAACCGGCCTGCCTCTACCACCATGGCCCGGGCCTGCATCTGCGGGTCCTCCAGCGCCTCGTCCAGGCTGTACACCTTCGCCACAGCAACCTCACCCTGGCTGCGCAGATAGTCCCACCACTCGTCGCGCGTCCTGGTCAGGAAGACCTCCCCGAAGCGCCTCTTGATCTCCGGGTAGCGTTCGACGGTGTACTGGTGGGGGATGAACTCCGGGCAACCCACTGCTTTACATAATGCGTCCCAGAAGTAAGGCTCGTTGCAGCCGATGGCGATGTAGCCGCCGTCCTTGCAGCGGTAGACGTTGTAGTAGGGGGCTGCCCCGTTGAGGCGGTGCTGGGCCGGCCGCGGCACGGCGCCCCGCGCCAGGTAGTCGGAGACGGCGGCCGCCAGCAGGTACAGGACGCCGTCGGTCATGGAGATGTCCACGTACTGGCCGCGCCCCGTCTTCCCCCGCGCCATCAGCGCAGCCATGATGCCCACCGCTGCGTGCATCCCTCCTGCCGCGTAGTCGCCGATGATGTTCAGGGGGATGGCTGGCGTGCCGTCCTCAGACCCCATCAGGCCCAGGGCGCCGCCGACAGCGATGTAGTTGATGTCGTGGCCCACCAGGTCGCGGTAAGGGCCGTCCTGCCCGTAGCCGGAGAGGGAGCAGTAGACCAGGCGGGGGTTGATGGCGGCCAGCGTCTCGTAGTCGCAGGCCAGGCGCTTCACCACGCCGGGGCGGAAGCCCTCGAGAAAGACGTCGGCGCCCTTCGCCAGCTCCTGAAGGATGCGCTGGGCCTCCGGGTGCTTGAGGTCCAGGGCGACGCTGCGCTTGTTGCGGCCCAGGGCGTTGAAGGCGGCCCAGCGCCGCTCGTCAGCCGACACGCCCGCGGCGCGCTCCTGCTGGGCGCGGCGGCCGCCGCCGGGCTGCTCCACCCGCAGCACGTCGGCGCCCAGGTCGCCGAGAATCATGGTGCAGAAGGGGCCAGGGGCCAGGCGCGTCATGTCAATGACCTTGATGTCTTCCAGCGGCATGACCATTTTGACCATCCCCCTCGTTCCCCCTTCCTTCGAGGAAGGGGGGAAGATTTATATCTGGGGGACACCCCCAGACCCCTGCCAAAGGAGCTTCGCCCCTCTGGACTCCCTCTCATACCCCGCCTATCCCCTGAAGGGAGACATCATGCCGCCCCCTGAAGGGGATGGGGCAGAGAGGGCTCTATGACACCTCCCTGGGGAAAGGTGCCACGAGCGCCGGCAGACTCCAGGCTAAATGGGCGGGCGGCGCGTGTGCCAGTCGGTGGCCTGCTGGTAGGCGTAGGCAACGCGCAGGATGGTCGGCTCGCTGAGGGCCTTGCCCATGACCTGCATGCCGATGGGCAGGCCGCCGTGGAGGCCGCAGGGGACCGAGATGCAGGGGATGCCAGCGATGTTGACCGGGATGGTGCAGATGTCAGCCTTGTACATAGAGACGGGGTCTTCTGTCCGCTCACCCAGCTTGAAGGGAGGCACGGGGGAAGTCGGCGTCACCAGCGCATCGAACTTCCCGAAGACCTCGGCGAACTCGCGGGAGATGAGGGTGCGCACCTTGAGGGCCTTGAGGTAGTAGGCCTCGTAGTAGCCCGCCGAGAGGGCGTAGGTGCCCAGCATGA
>JACQUK010000006.1 GCA_016210325.1 Chloroflexota bacterium
CTGGAGAAGGTCCGCGTCATCCCCTATGGCGTGGACCTGGCCGAGTACCGGCCGTGCCCTGACCAGCGCCGCAAGGTGCGCGCCGAGTTGGACCTCCCCCAGGATGTCCGGATCGTAGGAATGGTCGCGCGCCTGGCGGCAGCCAAGCGGGTCGAGTACGGTATTTCCCTGCTGGAGGGCCTGGTCGAGCACGCGGCGGAAGCCCACCTGGCCATCGTTGGCGACGGGGCTTTGCACAGCAAGCTGGCCGCCCAGGCGGAGCGGCTCGGCCTGTCGAATCGTGTCCATTTCCTGGGCGTGCGCCACGACGTGCCTCGCGTCATGCAAGCGTTCGACGTCTACCTTCAGGCCACCATGGGGTCCACAGTGGGGTCCACCACGCTGGAGGCCCTGGCATCCGGGGTGCCAGTGGTCTTCGCGGTGCACGACGGTGATGAGGCTGCCATTCCGCGGATCACCCTCAAAGAGGGAGAGACCGGCTTCGTGGTGACCATGGACAACCCGGCAGTCGCCGCAGCACGCGTTGCAGCCCTGCTGGCGGACCCGGCGCGCCTGGCCCACATGCGCCTTCAGGCCAGGGCCCTAGCGGAGGAGCGTTTCGACCTCAGTGCTAGCGTGCGGGCGGTAGAGGCGATCTACGAGGAGCTGGCGTCGCGACGGCCGCCACGCCGGTAACAGCGTCTCCGCGCTCGGGTTCACCCTGGCGGGATGTGCCCGACCAGGCGCGCGGGCTGTCCAACCACGAAGGAGTGCGGAGGCACGTCGGCGCGAACCAGGCCACCCATCCCCACGAGACAGTACTCGCCGATGGTGACATTGCCCACCACAGTGCTGTTGAGGCCCAGGAAGCACAGCCGGCCCACCCTCACGCCCCCCGCAAGGCACACGCCGCTGGCGACGATGGTGTAGTCCCCTATCACGTTGTCGTGGCTCACCACCGCGTTGGGGCGGACGAACACATGGTTGCCTACCCTAGCGGTGGCAGAAACGGTAGCGTTGGCGAAGACCACAGCCCCAGCGCCGAGCTGCGCCAGGTGGGAGACGCTGGCCCGCGGGTGCACCAGGGTGGCGAAGCGCTCCAGCGGCACCCCCGATTTGGCAATGATGGCGTCCTTCTTCCAGAAGTTGGAGGGGCTGCCAATGCAGTTCACGAAATAGCACTGGGGGTGGTCACGGGCAGACTCCAGCGGCCCCAGCACCGCTACCCCATGCACGTCGCGTCCCCAGAGCGCCCGGTCGTCATCCAGGATGCCGACACAGACGTAGCGAGATGATGGACTGGTGGCGTTGACCTCGTGGACGATGTCCAGCACATCCACGGCGTTGCCCGCCAGCCCCAGGATGATAACCCTGCGAACCTCGCTCACTCTGGCCCAGCCTCCTTGGAAAGCTAGCCCACCTCAGATACACGCCATTGTCGGGTGCCGCGCAGCCGTCCTGGCTCCCTCGGCCCTTGAAGCCCCCGCCAGCTACTCCTTCTCCCGCCTTGCCAGCAGCGTCACCAGCTCACTGACATCCGCCAGCCGCTCCAGCGACATCACCTTGTCATACACCTTCTGGGCCGTGCCCTTGCTCAGCGAGACGGCGGCATTGTCGTAGAACTTGGCCTCCACCTCCGTCCAGGACAGGTGCTCCTCCACGTCGCCTGGCGCAGTCTCCCGCCGCATGGTGAAGGTCTGCCCGGTCCGCGTGGTCACGGTCAGGACCCCCGGGTAGCGGCTTGCCGGGAGGGACGCCGCCCAGGAGTCTACCTTCACCGACACCTTGTCAGCCTGGGCCAGCAGCCTGGGGTCCTGGAGGGCGGCGTTGTTGCCTTGGCGGATGGACGCCTCGCCGTAGGCGAGCACTGCCCCCAGCGCGATGGGGAAGCTGTACTGGAGCGCCTCGACCGAGGGCGGCCGCTTGCTGGAGAGAGTCGCGGCATCTGGCCCCACGCCAGCCTCCACTCGGACGATGTCCCCAGCTTTGAGATTGTGCTGCTTCATGATGTCCGTTAGGCTGGCGATGGAGGCGTGGGTCCAGCGGCAGAAGGGGTAGCGCTTGAAGTAGCCCCGGGCCATCTCCCACTCGTTTCCCAGCGAACGCAGCAGTTGCCGCGTCACGGGCGAGCCGTCATCGTACATCGTGTAGGCGCCGGTAAAGCCGTAGCTTGCCATCACCGCCGAGGACACGCCAACCAGGCTGGCCCAGCCAATGGACTCCTTCACCATCTGGCCCTGCACGGGGATGGCCTGCCAGGTAGCCTGAGGGGCGTAGTCCATGGCGATGCCAAGGGCGTTGGCAGTCGCCCGGTCGCCCAGCCCCATCAGCCTGGCCGCAGCCGCCGCTGACCCGTGGGCGCCCGAGCAGCCAGTGGTGTGGGCGAACTGCGCCCCCTTGCTCTGCTCGATCAGCAGCCGGCTGGCCCGCACCATGATTTCCCACCCAGCGGCCATCGCTGCCAGGTAGTCCGCCCCGCTGCAGTGCTGCCACTCACCCACGGTGAGGGCTGTGGGGACAATCACCGACGACGGGTGACTGCCGCACCCCGCGTGGCCATCGTCGAAGTCCAGCACGCAGGCCGAGATGCCGTTGGCGTGGGCTGCCTCCTTGACAGGGACCTTGACGCCATCGCCCCACACGGTGGCCTGCTGCCTTCCCCGCATATCACGCACCATCTTGCGGATGACCAGGGAGGCGTCCTGGTCGAGACCTCCCAGCGTCGTGCCGATAGTGTCCAGTGTACGGTACTTGGTCTGGGTAACGACCTCCTGGGGCAGGGCTTCCAGCTTCAGCTCGTGGACCCACTGGGCAACCTGCCTGGCCTGGGTCGTAGTCGGGAGCGGGTTGAGGGTGGTGTACGGTACCGTCGCCATGGCCGCCTCCTCGCTGCGTTGTGCTTGTGCTGAGGCTCGTGCACGCCACGATTGGAGGGCTAGACTACCGCCGAGGTCCCGCCGTCAATGTTGATGGCAGTGCCTGTCAGGTAGCTGGCCCGCTCCGAGGCCAGGAAGGCGATCACGTCCCCCGCCTCCTCGGCCTCGCCGACCCGGCCCAGGGGTACGCGGCCCCGGGCCATCTCAGCGTAGAACCCCTCGATGGTCAGGCTAGCATCCCGCTGCCTGGCCCTCTCGTAGCGCCGCTCGTGCTGACCGCTCTTGATGAGGCCAATGCACACGGTGTTGACCAGGATGTTGTGCTCCGCATACTCCTTGGAGAGGGCCTTGGTCAGGGCAATGCCCGCTGCGCGGCTGACGGATGTAGGCAGTGAGCGCGGCCCCGGCGCCTTGCCACCCAGGTTGGTCACGTTGATGATGCGGCCCCAGCGCTGCGCCTTCATGTAGGGCAGCACCGCACGAGTGCAACGGACCGCCGCAAGCAGCTTCAGGTCAAGGTCGGCTGCCCAGTCCTTATCTGACACCTGCTCAAAGGGGCCTGCTGCGGAGGTGCCGGCGTTGTTCACCAGGATGTCCACCTTGCCCCAGCGCTCGACGGCCGTGCGCACCAGGCTTTGGATGTCTTCGGCGCGCGAGACGTCCGCCACCACGGGCAGAACCTCGCCCCTGGAGGCGTGGCGCACCTCCTCGGCCACCTGGCCCAGCCGCGCACCATCCCTGGCGCAGACCACCACCTTGGCGCCTTCCTGCGCCAGGCGATGGGCTGCCGCTCTGCCGATGCCCTGGCTGCCCCCGGTCACCAATGCTACCCGGCCGCTGATTCCCAGGTCCATCATTCTCTCCATGCGCGTTTGGCGGGATTATAGGAGAGGCACGCACGCCAGGCAATGCCCTTGACCTTAATCCGTGAGTGAAAAGTCTGCAGCGTCACCTGACAGGTGACCTTCCGGAATCTGGACTCACGGATCGAGGCTTGACGCCTTCTCCCTGGGCTGCTAGGCTGCGCCAGACTAATGGGAACAAGATGGTAAGTGCGCGAGGCATTCCCCTGCCCCAAGTGACCGTGAGCAGGCAGCAATGAGTCCTAGTGCTGCCGGCTTCAGCGTTGTGACGGGGGCCTTCGGCTTCATTGGCCGGCACATTACCAAGCGGCTGCTAGCTTCTGGAAAGCAGGTCAAGACCCTCACCCGACGTCCCCCACGCGCGGACCCCTTCGGCGGACAGGTGAGCGTTGTTCCTCCAGACTTCAGCCGCCCACAGGAGCTGGCGGAGAGCCTGCGCGGCGCCACGACGCTGTACAACACGTACTGGGTGCGGTTCCCCTATGGGGAGATGACCTTCGAGCGGGCGGTCGCGAACTCCAGGGTGCTCATCAACGCCGCCAAGGCGGCCGGCATCCGCAGGCTCGTCCATATCAGCATCACCAACCCTTCGAAGGACTCGCCCCTACCTTACTTCAAGGGCAAAGCCCTGGTCGAGGAGGCCGTCATCGGCTCCGGCATCTCCTACGCTATCATCCGCCCGACGGTGGTCTTTGGCCCCGGGGACATCCTCATCAACAACATCGCTTGGTTGCTTCGGCGTTCCCCCCTGTTTGCTGTCCCAGGCACCGGCCAGTACCGGCTCCAGCCGGTCTTCGTTGAGGATGTGGCGGACATGGCCGTCGCCGCCGGCGAGGCGACCGAGTCTGCTATCATGGACGCCGTCGGCCCCGAGGTCTTCACGTTCAACAAGCTGGTGCGGCTGGTGCGCGCCAAGGTGAAGGGCAAGGCGGCGATCACCCATGTACCGCCCGGCCTGGCCCTCTTCCTTGCCTGGAGCATTGGCCACCTGGTAGACGATACCGTGCTGACGGAGGACGAGCTGAACGGGCTTGTGGCAGAGCTGCTGGTCTCCAAGGGCCCACCGACCGGGAAGACGCGCTTCAGCGAGTGGCTAGACCAGAACGCAGACAGCCTGGGTGTCAGGTACGCCTCCGAGATGGCGCGACACTATCGCTGAGAGAAATCAACCGATGTAGGGACCTTCGACCCCACCCTTCAGGGTGGGGCATCATGCCGCCCCCTTCAGGGGGCGGTGTGCGAGCGAGTTTCCGGACAGCTTCCAGAATCCGGGCAGCCTGAGAACCTACGGACCCGTCAGGAGGTACACAATGACGTCTGCCCACGTAGCCACTGGAGCGACGGCCGCTCCAGCCCGCCTGCTGCTGGGGCCAGGGCCTACCAACGTCCACCCGCGCGTGATGCAGGCCATGCTCAACCCCATCCTGGGCTACCTGGACCCCGACTTCCTGAAGGTGATGGACGACCTGGCCTCCCTCATGCGCCAGCTTTTCAACACACAGAACCCGGTCACCATCGCGGTGCCGGGCACCGGCACCGCGGGCATGGAGACAGGGCTTGCGAACCTGCTGGAGCCGGGCGACGTGGCCGTGGTAGGCACCCACGGCTACTTTGGCGAGCGCATCGCTGAGATAGCCAGCCGCCAGGGGGCAACGGTAGCGCTGGTCCCCGGCGAGTGGGGGCGCCCGCTGGACCCCGATGCCGTCAAGGCAGAGCTGTCCAAGCACAGGAAAGTGAAGCTGCTCGGTGTGGTCCACGGAGAGACCTCCACCGGCGTGCTTCAACCCCTGGAGGAGCTCTCTCGCCTGGCACGGCAGCACGACTCCCTCTTCCTGGTAGACGCCGTCACCTCGCTGGGCGGCGTGCCGATGGAGGCGGACCGCTGGGGCATTGACTTCTGCTACAGCGCCTCGCAGAAGTGCCTGGCCTGCCCACCAGGCCTGGCCCCCATGACCGCCAGCCCCCGGGCCATGGAAGCCGTCGGCGCGAGGAAGGAGAAGTGCCGCTCCTTCTACCTGGACCTCTCGCTGCACCGCACCTACTGGGGTACCCAGCGGCGCTATCACCACACGGCTCCCGTCACCATGCTCTACGCGCTGCGTGAGGGGCTGCGCCTGATCCTGGAGGAGGGCATCGAGGCGCGAATAGCCCGCCATCGCCATGCGGCCCACGCCTTGTGGGCAGGCCTGGAGGCCCTGGGCCTGAAGCTGCTGGTGGACGAGTCGTGCCGCCTGCCGCAGCTCACCACGGTGGTGCTGCCGGAGGGGATAGACGAGCTGGACCTGCGCCAGCGGATGCTGCGAGAGTACAACATCGAGGTAGGCGGCGGGCTGGGCAAGATGGCTGGCAAGCTGCTGCGCATCGGTCTCATGGGGCAGAACGCCTCGGCTGAGGCGGTCCTCACCCTGCTCTCCTCCCTGGAGGGCGTGTTGCCGCGCCTGGGCTACGAGGTGGCCGTTGGGGAGGGTGTCAGCGCCGCCAGCCGCGTGCTGGCGGGGGCGGGGTAGCCGCTACCACACCGGCCCCTCCAGTAGGGTTTCCACGTGGGCCCTGGTGGGCATGGCATCCTGGGCACCAGGCCGGGTGACCGCGCAGGCGCCGGCGGCGTTGGCCCAGCGCACCGCCTCCGGTAGAGGCTTCCCTTCCGCCAAAGCCACCGCCAGGGCGCCGCAGAAGGCGTCGCCAGCGCCCACCGTGTCCACCGCCTTCACAAGGAACGGCAGCACGTGTCCGTCGCCATCGTGGGCTGCCCAGACGGCACCCTGGGCGCCCAGCGTCACGATGACCCCCCTGGTCGTAGCGCCCAGCAATGCCCTGGCCGCCTCCAGGGCTGAGGACGGGTCGCGCACCGCCAGCCCGGAGAGCGCCGCCGCCTCAGTCTCGTTGGGCGTCAGGTAGTCGGCCAGCCGCAGCAGCTCGTCAGGGACACGGCGCGCCGGCGCCGGGTTGAGCAGCACCAGCCTGCCCAGCCGTTTCGCCTCTCTGGCCGCGACCAGCGACGCCTCCGGCGCCACCTCCAGTTGCAGCAGCAGCGCGTCGGCCTCCGACATCAGCGCGGCGGCCCGCTCCCCGTCCGAGGCGTCGCAGCGGCCATTGGCGCCGGGCACTTGCACAATGCGGTTCTGGCCCGTCGCGTCCACCTCAATCAGGGCCACACCTGAGGTGGTGGTCTCATCGCGCAGCACGGCCTTTATGTCAACACCTTTGGCCTGGAGGCTGGCCAACAGCTCCTCGCCGAAGGCGTCACCCCCAACCCGTCCCACCATCCACGTGCGCGCCCCCATGCGGGCGCAGGCCACCGCCTGGTTGGCCCCCTTGCCACCGGGCGTGGTGAAGAAGCGCGTGCCGATGACCGTCTCGCCGGCCTGGGGGAAGCGCGGCGTCACTACCACCAGGTCCATGTTGATGCCGCCCAGCACGACGAGGCGCGGCCCGCCACGGGAAGCTTCGGCTGATGCCATCGCTTCTCCTTTCTGGCGCCTTGCCGCCACGGCAACCCTATGGTACGGTAACCTGCCAGAGGTAGGCTACATGGTGTTCCCATCTATCCGTGGCCCGCTCAAGGCAGCCGATGCCCTGTCACAAGGAGCACCTGCCCACAAACGAGGAGTTGCCATGCGTCCGCTCACGCGCCCAGACCCCGATGCCCCCTGCATCCTGGGCATCTTCGCCCACCCTGACGACGAGTCCTTCATGGTCGGCGGCACCCTGGCCCACTACGCCAGCCAGGGAGTCTACACAGCTATCCTGTGCGCCACCAAGGGCGAGGCAGGCGAGATCGCCGACCCCTCGCTGGCGACCCGGGAGACCCTGGGCCAGGTCCGCGCCGGCGAGCTGCGCCGCGCGGCCAGGGTGCTGGGCGTGCGGGCCGTGCGCTTCCTTGGCGAGCTGGATGGCCAGGCAGCAACCTGGAACGTGGAGCGGTTGCGGAGTCTGATGGTGCAGGCCATCCGGCAGCTCCGGCCGTGGGCTGTGGTGACCTTCCCGCCCGGGGGGACCACACGCCACCCGGACCACATGGCGGTTTCGCGCCTGGCTACCGAGGCCTTCCACTGGGCCGCCGACCCCTCGCGCTACCCGTGGCAGCTTGTCAGGGGGCTGGCGCCCTTCCAGGCGCGCCGCCTGTTCTACGGCCACCCGCCGTCCAGTGTGGGGCTGGAGCGGGTGCTGGCCCGCCTGGCCAAGTTGGGGATTCCCACCGAGAAGTTCCGGGAGGACTTCGGGGGCCTGGCGCTGCCTGAAGAGACGGACATCCACGTCGTCATGGACGTGAGCGCGACGGTGGACGTGAAGCTGCGGGCGCTGCTGTGCCACCGCACCCAGATGCCGGCGGAGGGCTTTGTGCGCGCGCTGCCGCCAGAGGCGTTGCCCGTAGTGCTGGGCACGGAGTTCTTCCAGCAGGTTTGGCCGGTGCCTGCACCGGGGGTGCAGCTTGGCGGACTGCTCGATGGACTGCCCTAGCAGGTTGCTGAAAAAGGGGAGTCCAGAGGGGCGAAGCCCCTTTGGCAGGGGTCTGGGGGTGCCCCCCAGATATAAACTATCCCCCCTTCCTGGCCAGGAAGGGGGCAAGGGGGATGGTTGAAGCAGTTTCTTATCACCCTGCTAGAAACTCAACCTGTGGAGGCGGGTAATCGCGGTCAGGGCACTTGCATGCTAGGGATGCCCTGCTAGAATTGCAGTCGAGTCACGACCAAGCAACGCGCTTTGGGGTTCCTGAAATGAGCTACGGTATCTTGGGAGGCAAGTGATGGAGAGCACCAAGCCAGGCACTGATGAGATGTATTGCTCAAGCTGCGGGGCGGTCATCAAGAAAGCTGCCGAAATATGCGTCAAGTGCGGTGTGAGGGTTTCAACTCCGGGCCTGCAACCCACACAGACCGCGTTTTCCGAGAAATCCCGTGTTGCAGCCGGCGTCCTCGGCATACTCCTGGGCGCGTTGGGGGTCCACCGCTTCTACCTGGGCTACATTGGCATAGGGATCGTGCAAATCATCGTAAGTATCATCACCCTTGGCATTGGTTCACTGTGGGGATTCATTGAGGGGATTATCATCATCGCTGGTGGCACATGGAGGGACGCTGCTGGCAAGCCGCTCAGGAAATACAACGAGTAGCTGCACTCGTTTGTCCTGAGGCCAGGGCACCGGCCCGTCCGCGTCCGACAACGCCCAGCCTGCGCCATCCAGGCGGCTGCTACCCTCGGCGCCGCGCGTGGTGCTGGGCACGGAGTGCTTCCAGCAGGCGTGGCCGGAGGCGAAGGGTGGGAGTGCGAGGCAAGAGGTTGCCAGAGGGACTGGTGTAAAAGATGGCCGACGCTACGCATGGTAGTCGGTCATCCAAGACAATGTACTCGAGTGACTTCGAGATGCTATACTGCCGCTGTGATAAGTTCGAACCTGGCTGCCTTTTTCTTGAGTTCAGTCATGGTCGCCTGCCCCACTGGTCCATGGAACACATTTGGGCTTAGGACACCCTCATGATAAACACGCTGAGGATCCAACGCTTTAAGTCGATCAAGGAACTCCGGCTGGTCGGCAAGAGAGTCAATGTCTTCATCGGGCAGCCGAACACCGGGAAGTCGAATATCCTTGAAAGCATCGGGTTTCTGTCATTCCTCTACTACTCGCGCTACGGGTACGCGCTAGACCGGTTTGTGAGATGCGAAAGAACAAGCAATCTTTTCTACGACGAGAACCTGGACCACCCCGTGGAGATTGTGTGCGACGGTACTGTTTCGCAGCTAGCCTACGGCCAGGGGGGGTTCGAGGGCTCGTGCCGCGTAGGTGATGTACAGGCTGTGATCTTGCAAGGAGACCACAACCAGATCACCGTTCACCACACAAGGAACGATGGAACGATAGCTCACTACAAATCCTATCGCTTCCTGACCCAAGGAGCATTCCCCAGGCGAGAATCCGATTTCCTGATGCCGCCCTCAGGCGAAAACCTGGTCTCCCTGCTGCTCGCCCACAAAGATCTTAGAGACCTGGTTAGTCAGCTTTTCCTCCAGATGGGCCTCAGGTTAGTTATCAGGCCCCAAGAGTCGAAGCTCGAGCTCGTCAAGCAAGTTGATGATGTCATCATAGCGTATCCCTACTCTTTGGCCTCAGAAACACTCCAGCGCTTGACATTTTATCTTGCCGCCATCTTGACCAACAAGCAATCTGTGTTAGCGTTTGAAGAGCCTGAGTCCCATGCCTTCCCCTACTACACAAAGTATCTCGCTGAGCTAATCGCTCTCGACCAGAACCAGAACCAATACTTCATTGCTACACATAACCCTTATTTCCTCCTTCCACTTCTAGAGAAAACAGCGAAGTCTGAATTGGCAGTCCATATAGTCTACTTCGAAAACTACGAGACCAAGGTGAAAGTATTGACCGAGCAAGAGCTCAGCGAACTGGGCGAGCTGGATGTGTTCTCCAATCTTGAGCGGTATGTTGAAAAGGCGTGATCTACGTCGAGTGCAAGCCGGACGAAATCCTGGTGCGGACGTTGA
Organism: Chloroflexota bacterium; assembly: GCA_016210325.1. Taxonomy (GTDB): domain Bacteria; phylum Chloroflexota; class Dehalococcoidia; order Lucifugimonadales; family HRBIN23; genus JACQUK01. Next base: position 10,217 of record JACQUK010000006.1, read on the forward strand.
CTGGTCTGTCTCGAAGGCAGGTGATTCACGAATCCAAAGGGAAGCCGGCGGTAGCCAAGGAGATGCGCTCGCGAACCGGCGTGTTGGGTATGGTGGATGAAGACCCAGGCAGCGTGCAACCTGCCTACTTCACGGAGATGGTTGTGCAGCGAGAGCTCTCCAAGCAGCATCTCAAGCTCTTGCGGGATACCCAGACGAACAATCGGTTAGTGCTACTGTGCCCTTATTTCGAAGCCTGGATCGTGTACGCTGCACATACCGCCAAGATTGACATCACTAAGTATGGACTACCGGCCAATCCTGTGAGCCTGCACCAAATCATAAATGCTGACCCCCGCAAGTTCGAGCGGTTGGTCGAGCACCTCCAACCGACGGACCCTCTCAAAGCGCTGAAGCGTCTGTTAGCTCCATGAACACCCCCGGGTCAGAGGTGTAGGCCAAGCTGCTCTGCAAGTCTCGTCCAGCGTCCCACCCCGCACCCGCCCTCCTCACCCCACGGCC
>JACQUK010000070.1 GCA_016210325.1 Chloroflexota bacterium
CAGCCCACACCCCTACCCCTCTCCCCCGGTGAGGGAGAGGGGAAATGGGAAGAGTCCTGGGGGACACCCCCAGACCCCTGCCAAAGGGGCTTCGCCCCTCTGGACTCCCCTTTTTAAGCAACCGGTTAGGCCCTAGACAGCATTGTACCACCGGGACGGGTGCGGGTTGCAGCGCCGGGAGCCTTCATGTATCCTCAGTCCGGCGCTCCGAACCCCACTGCGCCCAGCAGGCATCATGCCGCTGCGAGCGCGGGAGACCACCAGGAGGGAGTTGTGCCCCACAACCAGACTGGCAAGCGCTACGTGTGCAAGGTCTGCGGCACCGAGGTCATTGTGACCCGTGCCGCCAACGAGCAGAAGCAGCCCATCACCTGCCACGGCCAGCCCATGCAGCCCAAGTAGGAAGGCCCCGCTGCCCCTGTAGAGGCAAAGTCAGGCGGCAAGGCGCGCCGCACAAAGACCGTGCACTAGTGCGGGCTGGCAGCAGCCAAAATGCCCCGAAAGCCGAGGCCGTACCAGTCGCTACCCTCTCCGCGCCACCCAGACCATCTCATCGCTGTCCTCGGTGAAGGCCCCTCGACTGAAGTCGCCGTACAGCGCCTCCACCTCGAAGCCGCACAGCTCCAGCAGGTGCTGGGCCTCGTAGCGGCCCAGGTAGCGCATGGTGTAGTCCCGGTAGTAGCGCTGGAGGGACCGCTGCTCCCCGTCCACCTCGTCAATGGTCAGGCGCGCGTAGTCCACCTGGGAGTCACGGTCAAAGCAGTTCTCGGCCCACACCACAAACCGCCGGCCGCTCTGTGGGTCGTGGATGTCGCGCCAGTGGAACGGTGTGGAGGGAGGTGCGGCCAGCTCCTCTGGCGTCACCACCGCTAGGTCGAAAGCAAGGCAACCGCCCGGTCGGAGGTGCTGGTAGATGTTGGCCAGCGTGGCCTTCTGCTCCTCCACGGTGAGGAGCACCTGAAAGGTATGATAGGGCAGGATAGCGAGCGTAAACTGCCCCCGGAGGCGGAGCGTGCGCATATCCCCCTCCCGGAAGCTAGCCTGGGCCGGCGAGAGGGTTGCGGCCCTGGCCTTCCTCCGCGCGGCCCGCAGCAGCGCACGCGACGTGTCCACGCCCACCACGGGGACACCGGCCTGGGCAATAGGGACCGAGACTCTACCCGTGCCACACCCTAGCTCCAGCACGGGGCCTCCGCTGCACTTGGCCTCCTCCACGTAGAAGGCGATGTCCTCAGTGAGGAAGGAATGGAAGGCATCGTAGAAACCGGCCCAGAGGTCATAGGGCGTCCGCGCTTCCCGCCGAGTTGGCATTCAGCCCGCCTTGCTCCCCATCTGCTGGAGGGCCTGCCGCACCCGCTCCTCTAGGGGCAAGCTGTCCCCCTGGGGCAGGCGCGCCACGGCTTGCCTTGCCTCGTTCCTGGAATAGCCAAGGGCTACGAGCGTCTCAACTACCTCAGCATCCACCCCCTGGGCTTCCTGGGCCGGCAAGGCCCACTCGCCCTCCAGCTTCCCCTTCAGCTCTAGCGCCAGGCGGCTGGCCGTCTTTTTCCCCACGCCGGGCACGTGGGACAACGCCTCCACGTCCCCGGCAGAAACGGCCCGCACCAGTTGCTCAGGAGAGAGGTGCGACAGGACGCCCAGAGCAGTCTTGGGGCCAACCCCGCTGACAGTGAGAAGCAGCTCGAAAAGGCGCAGGCCTTCCTCGGACGGGAAGCCGTACAACGCCAGGTTGTCCTCCCGGACCACCAGATGGGTGTGCAGCCGCACCGTCCGGCCCACCGGCCCAAGCTGGGCCACCGCGCTGGCCGGGGCAAACACCTTGAGGCTGACCCCACCCACAGCCACCACGGCCCAGTCGGGGCCGGCCGCCTCAAGAGTGCCACGGACACCGGTGATCATGGCTGTGCCCCCTCACACCTGTGGCCTGGCGCCAGCCAATGGGCCTTGCGCCCGCTCCAAGAGCTTCGCCATGCCCTGGTAATGGAGATGGCACAGCGCCACCGCCACGGCATCGGAGGCATCGGCCGGCCGAGGGACCGAATCCAGGCCCAACAGTAGGCGGACCATCTCCGCTACCTGGTGCTTGGACCCCCGCCCGTGCTCGGTGACCACGACTTTGACCTGGGCCGGCGCGTAGGAGACCACAGGTATCTCAAACTGTCCCGCGGCCAACAGGGCCACGGCCTGGGCCTGGCCCATGACGATAGCGGTGCGCACACTGGCCTCCTGCTCCTGGCGGGGCACAAAGGGCTGCTCCACCGCCATGACGGAGGGCCGGAACTCCTCAATACGTTGGCAGAGCTGGTGGTAGAGGGCGTAAAGACGCTGGGCAGGCCCTTGACGCTGGCTGGCCCGAAGGACGCCGCAGGCCAGGAGCAAGGGAGTCGGCGAGGCGGCCTCCAGCAGGCCATACCCCATCCGCACCGTACCGGGGTCTATGCCCAGGACACGCTCCCCCACAGGGCTCCTACACCGCCGTCCTGTACTGCTCCAGCACCTCGTCGGGGAACTCGGCGTTGCTGTACACCTTCTGGACGTCGTCCAACTCCTCCAACCGGTCCAGCAGGCGCAAGGTCTGCTCCGCCGTCCGTGCATCGAGCGTCACCGAGGACTTGGGGACCATGGCCAGCTCGGCGCTGGAGACCTTGATCTGCCGCTCCTCCAGGGCCGCCCTCAGCGCCTCGAACCGCTCAGGAGATGTGCGCAACTCCAGGAGGCCATCCTCCAGCGTGAAGTCTTCAGCGCCCAGGTCAATGGCCTGGAGGGCAATCTCCTGGGCCCGGTCAGAGTTCTTTTCTTCGATGAGGATGACGCCCTTGGCCTCGAAGGCCCAGGCCACAGCGCCGGCCGCCGCCAGCTTGCCAGCACCCCGCTCCAGGATGTTGCGTATCTCCGAGACCGCCCGGTTGCGGCTGTCAGTGAGGACCGAGACCAGCAGGGCCACGCCTCCGGGGCCGATCCCTTCGTAGAGTAGCTCCTCCAGCGCGCTCTGGCCTTCTCCCTGCCCCAGGGCGCGCTTGATGGCCCGCTGGATGTTGTCCATTGGCATGTTGGCCTCACGGGCCTTCTCCACTGCGAGACGGAGGCGAGAGTTCCCCGCCGGCTCGCCTCCGCCCTGACGGGTCGCAGCGATGATCTCCCTGGTCAGCTTGGTGAAGACCTGCCCCCGCTTGTGGTCGGCAACGCCCTTCTGGTGCTTGATTTGAGACCATTTCGAGTGACCCGACATAACGCCTCACCTCGCAGGATCAGCAGACACCCTTCCGCTACATGCAATGGCTGATAGCACCTGCTTTTCATGGAATGCTGTCCCGCGCCCTTCATTCTAGCGCAGCCCCCTCAGGGGGTCAAAAAGCAGACCCCTATCGCAGCCCGGGCAGGAGCTCCACCACCATCCTCTGCCCCAGCAGGTCCACCTCTTTCACCACCTCCTGGGTCGCCGGAATCAGCAGATCGCTCCCCTGCCCGCGGACCACGTAAACGTCGTTGCTTCCCGTCTGAAGGACCTCCACCACACGCCCTAACGCCTCACCCTGCGTGGTATAGACCTCCAGGCCCACGAGTTGGAAGACATAGTAGGTCCCCAGCGGCAGTGGCATCAGTGAGCTGTCGGGGATTTCCAACTCCTGCCCCCGCAGGGCCTCGGCCTGCTCCTGCGTGTCCACCCCAACCAGCTTGAGGATGACCGTGGAGCGCTCGCGCCGCACCCAGTGGCACTCATAGACGACACCGCGGATGTAGAACCGGCTGCCCTGCGCAAAACGTTGGGGAAAATCGGTGAGGACAGCAACTCGGAGGGCGCCGCGCATGCCCCAGGGCTTCAGGACACGCCCCACAACGACAAAGGGTCGGGCATTTCCCTGGCCCTCAGGCACACCATGCTGGGGAAAGTCGGCTGAAGGGGAGGTGGTCACACGATCTGGAGCGTAACCCGGGCCCCTGCCTTGACTGCCGCGACCCGGAGCAGGACACGCATCGCCTGGGCCACCCGGCCCTGTTTCCCGATGATCCGTCCCTTGTCTTCCGGGGCTACCTCGAGCTGGATGATCGTGTGCCCGTCCTCGTTGATTTCCGTCACCTTGACCGAGTTAGGGTCATGGGCGATGGAGCGGGCGACGAACTCAATGAGTTCCTTCATTTCCTACGACGTTCTCCAGGACGCCGAGTTTGCGCAACATCCGCTCGACCGGAGATGAAGGCTGGGCTCCGCGCTGGAGCCAGTGCTTCGCTTTCTCCGTATCAAGAACAATGGTCGGGGGGTCCGTCAGTGGATTGTAGGTCCCCAATAGGTCAACATAAGCGCCATCCCGAGGTGAACGGGCATCGGTGATGACGATGCGATAACTGGGCTGTTTCTTGGCTCCAACCCTGCGAAGTCTTATGCGTAACATGGCGTTGCTCAGTCCACCTGGCCCTAGGGGCGTTTTTCGCTAGGGTTGATTGTAGTCCCCTTGCCAGGCCTTGTCAACGACGCTCCAATAGCCGGGGCTGCCAAGCCCAAGGGCTATTGACAGTATTCGTAAAGACTTTCTATGATGAATAAACGAGAGTATGCCAGCGGAGAGTCAAAGCATGGACGAACTGGACCGCAAGATTATCGGCATCCTCCAAGAGAATGGGCGCGCCTCCAATGCCCGTATTGCCCGCGAGGTCGGGGTCAGCGAAGGCACGGTCCGCCGTCGCCTGAAGCGTCTTGTCCAGGACGGTATTATCAAAGTTATTGCTATGCCGGACCCGGCCCGCCTGGGGTACGCCACCGAGGCCATAGTCGGAGTGCAGGTGGACCCGGACAAGATTGACACCGTGGCCAACGCCTTGAGTAGCCTGAAGGAATGCCAGTGGGTCAGCGTCACCACCGGTGCCTTCGACGTCTTCGCCTGGGCTATCCTGCCCTCCCCGGAGCACCTGGGCAACTTCCTGAAGAACACCGTGGGGACCATCCCTGGCGTCCGCCGCACCGAGACCTTCGTCAACCTGTCCGTCCGCAAGCGGGGCTACGGGGTGCAGCTCTAGCCCCGTTCGACTCCGGTCTCGGGCCAGGCCGGCGGGAAGGCGCCCTCCCGCGCCCCTGCCTTGGTTGAGCTATGACCATGTGTAGCGTCCCAAGAATAGCGATTCAAGCTGTAGGTTGTCCCGACGGGTCGGGACAACCCGACCGCCCGCCGCGGGCAGGTTCGTCCCGATGTGTCGGGATGCCCTACGGGGGTTAATCGCTGCTTTCGGGAGCGTTGCACCAGCGGCGGGGTCACCGTAGAATAGATAGAGCCCAACGGCCGGTAGCTGGCTGTTGGGGCTTGTCGCCATGGAAAGGAGGACAACTCAGGGATGTACATCATCAGTGAACCATGCGTTGGGGTGAAGGACGGGGCATGTATTGACGTCTGCCCAGTGGACTGCATCTACACCACAGCGGACGACTCCCAAATGTTCATCAACCCTGACGAGTGCATTGACTGCGCCGCGTGCGAGCCGGTCTGCCCGGTCACTGCCATCTTCCGCGAGGAAGAGGTGCCGGACAAGTGGACGTCGTACGTTCCCGTGAACTACAACTACTTCAAGGGCAAGGACCTGAGCCAGCTCAAGCAGGCCACCCAAGAAGCGCCCCGGAAGGTCAACGCCGCGCACTAGCTATCCCCGCAGTGCACCGCCAGTGGCAGGACATCTCAGAACTGGTGCGGTTTCGACACTAGGAAAGGGGATGCTGTGGCACAGAGCGTGACGCGCAAAATCCTGGAGGCCCACCTGGTATCCGGCAAGCTAGAGCCAGGACAGGAGATCGGCCTCTCTGTGGACCAGACCCTGCTTCAGGACGCTACGGGGACTATGGCCTGTCTTGAGTTTGAGGCCATGAACATCCCGCAGGTCCGCACAAAGCTATCGGTGGTCTATGTAGACCACAACATGCTTCAGACCGGCTTCGAGAACGCCGACGATCACCGCTTCCTTCAGACCATCGCCGCCAGGCACGGCATGTACTTCTCGCGTCCCGGCAACGGCATCTGCCACCAAGTCCACATGGAGCGCTTTGCGGTGCCCGGCCGGGTCCTGCTGGGTGCCGATAGCCATACCCCCAACGCGGGCTGCCTGGCCATGCTGGCCATTGGCGCGGGTGGCCTGGAAGTGGCCGTGGCCATGGGCGGCGGCCCCTTCTACATCCCGATGCCCAAGGTGGTGCAGGTCTACCTGAAGGGCAAGCTCCAGCCCTGGGTAGCCGCCAAGGACATTGCCCTGGAGCTGCTGCGCCGTCTGACGGTGAAGGGTGGCATTGGTAAGGTCTTCGAGTACAGCGGCCCGGGGGTGGACTCCCTGACGGTCCCTGAACGGGCCACCATCTGCAACATGGGTGCAGAGTTGGGGGCCACCACCTCCGTCTTCCCCAGCGATGAGCAGACGCGCCTTTACATGACGAGGCAGAAGCGGGAGCACCAGTGGGCCCCCCTTGCCGCTGACCCTGGTGCCCAGTACGACGGGACCATTGAGATTGACCTGGACAAGCTGGAACCGCTCATCGCCTGCCCCAGCAGCCCTGACAACGTGGTGCCGGTCCACCAGGTGGCTGGGACGCCGGTGGCCCAAGTGGCCATCGGCTCCTGCAACAACTCCTCCTTTCACGACCTGGCGGTGGTCGCCGCCGTCGTGAAAGGGAAACGGGTAGGCCCCGGCGTCAGCCTCGTTGTCACGCCGGGGTCGCGCCAGGCCCTCCAGATGGCCACCTCCTACGGCTTTCTGATGACCTTTGTCCAGGCCGGCGCCCGGATCCTGGAGTCTGCCTGCGGCCCCTGCATCGGCATGGGGCAGGCGCCACCCTCTGAGGGCGTCTCTATCCGGACCTTTAACCGCAACTTCCCAGGCCGCTCTGGCACACCCAACGACCGGGTGTACCTGTGCAGCCCTGAGGTGGCGGCTGCCTGCGCCTTGGCTGGCAAAATCGCGGACCCCAGGGAGTTGGGAGCGTACCCCCAGATCAAAGAGCCCGAGGAGTTCATCATTGATGACGCCATGGTCCTGCCACCGTCCAAGGACGGTGCCCAGGTCCAGGTGCTCCGCGGCCCCAACATCAAGCCCCTGCCCGCAGCCCAGCCACCGGGCCAGGAGACCCGCGGTCGGGTCCTCATCAAGGTCGGTGACAACATCACCACCGACCACATCATGCCGGCCGGAGCCAGCATCCTGCCACTGCGCTCCAACGTCCCCGCCATCTCGCAGCACGTGTTTGGCCGAGTGGACAAGGAGTTCGTGAAGCGCTGCCAGGAGTGGCATGGCGGGGTCATTGTGGGTGGGGTCAACTACGGCCAGGGCTCCAGCCGCGAGCACGCTGCGCTGGCACCCATGTACCTGGGCGTCCGCGCGGTGCTGGTGAAGTCCTTCGCCCGCATCCACTGGGCCAACCTCATCAACTTCGCCATCCTGCCCCTGACCTTCGTCAACGAGAAGGACTACGACACGCTGGAGCAAGGGGATGAGCTGGAGGTCCTCAACCTGCGGCAGCAGGTGCGGCAGGGCCGCCGTGTGAAGGTGACCAACAAGACCAAGGGCACCACCATCGAAACAGAGCACCAGATGACGGAGCGCCAGGTGGCCATCTACCTGGCAGGTGGCCTGCTGAACCACGTCAAGCAGCAGGCGTCTGCAGCCGCACCTGCCAGCTAGCGGGTCGGCAACCCACGGGCAAAACGCGAGGGGGGACACAGTATGTGTCCCCCCTCGGTCTTTTCTGGTGACTCCGGGCTAGCCGCCAGCTACCCCAGGGTGTCCAGAACCTCGGCCAGAGGCCGCCGCAGGCAGGTGAAGATGGGCGTGTCCCGCAGGGTGTAGGGGCGGCTCTCGGCCTCGCGCAGCTCCATCACCAGGTCCTGGAAATCGGCCAGGCTCGTGGTCTCGAAGACCACCACATGCTCCTGGTCGTCCAGCCCGTAGGAGTAGCCAGTGTTGATGTGCACCGTGGGGTACTTGTGACCAATGAAGAAGTGCGCTTCCATCATGCGCTGGCGCTCTTCTCTGGGGAGCTGGTACCAGGCGCTGCTCTTCACAAATGGGTAGAGGATGAGGTAGGGATATTCCTGCGAGGCCATGCGGAACGCCTCCTGGACTCCCTCCTGCCCCTCGTGGCGGTGTCCCGCAACGTAGGGAGAGCGGCGGGCCATGGCCAGGTAGGAGTAGGGCATGGTCAGGTAGCTGCCCATCTCCGTGGCGTAGACGCGGGCGGTGAAGTCCTGGATAGTCTCCGGGGACCAGGTCACTAGCCACAGAAGGAAGTCGGCATCGCCTCGCAACCCCACCAGTGAATAGGAGCGGACCGCCAAGCTCTCCCCAAACCCGCGGACCACGGCCAGCACCTGCTCTTTCCCCTTGCGCCGCTGCGCCAGAGGTAGCCGGCGCCACTGTGGATCAACATGGTAGAAGCTGTACTTGGCCAGTTGCCGCCACTCCTGGGGCATCCTGCCTCCCACCCATGATGAGCACCCCTACCCAAATTATACCTGTGGAGTCGCTAAAGCGCCAAGGGGCGGAGTGGCTGCAAGAGTTGCGCATTACGCTGCAGGTTGGCCTGGCTGCTCGACCCAGGCTGATTGAAGACTCACCATGGGTCTGGCACCGTGCTCAAGGTTGCCTAGGCCCGGCGAACCAGTCAGCTTTACACGGTGTACTGCTAATTCACGTTTCTAGGCATTGGTACCTGCGCGGACGTTGGTGAGATTCCAAAAGACCCCGGCGTTTTTATCAACCAGGACAGCTCGCGTCACGGAGGCAGACATTGTTGTTTGACAAACGACATTCAGCAATGTAAGATAAAACAAATGCCTCTGGAGGTAAGCTTATGGCAAGAGGTCCATCCCGCCCGTACCCAGCGATTGCCGTCGAGGACGCCATAAAGTTGCCTATGGCCATCTATGAGCACAACGCTGGTCGTCCAATAAACAGAGTCCTTCTGGCGGAGGCCATGAAATGGAGCCCCGCAAGTACCGGCTATCGTGACTTGATAACCGCTTCGTCGAAATACGGCTTTACTGAGGGTAACTACCACTCAGAAGTCATTGCACTCACGAAGTTGGGTGAGCAGCTAACCAGGCCGAGGAGCGAGGCTGAGAAACTGGATGCTATGCGTAATGGGTTCCGCTCAATAGAACTTTTCGATCAGTTGCTCTCTTATTACAACAACAACAAACTGCCAGTAGTGGACGTTTTGAAGGGCATCTTAAAGGCGGAGCCGTTCAAGGTTGCTCCGCAGTGGGCCGAAGAGGCTGCGAACATCTTTATCAAGACCGGCTGGTCAGTCGGTTTCATAAGGGATGTTGGAGGCTCCACTTGGGTGGTGTTGGATGCAGGTCACCCTACCGTGCAGGCTTCACCCGTTGAGGAAATTACCGATGAACCGACAAGTGCCGAAGTGCCTGCCGCTAAAGCTGAGGAATCCCGACCTCCTGAGGCATCCACAAGACTGCAGCCCCCGGCGACGCTTCAGTTTTTTGTAGCGCACGGGCGCGATACTGGAGCTCTCCAGCAGTTGGAGGCGATCCTCAAGGAGTTAGGCATCCCCTATGTCGTAGCGAAGGAGGAGGCCAACGCTGGGCGTCCTATTCCACAAAAGGTTAAGGAGCTAATGGGAGCCTGCTCTGGAGGCATCTTTGTCTTCACGGCGGACGAAGAATTTAGAGACACGGCAGGTAACGTTCTGCTGCGGCCCCGCGAGAATGTAATCTATGAGTTAGGCGCCGCATCGTATGTGTACGATAGACGCATCGTAGTCTTTAAGGAGAAGGGTGTCACATTCCCTTCCGATTTCAGCGACCTCGGGTATATTGAGTTCGAGAAGGGCCAGCTATCGGGAAAGACCATGGACCTGTTGAGAGAGTTGATAGCTCTCAAAGCTATCAAACTCCTGCCCGGCTCGTAGAACCTGTTCGGAAATCGCCTGGACATCCCCTGCCTGAAGGGGGGCATGGATGCCGTCTCCTTCAGGGGGCCGCTGGAAGAGCGATTTTTCGAACCGCTTCTAACCCTCTGGCCCGCCGCCGCGCAGGCGCTGGAGATCGGCCTCCTCCAGCAGCCGCGTCACCAGGGGCAGCGTCTCAGGGCGCCGCAGGTCCAGGGAGGCGATGGAGACCGCGCGGTACAGCACACCGGTGGACACCACGGCGTCTACCGAGCCGCCCGGCGGGGGTAGCTTGACTCCCAACGCCTCAGCTACCAGGAAGGCTGCCTTGGTGCCTGACCGCGAGGGGTAGCAGCGGGTGAGCACCCGCCCCCGGTGCAGCAACGCCACGCCGGTCTTGCCGTGGCGCAGGGTCACCGGCACCTCCCGCGTGCCCCACGACAGCACCTTTTCTACACGGGGCCACGCTCGTTTTCTGCTAGTAGCCATGTCCGCCCCCACGACACCCGCTTATCACCGTCCTGGCTACAGGGCGCACTCGCCCTCGCCGCGCTGGACCTTGTAGAGCACCGTGCGGTTCCAGTCCATGTAGTAGTGGA